>NZ_PEBA01000012.1:0-331396 GCF_002734235.1 Sphingobacterium sp. 1.A.5
AGAGTGCTTGAGCACTCCTGAACTGTCATTTCTGTTGGCTCCGGGCGTCGCGCCCATCGCCGTTTCCCCTGGTTGGGACTGCAAAGGTAGGAGCTTTTTTCGAATCCGCAAAATTTATTTTGAAATAATTTTCGCGRCCCCTTTTCGGCTTCCCGTGCCGGCATCGTGCCGCCTGCGGTGTCGCCCGTCCTTCCCCTCATTTCAGTGGCGTTTCCGCCGTCCCTCCCTTGCGGAGTGGTGCAAAGATAGGGACATTTGCACATTACTTCCAAGACCCCGGCACAACATTTTTTGCAGAATGACCGTAACTCGCTATGCCATTGAAAGATAATTTTTCGGCCAATGGCCAAAAGGCCGGCTCGCGGGTACGCCAGCGGGGGAAAGCGCGCCCCCGGCCGACCCCGGCGGGCACGGAAACGGAAAGGCATTTAAGATATATTTCATGCCCCTGGCATTTGACCCCGATGGGGCTTTTGCTCATCATTACCATCCCTGCTCCACATTTCACCTTTCAGCCTTTCCACATATAATCATGTCAAACATGATTAATCCGATCAATCACAGTTTAACAGGTGGCCGGTGGGGACACCGGCCACGGCGGTTGTTTTGATCTCCTTCCACTCTCCTTCCACTCTCCTTCCACTCTCCTTCCACTCTCCTTCCACTCTCAGTCCTCTTTCGTTCGCACCTCGTTCGGGTGTTTTCCGAAGAAGCTCCGAACAAGGTCCGGACAAGGTCCGAACGAGAGACGAACCAGAGTATACCGAGACAGGAACAAGACCATAACAAGAACCAGCAGAGTCAATAGCAGTCAAATAAACCCCCATCACCTGTCGCTGTTAAAAAACCTTAAATACACAATATCAGCTTTCGAAGCCCCCAAAAATCAATTATCTTTAATCAAACCCAATCATAACCATGGACAATGATAACCAAAGTGTAAGCTCAGCTTACTTTCCAAGCAATCCTATATTATTCAGGTTCACTTTTTTGTTTATAGTCCTGTTTACACTTTTATTCAACAACGGGACATTGATCTTATTGAATCCGCAACCCCTGTTGAAAATTGATGCGCTGCTGGTTTCGGCGAATTGGGTGGCTAACCATATCTTTCAAGATGACCGAACCATCACCTACGGTTTCGGTGGTAGTGGTGACACCAGCTTTCATTGGTATACATTGTTTATTGTTCTAATGCTTTCGCTAATTGGCACTCTTGTTTGGTCAATTTTTGCCAAAGGGACGAAGAACTACAACACACTCTATTATTGGCTCACGGTAATTGTTAGATATTATATAGGGCTGATGATGATACAATATGGCATTGCGAAACTTTACCAAAGCCAATTTCCATTTCCTTTCCATCTTACTCTTGTGTCACCTCTTTACAATATGCACCCTATGACATTGGCTTGGACATTTTTTGGAGCATCGTATGGTTATAATATATTTATAGGAATCGTTGAGGTATTGGGGGTCCTCTTGCTCTTTAGGAAGACCGCAACATTGGGCGCTCTCATTACATTGGCCACAAGTTTGAACGTCATGGCCATTAATTACTTTTACAACGTGCCGGTAAAAATGGTTTCGACTGCTTTGGTATTATTTTGCCTATTTCTATTAGCTCCAAATATCCAGAGACTGTTTGCTTTTCTCTGCCAGGGCAAATCCACCTCCTTGGTCAGTTTTCCCAATTTGAACATAACTTCGAAAAATAGGCAGGATTTCAATTATTAGTATAAAGTACTTATTGATTGTGATTACTGTTGGCGTGTCTTTAAGTTCGAAAAACAATTCTAGTGAAATAAGGAATGCTTTTAACGATCCAGAATCAGAGCTATATGGAGCTTTCTATATTACAGACAAGGAACAGAAGAACAAAAATCTGATAGGCATATCGGAAAATTGGCAGAAGTTTATATTTATGACCGATACAAAGCTGATTATTCAGAATTACGAGTCCAAGAGCACGGATTATCAGATCATAGTAGACCGTAAAAAGAAGGAAGTGAAGATTGTTGCTAAATATGGCGAGAGAGGAATCCATGCCACTTACAAAAAAGGGAATAATGGGAATATTATCTTAACCACGGTAAATTCTGAAACTCCTATAACCTTGGAATTGACGAAAATAGACTTAGACAATATCCCCCTTCATACACAAAAGTTCAACTGGGTCAGGGGCGACATTTAAAATGCGCTGATTCCTGTTATATCATTACCTGTGATCAATAGATGGATATCATGAGTTCCTTCATAAGTGATGACCGATTCCAGGTTCATCATATGTCGCATAATAGGATAGTCGCCTACTATGCCCATTGCACCGAGTATCTGTCGAGCGTCGCGAGCGATCTGCAGGGCCATATTTACATTATTTCTTTTAGCCATTGATATCTGCGCTGGTGTTGCTTGGTCTTCATTTTTCAATTGTCCCAAACGTAGGGATAGCAGCTGTGCTTTGGTGATTTCTGTGACCATTTCGGCCATTTTTTTCTGTTGCAATTGGAATGATGCTATTGGTTTTCCGAATTGTTGGCGTTCTTTAGCATATTTCAGGGCTGTTTGGTAGCAATCAACGGCAGCTCCGATCGCACCCCAAGAAATTCCGTATCGGGCAGAATTGAGGCATGACAATGGTCCGCGCATCGAATTCACCTCTGGTAAGATGTTTTCTTTAGGGATATATACTTGATCAAAAACCAACTCTCCTGTTTTTGATGCCCGCAGGGACCACTTATTCAGTGTTTCGGGTGTACTGAATCCTTCGAAGCCTCTTTCTACGATGACCCCTCTGATTTTCTTTTCTTCGTCTCTAGCCCATACCACAGCAATGTCACAGATCGGCGCATTGGTGATCCACATTTTTGCACCATTCAATCTATATCCATCTCCATCTTTTATCAATTTTGTTTCCATTCCAGCTGGGTCGGATCCATGGTTGGGTTCTGTCAAGCCGAATGCACCAATAAGTTCACCTTTTCCTAATCCAGGGAGGAATTTTAGTTTTTGGTCTTCTGATCCAAAACTATATATAGGGTACATGACCAATGAAGATTGTACAGATGCTGCGGATCGGATTGCAGAATCGCCATATTCCAATTCCTGCATTATAAGTCCGTATGCGATCTGATCGAGGCCTGCCCCACCGTACTGTTCGGGGATAAATGGCCCCAGGGCACCAATTCTGCCCAATTTTTTCATCAGATCAGGAATTTCCTTGTGCTCTTGTGCATACTGATCGATTATAGGAGAGATTTCAGATTTGACAAATTCACTTATCGAATCGCGAACCAAAAGCTGTTCAGGTGTTAGTAATTGTTCGATTTGGTAGTAGTCCATATTAGTATTGAGATGTGAGATGTGAGATATTAGATGTGAGATGTGGGATATGAGATATGAGATATTACTGGTTTAATGATTAGGGTTTAAATATTTATTGTTTTTATAATATGATTATAGTTCTAAATTAAGGTTCTTCTTATCTTTTAACAATGACATTGGTCATCAATTTAAATTTTTGGGACTTGTTATTGGTTAAATTTCGTAATTCTCGTATCACAAAATTTTATAACTCTAAACAATCTACTGTCTAATATATAAAATAACAAAAATAATTCTCTATATTTATGAAAATTTCGAATAATATAAACCATATTATGACATCAAAAGAATTAAAAGCACTTGGGATTGAGTCTGAGAATCTAGGTACCTCTACGGGAAACAAATGGTTTGCTAAGGGTGAATTGATTGATTCTTACTCTCCTACAAATGGAAAGTTGATTGCCAAGGTAAAGTGCACTACAAAAAAGGAATACGATAAAGTTATAGAAGAGGCTGAGAAGGCTAAATTGATTTGGAGGGATATTCCTGCGCCTAAGCGTGGGGAGATAGTCCGTCAATTAGGAGAGAAATTGCGTGAATTGAAGCCTGTTTTAGGGAAATTGGTATCCTATGAAATGGGAAAATCCTACCAGGAAGGTTTAGGTGAGGTACAGGAGATGATCGACATCTGTGATTTTGCTGTAGGATTAAGCAGACAGTTATATGGCAATACCATTCATTCTGAAAGACCTGGCCACAGGATGTACGATCAATATCATCCACTAGGGATTGTAGGAATAATCACTGCATTTAACTTTCCTGTAGCAGTTTGGTCTTGGAATGCTGCCTTAGCATTAGTTTGTGGGGATGTTGTTGTTTGGAAACCGAGCGAAAAGACTCCTCTATGTGCTGTTGCCTGCCAGAACATCATTGGGGAGATTTTAAAATCCAATAAATTGCCTGAGGGCATTTCATCGGTTGTTACCGGAGATGCTGAGGTAGGGAAATGGATTGCTGAGGATGATCGGATTCCATTGGTTTCGGCTACAGGTTCTACGCGTATGGGTAAAGCTGTTGCTGGAGTTGTGGCACAGCGTTTAGGAAAATCATTGTTGGAGTTAGGTGGCAACAATGCCATTATTGTAAGTCCATCAGCAGATTTAAAGATGACGATCATTGGAGCGGTTTTCGGCGCGGTTGGGACAGCAGGACAACGCTGTACGAGCACAAGGAGGTTGATTATCCATGAAAGCATTTACGATAAGGTTAAGAAATCATTGGTTGACGCCTACAAACAAATAAAGATTGGAGATCCATTGGACAGCAAAAACCATATGGGCCCTTTGATCGACACCGCGGCAGTTGATATGTACTTATCAGCTCTTGACAAGATCAAGGCAGAGGGTGGCAAGTTACTGACCAAAGGCGAAGTATTGCAAGGATCAGGTTATGAGAGTGGCTGTTATGTAACACCTGTCATAGCAGAAGTTGAAAATCATTATGAGATTGTACAACATGAGACATTTGCACCGATTTTATATTTGATAAAATACAAGGGTGAGGTTGATGAGGCGATTGCGCTGCAAAATGGCGTAAGACAAGGACTTTCATCAGCGATCATGACCAACAGTTTACGAGAGGCTGAGTTGTTCTTGAGTCAGAATGGGTCTGACTGTGGGATTGCCAATGTTAACATTGGTACTTCCGGCGCTGAGATCGGTGGTGCTTTCGGGGGAGAGAAAGACACTGGTGGCGGCCGTGAGTCAGGATCTGATGCATGGAAAATATATATGCGCAGACAAACCAATACTATTAACTACACAACAAGCTTGCCTTTGGCACAAGGTATTAAATTTGATTTATAAACCATTATGAGAGAAACACATAAAAGATTAGCAAAACATATATTGGCAGATGGGCTACCTGTTGTTATGGACCTGGACAAATCCCACGGTTCTTATATCGTAGACATCGATGGTAAGGAGTATTTGGACATGTTCAGCATGTTTGCATCCTCACCGGTTGGATATAATCATCCATATATTCTGGCGAATGAAAAGCAGCTTGAAAAAGTATCGATTAACAAATTAGCTTTATCGGATATTTATCCTGACGAATATGCTGATTTTATGGATACTTTTGAGCGTGTTGGGATTCCCCAAGAGTTAAGCTACTGCTTTTTTATTGACGGTGGAGGATTGGCCGTTGAGAATGCTCTAAAAGCTGCATTTGACTGGAAGACGAGGTTGAACCTTTCAAAAGGGATTGACCAAGAGGCAAGTCAGGTGATCCATTTTAAGCAAGCATTCCATGGCAGGACTGGTTATACATTATCCTTGACGAACACAAAAGACCCGAGGAAATACATGTATTTCCCAAAATTTAATTGGCCAAGGATTACGAATCCGAAGTTGACTTTTCCATTGACTGAAGAATCTGTTGCTGCTACCGTAGAACTCGAGAAGCAAGCGATACAAGAAATTGAGTCTGCCATTGCGAGCAATCCCAATGACATTGCCTGTTTAATTTTGGAGCCTATTCAAGCAGAAGGTGGTGACAATCATTTTAGGAAGGAATTTTTCCAGAAATTGCGTGAGATCTGTGACCAGCACGATATCATCCTAATTTTGGACGAAGTTCAGACAGGAATTGCGATGACTGGAAAGATGTGGTGTTACCAACATTACGGTATAGTACCTGATGTTATTTCATTTGGCAAGAAAACCCAGGTTTGTGGCATTTTGGCGAACAGGGAGAAATTTGACCGTGTTGAGAAGAATGTATTCCAGGAATCGAGCCGTATCAATTCTACTTTTGGTGGCAACTTGGTGGACATGATTCGCTTTAAGTTGATTCTTGAAATCATCGAAAAGGAAGGATTAGTAAACAAGGCAGAAACATTAGGGGAATATCTTCAAGTTAAATTAATGGAACTGGAGGAAAAACACCCAAGCATCAGTAATGTTCGGGGTAAAGGGCTTCTCATCGCATTCGATTTGCCTTCAGAAGAAATCAGGGATAAATTTGTGAAGGATGCAATGTCCGAGAACATGTTGATCCTTGGATGTGGCGATAAGAGTATCCGATTCAGACCGCATCTGACCGTCACAAAAGAAGATTTGGACAAAGCAATAGCTATTATTGACAAAATAGTTGATTAATAAATTAAAATCCCGTTTTTAGAAGCGGGATTTTTTATTTGCAAAACAATCCTATTAAAGGAGATTTTAAAGATACAATTGAAACTTGAGCCAGGTTTACTGGTTGGTGGAGACACCAACCAGGGCGGGGTGTTGGAGGCACCGAACAGGTCTTACAATATTAATGTCAAATAACAGCACTATGGCGAATCATCAAACATTCTTATGGAACAGGATTGTTTTCTTTACGAATTGATTGAAGATATCCACCCAACCAATGAAATAGAAGAAGTTAAGTTTTTTGACATGGAGATGTATGAATTGGAGGAGGCTCAAGTTCCGGGAGTCATAAAAATATTTGACCAATTAATTGCGGATAAACATTTATCATAAAAGGTCTTATGGTTATTCAAAATATTTGACAATAATTAGTTTAAAGAGGTGGGCTAAAATCCTATTGATTGGAGTCATTTTTGTACCTTTGTAGATTATGTCGGATATAATTCAATTGCTTCCAGATTCAGTAGCAAATCAGATTGCGGCGGGCGAGGTTGTACAGCGTCCCTCTTCAGCGATCAAGGAACTGATGGAGAATGCTATAGATGCTGGGGCAGATCATATAAAACTTATTATCAAAGATGCGGGGAAGTCATTGATCCAGGTGATTGACAATGGCTGTGGTATGAGCGTTACGGATGCTCGTTTATGTTTTGAGCGACATGCTACCTCGAAGATCAGGAAGGCAGAGGATCTATTTGCGATTCGTACGATGGGATTTCGAGGTGAGGCGATGGCCTCTATAGCAGCTATTGCCCACGTGGAACTTAAGACTCGACGCATTGAGGATGAGTTGGGTACGGTAGTAGAGATCGAAGGATCAGAGGTTATCCAACAATACCCAGACCAAGCTCCTGCAGGCACGAGCATTTCTGTAAAAAACCTTTTCTACAATATTCCTGCTAGAAGGAACTTCTTAAAAAGCAATTCTGTTGAGCTTCGACATATCATCGACGAGTTCCAACGTGTTGCATTGGCACATCCCAATATATTCTTCAGTTTCCATAGTGATGGCAATGAATTGTTTCATTTGCCTAAAGAAACTTTGAAACAACGGATTGTTCACTTATTTGGCAACAACTACAATCAGAGGTTGGTTCCTGTTGAGGAGACGACGAGTATTTTGAACATCAATGGATTTATTGGTAAGCCTGAATTTGCCAAGAAAACTCGCGGTGAGCAGTTTTTTTTCGTAAACAACCGATACATAAAAGATCCTTATTTGAATCATGCTGTCATGAATGCATATGAGGAGATCCTACCAGCTGATACATTTCCGTTATATGTCTTGTTTATCGATATCGATCCATCAAAAATCGACATCAACGTTCATCCTACCAAAACAGAGATTAAATATGAGGATGAAAAGGCGATCTATGCTATTCTTAGGTCAGCGGTAAAGCGCAGTATTGGGAGGTATAACATTGCTCCCACCTTGGATTTTGAACAGGAAACGGGTTTCAACAACTTGATTACTCCGAAACCTTTGGATGAGATTCAAGCACCAACGATCAACTTCAATCCGAATTTCAATCCATTTGATGATGGTGTAAAAAAACATACACGTAGTTATATTGCACCGGAACAGGTTGAACGGAGGAGCGCTATTCCACAGAACTGGGACAGTTTATATCAGATTACGGAAACGGAAGAAGCGGAGCAACTCAGTCTTCTTCCCACGGAGGAAGATGTTAGATCAGAGGCTGAAATTATCCAGCCATCGGACCAGCCGAAGAAGCAATTTTTCCAGTTGCACAACCGTTATATAGTATCTCAAATACATTCTGGATTTATGTTGATAGATCAACAAGCTGCGCATGAGCGGATTCTTTTTGAGCAATTTCAACAACAATTAACGAATAATCAAGGGACGAGCCAGCAGAGTTTGTTTCCACAGACCATTGAGTTGAATCCGGCTGATTTTGCTTTGGTTCAGGATATTTTGCCTGAAATCCATTCATTGGGATTTCAATTACGTCCATTTGGGAAAACTACGTATATTGTAGATGGAATTCCGGCGGATTTGGAAAACATCAATGAGAGCCAGATTATCGAGAAGTTATTGGAGGATTTCAAGAACCAGAGCGACTTGCGTCTGAACAAGAGGGAGCGATTAGCAAAAAGTTTGGCGAAGAATGCTTCGATTAAACCGGGTACGAAATTAGACAATGATGGTATGGCTGAATTGATCGACAAGTTATTTGCTTGTGAGTCACCAAACATTTCTCTTTTTGGGAAGCCCGTAATTATTACTTATACCCTACAGGAGTTAGCCGAGCGCTTTGGTAGGATCATTTAATTTTGAAATTATTATATGAATAACCTTTTAGGAAATTTACCTACAGTAACGAAGAATCTATTGATCATCAATATTGTTTGTTTTATTGGATCGATGATTTTTGATCAAGCTACGAGATTCTTTGGAGTTTTTTATCCAGATTCACCATTTTTCAAGATCTGGCAGATTATCACCTATATGTTTATGCATGGAGGTTTTGGCCATATTTTCTTCAATATGTTTGCGTTGGTGATGTTTGGTGCTGTTATTGAGCGGATTTTGGGTCCAAAGCGCTTTCTGAACTATTATTTAATTTGTGGTTTAGGGGCTTTGGTTTTGCAATATGGTGTCCAAGCGTTTGAGGTTTATAGCATTGCTGGCACTGTTAAAGCGTCTCAATTCTTGAATTTCAACTATACTACAGGTATGGTTTCAACTAATTTGCCGATTACACAAGATCAATTGGGAACATTACTTTCGATATACGGCACACCATTGGTAGGAGCTTCAGGGGCGATTTACGGGTTGCTTTTGGCATATGGGTATTTGTTTCCAAATGCAGAACTTATGTTGATCTTTTTACCGGTCCCAATTAAGGCTAAATATTTTATTCCCATTCTGATTGTCATTGAAATTGTTTTGGGTTTTTCGAGTTCAGGGTCATCAATTGCCCACTTGGCGCATGTTGGAGGTGCCTTATTTGGGTTTATTCTTTTAAAAATGTGGGGAATAAAAAGAACAAATTATTATTAAGATTGTCTCGATAGATATGAAAAAGGAAAGTGGATTAAAAATGTTCTTCAGGACAACCTATCAAACAGGTTCTCCAATTCCTTATATACTATCTATTCAGATTATTCTATTTGTCCTACTTCATATTGCTGATTTATTAGTTGACCTAGGAGTGATCAGCTTTCCGCTTTATGATTGGATGTTGACCAACTTGACTCTTCCGAATACATTTTCGGAGTTTATTTTGCGTCCATGGACGTTGATTACCTATCCATTCGTCTACGACGGTTTATTCCGGATTGTATTCGATTGTCTTTGGTTATATTGGATGGGCACTACTTTTCTGAATTTTCTAAACAAGCGCCAATTACTAACCGTTTTCTTTGTTTCATTTTTCTTGAGCGGGTTGAGTTTTCTGGCTTTATCGCAGGTTGAATTTTTGGCTAAGGGGCCTTATTCTTCTTTGTTTTCGAATTCGATGGGATTGGCTTCTTTGGTTGCGAGCATAATGGTTTTGGTTCCCAATTTGGAGATCAGGTTGTTTTTGTTTGGGACTGTTCGTTTTCGGACCATTGCTATTGTTTTCTTTTCATTAGAGATTTTATTTTACTTGTTTGCTAATCGAGCTGCGGCAGCAACCTTTCCTATTGCGATTCTTTGGGGAGCGATTTTCATGTATCAATTACAGGCGGGAAATGATTTGAGCAAGTGGTTTGTTTTTCAACGAAAGAAGAAACTTCGGGTGGTCCATCCTGTCAAAAAAGTTCCTACTTACCGTAGTTACAAAGGTGATCTTCCGAACCAGGAAGTTATAGATGAAATTTTGGATAAAATTTCTCAAAATGGATACGAAAGTCTATCTTCACGGGAAAAAGAAATCCTATTTAGGATAAGTAGAGAAGAGCAAGAATAATGTTAATCAAAAAGAAGAATCTCGGTTTTTTTAGCAAGACCATTATGCTGGGCAACCTAGCAGCTATAGTTGCTCTTTTTGTATGTTATTCAGCTTCTATTATTAATCCGAAATCCTTTTGGCCGAGTTCGTTTTTAGGGTTGGGCTATTTACCCATCTTATTGATTAATTTAGGTTTTATCTTTTACTGGATTTTACGGAAACCTAAGTATTCTCTGTTTTCCCTAATTGCTATTTTAATAGGTTGGAATTTAATGACGAAGCATGTCACGTTCAATTCTGTTGAACCACGGACAAAGAACGATTCATCTTTGCGGGTTATGACTTACAATGTGCATATGTTTGAATCTGTTGAGAAGACAGAGACGCCTGCTAAGGATGTTTTCACAGAAATCATCAAAGATGTTGATCCCGATGTGCTCTGCTTGCAGGAGTTCAGCAGTACGATCAAAGGGAACAAAAAATTCAGTGAGAAGATCAAATCTCACAATAATTTTGACAGCTATTATTTTGCTCCTTCGCAACAGAATGAATATAATGCCTATGGGCAGGTTATTTTTTCTAAGTTTCCGATTATCAATTCGGGATTGATCAAGAAGAATGAATATGGTATCAACCGGATCATTTATGTTGACATTGTTAAGAACGAGGATACGGTAAGGGTATATAACGTTCATTTACGTTCCTTTGGTCTACAGAGTGAGGACAAGGAATTCATTCAGAATCCTAAAACTGGAGATGGTACTGAAGAGACCAAAACAAAACGTGTTGGCAGAAAATTAAAATGGGCATTTGAACAGCGCAGCGACCAGGCTGAATCTTTGTTTGATCATATTGAAGAAACGAAATATCCCAAGATTGTTATGGGCGACTTTAATGATACGCCTATGTCCTATTCAGTTAATTTAATAGGAAAAGATCTGAAAAATGCATTTCAGGAAAAGGGAAATGGTTGGGGTGTTACCCATTATGAGTTATTGCCCATTCTTCAGATTGACTACATTTTCTGTGAAAAGAACTTTTCAGTGAACAATTATCAGGTGGTGAAGAAGAAGATGTCTGACCACTACCCTATTTATGCAGACATCAGTCTTAATTAATAGGATTATTAGGAATTATTGTTGACGACTCCGAGCTGTGCCAATGCAGATTCTATGAAGGCGTCATATCTATTTTTCACTTTGAAATAAGCCTCTCTTCCGAAATAATATCTTCCCAAAAGCGCTTCAATATCACTTTGTATGAGGTCGTGCAAATCTCGTTGTTTTCCAGGAGATATATTCCAACCACGATCGGTCAAAAATTTAATAAAGCTATTGTATTCCGTTCTTGGGAGGTTATATCCTTGGAGAAAGTTCTCGATTGAATAAGCTGGTAATTTTTTGGTGAATCGGCTGTATACAAATTGTTCTATCAGACTGGACTGTACAAGGTCTTTATACAAAAGACTCACCTCATTAGAATCCACTGGTATTATTATATCTGGTACAATACCGCCACCACTATACAATTTTTTTCCGAGTTTGGTTTGGTACGCCTGTGCATGTGCATATGTTGTATCAAGAGACCATAAACCACTGTACATGGACACATAGTCATTCATAATAGACCAATTTGGGCTATATTTACGTTGGATGCTACGTCCCAGAGGAGTGTAATATCTAGCTATACTGAGGTTAATTGTAGAGCCATCTGAGAAGTCGAACAGTTCTTGCACAGTTGCCTTACCGTAGGTCCTTCTTCCTATAATTGTACCTCTATCCCAGTCTTGTACAGCTCCAGAAACGACTTCACTGGCTGATGCTGTTCTCTCATTGACTAATACCACCAATCGACCGTGGTCATAGCTACCTTTTCCTTCGGAAAGATAATCCTGTCTGGCTTCATGAGCCCCTTCGGTATAGACCATGAGTCGCTGATCAGGAAAGAATTCGCTGGCCATCTTAATGGCAATATGAAAATATCCACCACCATTGTCCCTAAGGTCCAATATTAGACTTTTCGCACCTTGTTTTTTAAGGTCAATAATTGCATTTTTAAATTCTTCAGCAGTTTTCAGGGAAAATCTTCTTATTCTTATAAACCCTATGGTTGGTTTAATAAGATAGGCTACGTCAAGTGAGCTGACATTTATCTGATCACGAACGGCTTTTAATGGTGTTGACATGACTGCAGAATCACGCTCAATTATCATCTGCACGGTTGACCCTCTTTTTCCACGCATTAATTTTTCAACTTCTTCTTTGGACACTGAATGACCAGCAATGTCTCGTTTTCCGATCTTAAGGATTCTATCTCCTACTTTAAATCCACCTTTATCAGCGGGCCCGTTTGTAATAACACCTACTACCAATAAGGTATCATTCAGGTTGAAGTATTCCATTCCAATTCCTTCGAATGTACCTTCCAGGACCTCTGTTTGGGTTTGAGATTCATTTGGAGTCAAGAAGGTTGAATATGGGTCAAGATGGGATATTATATGGTTTATTGCTCCATTTTGGACGGAGTCCATATTAATGCTATCTACATATCGATTTGAAATAAGATCGACTACCTGTTGTATTTTATAAGAGTTATCTGATAATCCAATAGGCACAAGAGATCCTCCGGTATTGAATCCTTGTTGGTCAGAGTAATTCTGTCCGAGGATCAATCCCAATAGAAGAGTAGCAGCATATGTTGCTGCGACAAAGATATTTCGTTTTCTACCTTTTTGCATTTACGGTCTGGTCCGCAAAATTAATGACTTAACAATTTGTTTAAAAGAAAATTATAACAATTATTTTATAACAATTAACAGTCCAAAAAGTAGGTTAACAGGTAATAATTCCGCAATTTTCAATAATTTTACAGATAGATGCATGAATTAGAACCATATTACAACTGGCGCGACTATTATATAGCAGCAGAAGATGAGCGAAGTCCATTTTATGGGACTATTTATAGTGAGTTTGAATACGATAAGAAAATCTACAATTATCTACTTCATCCGCAATGGGATTACTTTGGCTCCCAGACTTTATACCTTAAGATTATCTATGCAGATTATGATAAAGGATATTGCATTATAGAGTTTATTGGGGAATGGAACGATGCCATCTATAATGATATTATGGTACTTAAGCGTGAGCTTATTGACTTATTGATCGATGAAGGAATTACGAAATTCATTCTTATTGGAGAGAATATCTTGAATTTTCATGCTTCTGATGATTCCTATTATGAGGAATGGTTCAATGATATTGAAGATGGATGGATTGCAGGAATCAATTTCCGCGACCATGTGGTGAAGGAGTTTCAAGATAATCACATTGATTATTTTATCAACTTTGGGGAATACCTGAATAATTTTCCATGGCGTACATTAAAGCCCAAACAGGTTTATCACCATATTGAGGAACATATTCAGAAAAGGCTTTCCTGATCTAAAATAGATAAGTTAGCGTCAGTCGCTATTATTTTCATTTTGGACAGGAACTACAAGGGTTATATGTTCTAATTTTCCTTTTCATTTGGCAAAAATCATTATAAATCTGCTGTATTTTGAATATAGGTTATTAAAAGATTTGCTTATGAAAAGCAACAGTCCTAAATTTGCCTATCACAAAATTTGTAATTATGTCATTCAGAATAGAAAAAGATACGATGGGTGAGGTTCAGGTTCCAGCTGACAAGTACTGGGGTGCCCAAACTGAACGTTCAAGAAACAACTTTAAGATTGGTCCATCGGGTTCGATGCCACATGAGATTGTTGAGGGTTTTGCATATTTAAAGAAAGCTGCTGCTTATGCTAACTGCGAGTTAGGAGTTTTATCTGTTGAGAAGCGAGATGCTATCGCTGCTGTGTGCGATGAAATCTTAGCTGGCAAATTAGACGATCAATTTCCATTGGTTATTTGGCAGACAGGATCTGGGACACAATCGAACATGAATGTTAATGAAGTTGTTGCGAACCGTGCTCAAGTATTGGCTGGCGGAAAGATTGGTGAAGGGGAGCCTGTTCTGAAGGCAAATGATGACGTTAATAAATCACAATCTTCGAATGACACCTTCCCAACAGGAATGCACATTGCTGCTTATAAGGCTGTTGTTGAAGTTACGATCCCTGGTGTTGAGAAACTTCGTGATACGTTAAAGAAAAAATCTGACGAGTTCATGAATGTTGTTAAGATTGGCCGTACACACTTGATGGACGCTACTCCACTTACATTGGGTCAAGAACTTTCGGGTTATGTTGCTCAACTGAATTATGGCATCAAAGCTGTTAAAAACACATTAGCTCACCTTTCAGAATTAGCATTAGGGGGTACAGCTGTTGGTACAGGATTGAATACACCAAAAGGGTATGATGTTTTAGTTGCGAAATATATTGCTGAATTTACAGGTTTGCCATTTGTTACTGCGGAGAACAAATTTGAGGCTTTGGCATCTCATGATGCTATTGTAGAGACACATGGTGCCTTGAAACAATTAGCTGTTGCTTTGAATAAGATTGCGAATGACATTCGTATGTTAGCCTCAGGTCCACGTTCAGGTATTGGGGAAATTTTGATTCCTGAGAATGAGCCAGGTTCTTCGATTATGCCGGGTAAAGTAAACCCTACTCAATGTGAGGCATTGACTATGGTTGCTGCTCAAGTAATGGGTAATGATGTAGCCATCACTATTGGTGGTACGCAAGGTCATTATGAGCTCAATGTTTTCAAACCCGTTATGGCTGCTAACTTTTTACAATCTGCAAGATTGATCGGTGATGCCTGTGTTTCGTTAGAGGAGCATTGTGCGGTTGGTATTGAGCCAAATTACGAACGTATCAAACAGCTTGTTGACAACTCATTGATGTTAGTTACAGCATTGAACACCAAAATTGGTTATTATAAAGCTGCTGAGATTGCTCAAACAGCACATAAGAACAATTCAACCTTAAAAGAAACAGCTATCCAATTAGGCTATGTTACAGCCGAGGAGTTTGACGAATGGGTTAAGCCTGAAGAAATGGTAGGTAGCTTAAAATAATATAGTGAACAAAAGAAATACTACATATTCTCAATTAAGAGCATACCTATCTATTTTGGTAGGTATGCTTTTTCTTTTTGCAAGTTGTCAACGACATTCAGATATGCAGGGAGAGGGAGCGGATTACCTTCAGGGTATTTGGATACAAGACAGTATTCCGGGTCAGGATGAAATGCTGAATTATACATTATATCAGCTGAAGTTCACTTGTGATTCGGTATACGCAGAGATGCGCGTTCATAACAAAGTACAGAGTATCCCTGACAGCTGTTATAATGGAGGTGAGTGGAAGGAATACGCCAAAGGTGTTTATTCCATCCGAGCTGACAGCATGATTGTTGATGGTGTTTACACAAAAGAAAACGGCAAACAAAAGATTTCAGGTTGTCATAAACAAGGTGTCTTTGGTCCAAGGCTTTTGATCAAATCAACTAGTAAGGATAGTTTAGTTCTGGAGAACAAGTTTGACAGCCGGCCTATTGTATTGCGGAAGATTGCTGATATTACTTGTGTTCCTAAGAAGAGATGGGAATTGTAGGTGGAGCGTTGAAAAATATAAAAGCCGAGAAAAACCTCGGCTTTTATATTTTATGTTGAAGATCAATTAATTGATCAATCTGGTATCATCTGATGATTTCAGGATATGGTTTTTGAGTTCTGTTTCAGCCTGTAATAGTTCACCTTCGGCTACTTTACGTTTTTCACGTCCTTCACGTTGAATTCTCAGTACTTCTTCTATGGTTGTAATGATATCGGTATTTGCTTTTTTAATGGTGTCCATATCGATTATTCCACGTTCTGTTTCTTTAGCAACATTGATTGTTGCATCTTTTAGCATTTCAGAGTTTCTCTTCAGCAATTCATTTGTTGCATCTGTTATTGCTCTTTGTGCTTCCAATGCGCTTTGAGCGTGAGCGATACCTAAAGTCAATACCATTTGATTTTTCCATAAAGGGAGGGTATTAACTATACTGGACTGGATTTTTTCCATCAGCGAGCTACTGTTGCTTTGTATCATTCTGATTTGGGGCGCTGTTTGCAAGACCACCATTCTAGTTAGCTTCAAATCATGGACTTTGCGTTCAAAACGCACGACATGCTGTTCCATGTCTTTATACTCTTGTACTTTGTGCTGATCTCCAGTAGCTTCAGCTTCTGCCTTCAATGCTGGCAAAGTAGTATTCAACACTTCTTGCAGTTTTTCCTCTCCTGCTTGAATATGCAGGGATAGGTCTTTGAAATACTGTTGGTTTTGAACAAAAAGTTTATCAAAGATATTGACATCCTTAGCCAGGTTTTTATAATGGCCTTCGAGTTTCAATTCAATGGAATGAATATTTTTTTCTACGGATGCATATTCTGTTCTCATTCTTCCGATTTTCTTTTTGATATTATCAAAGAAAGGGATTAATGGTTTTTTATTAACCTTATCATCAAATTCACGGATTTCAGATCTGAGGTTTACCAAAATGTCCTCGGCCCCGCCAAGATCTTTAGTTCTGACCTGTTTTAATATTTCATTGGAGAAATTGCTCACATTACTTTGAGCCCCTACTCCAAACTGTATGATATCCGTTGTGGATGTCAGATTAATTTTGTCTTTATATTGTTTAATAAGTTGTTTTTCCTCGTCAGTAAAATTAACTTTTACCTCTGAGGGCTTATTCTGGTTTTGATCATCATCTAGATGTGTCAAATCTAAGTTTGCCATATTATTCTTTTAAAAGGTTTCTACTTTTGAGTGTTTGGATATATACATCTGTTTCGGCAGATACATCCAACATGCCCATTTTAAATTGATTTGTTACTTCCTGTTCCACTGCTACCGCAGCTTGCCTAATGACCTCTTCAAGTTTTCTTTTGGATTCAAAAGTGACTGTATTATTTAATTTTGCATTTTCTAATTCATCATATTGCATCAATACGTTCACAATTGTCGAGTGTCTTACCAAAAATTTCTCAGCTTCTCTTTTATCTTTTTTCTCGAGCAATTGAAATAGTCGGAGAATATTATCGATATCCTTATGAATTTTTGTGTTGTCAATTTCTTTTCTCCAGTGGAGTAACCTTTCCACAAAAAACTGGGGTGTATCTATTGTTGGAGCCGACAATTCGATTCTTTTCATTGAATCTGCAGATGCTATCCAATGTAGGTCGCGGACTTCTGCGAGTTCCAATCTCTTCAGGTAAGGTTTTGCTTGATTCAATAATAAAGCATTACCGACTATATAAGACAGTACAGATCCACCTAATGTCAACAACATTGCTTGGCTCAATGCTCCAAAGAACATAACAAAAGAAAACAGGAGTCCTAACTCGACTGCCAAAAGCAGCCAAGCCGTTATCATCCAAGTTCTAACTTTCGCTTTCTTTGCCTGCGACATCATCACCAAAGGGTGCACATGTATCGGCAAAGGCAGGAATAGCAGGATGGAAAAAAATGTCCACATCAGTTGCCTTATCTCCCAAGGTCTACTTTTTTTCGTTGCCCAACCCATTCTCTAAATTTAATTATTTTTATAAAAATACACCAATTCTTATTCCAATGTAAACATTCCCTGTCACTATTAGGTGATTGGCACAAAAAGTCCTGTCATTACGTCATTTTTGTCGGTGAAACTTCCAATAAACCTTGGATTAATCTTATTGTTATTTTGTACGGGATTGTTTTTTCCCACCTTGAAATCAACCATGCTATAAAACTGATATTGAAAATGTCTCTATTTTCTTCAATCTCTAACATCTTATAAACAGTTGATTGAAAGGTTTGTTGATAGATAATATCAGGCTTTGCTAGAAATTTTTCCACTAAGGCGACGAAGTTCAACACCCTTTGTTCATTTACCTGATTTAAATATTTCTTGTATCTTCTTTTAAAGCTCTTTATTCTGGATACTGAGAGTTCCACATTTCCAAATTGGATTTGCATCAATATTTCCATTAGATTCTTTCGGATAGACCAGAGCATTCCGAGTTTTTTTTCATACCAAGCATCTGTATGGGTTAGCTTAGCCATTATACTCAATGAATCATCATCATTGAGTTGAGTAAGGAACATTGCTTTAGTAAGCATTAGATCTTCGGTATCAGTTTGAGAACCATGTTTTGGTAAATCTACCAGTGCATCTTCGACATATCCTAATCCTTTTTCCGGATTGCCCATAAAAAAATAATTGAGTGCATATAGCAGCTGTTGCCTAGCATAAAGAACTGATTTATATTGTTGTTTAATATCAAATAGAGCTTCCATTTGACTTAAATAATCTATGCTTTCCGCAAATGCTTTATTTCTGAGGGAGAAATTCGCTAAATAATATAAAACATGGAGTTTGTAGAAAATTTGCGAGTCGGGTTTTTCTTTTTGACTTTCGATGAATTGATGACTTTTAATCAAGAATTTTTGGATCAGGCTGTAGTTTTGGTTTATAGCTGCATATTCGTTGGCGATAAATAGAATTTGATATAACGATTTATAATTCATGAAATCAATTCTATTTATTTGGTAATGCTTTATTGTAGTTTCTATTAATTCTGAAAGATTTACGACCTTTCCTTTGAGGTGTATCAGATCCAATTCCTTTCTTAAGGAAGCATAGGCCAACCTTAGTTTTGCTTCTCTCTGCATATGATCTTGATTGATTCGGAACATACCAGTCAGTTTTTCCAGGTCTATGTTGGGGTCCAAATGTGAAAACTGCAGTTTTAACAATAATATTTCATTAACTAGACTGAATTGTTCTTGATTAATCGCCATTCTTTCGGCTTTGTCCAAAGATTTAAAACCAATTTTTGACAGGTTATTTTCTAGAAGGAATCTCGCTACAACAATATTTCTGAGGATATCATAAATTTCATCATTACTGTTTTCAAATGTTCTCTGTGATAGAAAAAGTAGCAAGCTATCCTGCAGTCTTTTTCTAAGTGCATGGTAAGCATCTTTATTTTTAGAATTTTTATAGATTTTATTTAAAGATTTTATATCATCAGTTTCTATCAAATTAAACAATTTGATATTCTTTACATCATTTCTTTTGTTTTTTCGACTTAAATAGTTTTTAAAATCTATTTTATCTTGACTATCAAGGATATTTACTAATTCATGCAATGTATCCATAATGAGATATATAAGTTTTAAAAATACATAATATTATATTTTATATCGTCAGTTTATTGATAAAATTGAATTTTTATAACGATTAAACTCTATGATATTTGGTTCAGTATTAATCATTAAAACAAAAAAATATGGAACCGCTAAATACAAAAAACGAGGAGATGTTTACTCCACAAAAACAGACCGAAGAACATAATGGTTCATTTAAGCCGACCGCAGCATTTGTTGGTGCTTCATGGGTTGCGCTTCTTACAGGGATTGTTAGCTACTGCATTGGATTATGGAATGCGACAATGGATTTGAATGAAAAAGGCTATTACTTTGTTATCCTACTTTTCGGGCTCTTTGCTGTAATTTCAGTTCAAAAGAGTGTTCGAGATAAAGCTGAGGGCTTACCTGTTACAGAATTATATTATGGCATAAGCTGGTTTGCAACTTTAGCATCGATCATCTTGTTGATAATTGGCCTTTGGAATGCAGATTTATTATTGAGTGAGAAAGGGTTTTACGGTATTTCTTTTATACTGAGTATTTTTTCTGCGATTGCCGTTCAGAAAAACACTCGTGACGCTAAATTATTTAAGGAAGAAAACATATAACTTAGCGGTTACCCTGCAGTGTCCAAATTGGCCTGCAGGGATTTTTCGATTGCGCTATTTTTCCAATACTCATATTCAACAAACCTTATAACATGAGAGATCTTGAACGAAATGACCTTGAGCTTTTATCCCAGCATAGTGATATCAGCAGGGTTGAATTACAGAAAACATTGGAGGAGGATATTTATCCTGATCAGGATTCATGGGCCACTTTTATCAAAATCACCTTAATCACTTTAGGAGTCGGTTTTATGGCTGCTGGAATCATATTCTTCTTTGCATATAACTGGGATGATCTGGGCAAATTTGCGAAACTTGGCATAGTCCAAGGATTAGTAATTTTAGTTACGATCCTAGCATTAGTATTAAAAATAGATACTATTTACAAAAATATTATTCTGACCGGTTCATCTATTCTTGTTGGAGTTATGTTCGCAGTCTTTGGTCAGGTTTACCAAACCGGAGCAAATGCATATGATTTCTTTTTAGCCTGGACCGTCTTTATTACCTTATGGGTTCTTATTTCTAATTTTCCGCCCCTTTGGTTATTGTACTTATTCTTGAGCAACCTTACCATTTACTTATACTGGGATCAAGTTGCCAAGCATTGGGATTTTATTTATTTAACTGCGGGTCTTTTTGTACTGAATGCGAGTGTTGTTGTTCTATGCACTTGGATAAATGATCAGAAAAAAGGAAATATTCCGCTTTACTTCATCAATATTATTTCGATTGGAGCAGTTATTTGGGGGACCTACTGCAACTTGTATTGGATTCTAGATGGGAAGGCTTCTTTTGCTCCCGTTATCATATTCGCTACAATTTTATTTTATGGTTTAGGGTTATGGCATGGAATAAGAAACAGGAGTATTTTCTATATGGGTTTACTTCCATTCAGTATCGTTATTATTTTATCTGGTGCTATTCTGAAGGTTATGGAATCAAATGATGAGACTGGAATTTTCCTGGTCGGCCTTTTTATAGTAACATCTGTTAGTCTTATTATCTGGAATTTAATAAAAGTACAAAGGAGGGTGAAACATGGAAATTAAGACTGAAATTCAAACCATTTTAAATGTCGTTGAGGCGAAAATAGGTCGAGGTCTGAATGTGGACCATTCAAAAATGGAAATAGCATTAGATCATAGCCGTAACAATCAACCATTAACTATTAAAGTATTGTCAATTTTAGGTGGCATTTTGGCAACCATTGCTTTTGTTGTATTTCTTTATGTAGCCAGGTTTGACAAATCTCAAATTGCTTTATATTGCTTTTCGGCTTTATTTTTTATTCTATCCCTATGGATGAATAAAAGATATGACAAAGTGCTATTGGACACCATTTCAGTGTGTCTGTATTTATTAGGGTATGTATTATTTGGAATGGCTACTGATATTTCTAGGGTTGAACCTTTTATATGCCATCTTTTATTCAGTCTGTTTGCTATAGCCACTTTGATAATTAGCAGGAGCTACATTCTTACTTTTATATCTGTATTGATTTTTACAGGTTCTTTAATAGCTGTAATTTTTGATTTCCATCATCCTGACCTTCTTCATGTGCTGCTTAGCATTACAGCATTAACAACTGTTTACTTTACGCTAAATGAGGCAAAATTCTTAAAGATAAATTTTACGTCAGGAAAGCGATATCAAGCGATTCGGACTGGTCTTACTTTTTCATATTTGATATGCTTGTATTTTGTTGGAAGAAGTTTGTCTGACGAAAATTGGGCATATAACTATATCAGTTCAGCAATTTTAATCTACATATTGATGTGGCTGATCAATTGCTTATTAAACCGGTTCCACTGCGAAGAAATGGGGAAGAAGATATTTATTTTCATCGTTGTTTTGGTCTGTTTGGGGTTTACCGCCATTTCTCCGGCGATATCTGGATCTTTACTGTTGTTGCTGTTAAGTTTCAAAGTTAACTACAGGACAGGAGTTGCTTTGGGCATTATGGGTTTTATCTATTTCATAGGGATGTTTTATTATGATTTGAATATAACCTTACTTCAAAAATCGTTAATCATGTTTGGTTCAGGCGTATTCTTTATCCTTCTTTATTTTCTGATTTTCAAAAAATCGAATTCACATGAAAAAGCTTAATATTATAATAATCGTTTTAAACCTGATCGGTTTATTGGTTTATTTCAACTACAGCATCCGTCAGAAGGAACATATTCTTGACAATGGTCGATTGGTTCTATTGAAGTTAGCACCTGTTGATCCTCGATCATTAATGCAGGGTGATTATATGCGTCTATCATACGGCATTGGTGAAAACCTGTTGTTGGATAGTTTACCGAAAAGAGGATATGTTGTATTAAAATTGGATGAGAACCAAGTTGGTCACGATGTTCGCTTTCAAGAAGGCAGAACTCCACTGAATGCTGGTGAAGTTTTGGTTGAATTTACAAGGCCAAATTCATGGCGCATCAATATTGGGGCTGAGTCTTATTTTTTTCAAGAAGGTACAGGTGAAAGATATGAAAAGGCGGAGTATGGCGGGCTAAAGGTTGATGAAAAAGGGAATAGTTTATTGGTGGGATTGTATGATGGGGGAATGATTAGAATAGATGAGAGATATGAGATGTGAGATATGAGAAAAAGATATAGTTTGCTAATGGTGTCATAGAAGCAGTTTCCCCATCTTGCGATGCGGAATGACATGCATGTTGTAGGGAGATTCGAAAGTGATGGTTGGTGGGGACAGCAACCATGGCGGGTGATGTTAAAGAATTTGTGTTAATAGCCCAAGTCTAGCCATTGCCCTGACCAACGCGCAAGACTTGAGCTAGCTCAGCTGAAGATGGTTGGTGGGGACACCAACCATGGCGGAGGGGGCAAAAAATAAAAGTCTCGCTTTTGGCGAGACTTTTATTTTTTGCTGTTATTTAGAATGGCAAATCGTCATCATCTGATGAGTTTGCTGATATATCTACTGGCGGCATATCTGCGTATCCTGGAGCTTGCGCTGCTTGGGCATTATTAGCAACTTTTGTTACTCTCCACGCTACTAGGGAGTTAAAATAGGTTGTTACACCTTCTTTGTTTGTCCAAGGACGACCACGTAAGTTGAAAGAAACTTCAACTTCATCCCCTACTGAAAGATTATCAAATATATTAACACGGTCTTGTGTTGACTCGAAACGAATATACTCTACAAATTGTGGGTTTTCAGCATAGGCAACGATCAAATCTCTCTTTTTGAAGGACTCAGTTACTTGTTGCGTCGCCCCTATTTCATGTACTTTTCCTCTTATTTCCATAACTTATCTATTAAACCGTAAAATTAAACATTTTTTGCTAAGAGAATAAGTAACTTTGCACAAATATGGCAGAAGTTTTCAACAAACAGGGTAAGGTTATCGTGACTTGCAATCGCAGGCTGTCACCTTATTTAGAACAAGAGATCCGAGAATTAGGATTTGATATCAAGCGAGCATTCAATACCGGTGTAGAGCTACAAGCGTCTGTAAATGAGTGCATCAAATTAAATTTAAACTTAAGAGTTGCGAGTCAGGTTTTATATGAATTAAAATCATTTAAGGCTAGGAATGCAGATGAGTTATATAAGCAGTTGGTGAGCATTGCTTGGGAGGATTTAATTCCTATTGATGGTTATTTTTCGGTAACATCTAATGTTCACAACGAAACGATTACGACTCCTTTATTTGCGAATGTTAAGGTCAAGGATGCTATTGTTGACCGTATCAAGGATAAGAAGGGTGTTCGTCCGAATTCAGGTCCTGACTTGAACAGGGCAGTTATTCATTTACATTGGATTGAAGAGCGTGCTGAGATTTTTTTGGACACCTCTGGTGAGACCTTAGCGAAGCATGGTTATCGGAAACATCCTGGGAAAGCACCTATGTTGGAGGCTTTGGCCTCCGCTACGATTATGGCTACACAATGGGACGGTAGGAGTCCATTTGTGAATCCGATGTGCGGTTCGGGTACTTTGGCGATTGAAGCTGCATTAATGGCACAGAACCGCAAGCCGGGATTGCAAAGGATGAATTATTCTTTTATGCACTTCATAGGCTATAATGAAGAAGTATTTTTCGAGGAGCGCAGGATTTTGAAGGATATTACTGACAAGACTAACCTACCACATATCATTGCATCTGATATTTCATCGGAGGCTGTTGAGATCGCGATTTTAAACGCACGTACTGCTGGTGTTGAGCATTTGATTGAGTTTGAGACCTGTGATTTTGCAGAGACTACCGTTCCTGAGGGTGCTGGAGTTATTATGTTCAATCCTGAATATGGGGAGCGTTTAGGGACGCACATTAAGCTTGAGCTTACATATGCTCGGATTGGGGATTTCATGAAGAAGAAATGTCAAGGCTACCGCGGTTATATTTTTACTGGGAATCCTGATTTAGCGAAGAAAATCGGCCTGAAGGCGTCTAGAAGATTTGAGTTTTTCAATGGAAAACTTGATTGTAGGCTTTTACAATACGAATTGTACGATGGCTCAAAAGACAAGTAGTCAAGAATATCATATACAGCGCACCGCCACTTTCGTTGAAGAAAAGTTAAAAGGAGCAGAGTCAGGTCATGATTGGTGGCATATTCTAAGGGTATGGAACAATACGAAGCTAATTTTGAAGGAGGAAGATGCAGATGCTTATGTTTGTGAACTTACTGCATTATTGCATGATATTGCTGACAGCAAGTTTCATGGCGGGGACGAAAGTATTGGTCCAAAGGTAGCAGGCGAATTTTTAGCGTCTATTGATGTAGATGCAGATACGATCGAGCATGTACAAAACATTATCTTGAACATGTCTTTCAAAGCATCTTTGGGAGAGGTTGACTTTCATTCGAAAGAATTAGAGGTGGTTCAGGATGCGGACCGCTTGGATGCAATTGGCGCAATTGGTATTGCCAGAGCATTTAATTATGGTGGTTTCAAGAATAGGGAAATCCATAATCCAGAGATTCCATTTATAGAGAATCAAAGTAAAGAAGCCTATAAAAACACTACTGCACCAACGATCAATCATTTTTACGAAAAGCTTTTGTTGTTGAAGGATAAAATGAATACTCCGACTGCAAGAAAAATTGCTGCTGGGAGGCACGCACACATGGAATTGTTTCTGCAACAATTTTATGGTGAATGGGATGGCGACCGATAAATTAATGATATCTTAATATTAATTGGGTAAATTCGGGACATGTTCAACAATACATGTCCTGAATGAAAGTCCATTATCTACTTAAACTAAGTACATTTTTACTTTTTTATATTCCAACATTAGTCTTATCACAAGACCGAGATTCCTTGCAAATTGTTCAAGCCCAATGGAACAAGAAGGAAATCAAAAAAGGTGTTATTTGGAATCAGGGACATTTTTCGAATCTTTTTAATTCTGTTCAAGAGATTAATTGGGTTGAGATTGACCTTAGGAAACATCACAAGCACATTCATATTGCAGGAGATTCTACTATTTTAAAAACCACCTCGAAATTTGCGGAAGAAAACATTGCTTTAGTTGCCATAAATGCTTCTTTCTTTGATATGAAGAATGGTGGTTCAGTGGACTATTTAAAGGTAGATGGTAAAATTATCAATACTGGCAAGCTGGAGAACAGCAATGTTCGTGCGAATGCTGTTTTCAGTATTTCAGATAAAAAGATTAAGATTGAACAAACGAACAAGATAACTGTTGAGGAATCAGATGCTGGTTCTGTTATGGTTGCTGGTCCATTATTGATTGATGAAAACGAGTATGTTTTACTTTCAAAAAATGCTTTCAATGACAATCGACATCCACGTACGGCTATTGCAATCACTGGTAATAACAAATTGATACTTATGGTTGTCGATGGCCGTAGTAACCAAGCTAATGGCATGAATTTGCATGAATTGAGTAAAGTTTTCAAGTGGCTTGGTGCCAAGAATGCGATGAACCTTGATGGTGGCGGCAGTAGCACGCTTTTTATTCGAAATGCTACAGAAAATGGAGTTGTAAATTACCCCTCTGACAACAAGAAATTTGACCATGAAGGCCAACGTTCTGTTGCAAATATTATATATTTAAAATAACAAGATTCGAATACGATGAAAAAACAATTATTATTAGTTGCGATGACTATGGTTTTCCATGTAGGATTATTTGCTCAAACATCAATTATCGCTCACCGCGGTGCTTGGAAGAATACGAAGGTCCCTCAGAACTCAATTGCTTCTTTGGATGCTGCGATTTCACAAGGAGCGTGGGGCAGTGAGTTTGATGTTCATTTAACGAAGGATGACGTTCTTGTTGTCAACCATGACCATGATTTTCATGGCTTGGAAGTCGAAGAGTTAACTTATAAAGAATTATTGGCCAAGAAGCATGACAATGGAGAGTCTATCCCTACCGTTGAGGAATATTTAAAAGCTGGATTAAAACAAAAAGGCACAAAGTTGATTTATGAGCTTAAGACGAGTAAGGTGAGCAAGGAACGTACGATGAAGAATGTTGAGTTATCCTTGGCTATTGTTAAAAAGCTAAAAGCAGAGAAGATGGTTGAGTTTATTGCCTTTGATTGGGATGCATGTTTAAAATTCAGGGAGCTTGACAAGAAGATTAAGGTTCATTATTTAAATGGCGACAAATCACCAGCGGAGGTAAAAGCTGCAAATCTGACCGGGGTAGATTATCATTTTTCGACTTTCAAGAAGAACCCAAATTTAATTCAAGAGTTTAAGGATTTGAAATTAAAGACCAACGTTTGGACTGTCAATAAGGAAGAGGACATGAAGTTCTTTATCGACCAGAAGATTGATTTTATTACCACAGATGAGCCAGAATTGTTGAAAACAATTTTAAATAAATAAAATGAAAAAAATAATAATCACCCTAAGCCTAATATTAAGCATTGGATTTTCTTTTGCTCAACAAATGAATGTCGCCACTTTCAATATCCGTATGAAAACTGACGGTGATGTTGGGAATTTATGGCAAGATAGATATACCCATTTAACGGATTTAATCAAATTTCATGAGTTTGAGATTTTTGGAGTTCAAGAAGCTTTCAAAGAGCAGTTAAATGATATGTCCGCTAAGCTTCCCAATTTCAAATATATTGGTGTTGGTCGCGATGATGGAGCTGATAAAGGCGAGCATTCTTCTATATTTTATGATACCAGAAGGTTTGAGGTTGGAGAGAGCGGCACTTTTTGGTTATCAGCTACGGATACAAAGACTCCCAATAAAGGTTGGGATGCGGCTTTGCCTAGGATCTGTACATGGGGAATTTTCAAGGACAAAAAGAATGGCAAGAAATTCATTTTTATGAATACGCACTTTGACCATGTTGGTGTTGAAGCAAGAAAGGAGAGCGCGAAATTGATTCTAACGAAAGCGAAAGAACTTGCTAAGAACTTACCCTTAATCCTTACAGGCGATTTCAATATTGATGAGAACAATGAAGCCTATTTTACGCTTTCAAAAAGTGGAGTTGTCGAGGACACTTATGATTTAGCGGAAATCGTTTATGAACCTAACAGCTCATTCAATAGTTGGGGGAAATCGATTAAAGAAAAAGGCAGAATTGACCATATCTTTATTACCAAACCTTTTAAGGTCCATAAATATGGGATTTTAACAGATACCTATATGGGCAAGTTTCCTTCGGATCATTTTCCAGTCTATGTTGAGTTAAACTGGAAGTAGAAATTATTATATCCAAATAATCGATGCCCCAAAAACAAATTTTGGGGCATTGTTATTGATTATGGATATCATGTTCAAACAATTATCTAATCAGAATTTAAAAAACTATTTTTGAGCAATGAAAAAGATCAGACACATCCAAATAATGAGCCTAGTTGGCGTTAGTTTATTTTTATCGAGTTGTGAAACCTTGAGTCAAGGTGGATTTACTTTGCCCCCGCAAGGTACAGGCTCCACAGGCAGTAACACTGGTGGTTCCGGGAGTTCTACTTCTAGCGGGACTATTACGCAGGCAGAAGCCAATACAGGGATTAAGCAGGCATTAAATAATGGTCTTCAAGCGAGTATTAAGACTTTATCTGTTAAGGATGGTTTTCTTGGGGACGCGGCTGTTAAGATATTAATGCCTGAGGAGGCGAGGAAAGTTGAATCTGCATTACGAGCGATTGGTATGAACAGTTTATGTGATCAATTTATTGCGAGTATGAACAGGGCTGCCGAATCTGCTGTGAAAGAAGCTTCCAGCGTATTTGTTAACTCTCTTTCTAAAATGACTGTTAATGATGCATTCAATATTTTGTTGAGTGGTCAGCAAGATGCAGCGACTAACTTCTTTAAAAGATCGACAAGTTCGGAGCTGACGACAAGGTTCAGTCCAATCGTTGAATCTGCTATGGGTAAAAACAACGTTTCCACCTATTGGAATCAGTTAACAACAGCATACAACCAATTGCCATTGAGCAATAAAATTGAGACCAATCTTACTGCATACGTTACTCAGAAAGCTATTGATGGTCTATTTGTAAAAGTAGCTGATCAAGAATTGAAGATTCGCCAAAATATTGGTGGAGCTAGAAATTCGGGTATTTTGGATAAGGTGTTTGGTTGGGTGGATAAACAGCAGGGTTAGATGTGAGATGTGAGATATGAGATTTGAGATAGAAAGGGTGAAAGAATTGTGGGAAAGAAAGGGTGAAAGAATTGTGAGATAGAAAGGGTGAAAGAATTGTGGGATAGAAAGGGTGAAAGAATTGTGGGATAGAAAGGGTGAAAGAATTGTGGGATAGAAAGGGTGAAAGAATTGTGGGATAGAAAGGGTGAAAGAATTGTGGGAAAGAAAGGGTGAAAGAATTGTGGGAAAGAAAGGGTGAAAGAATTGTGGGAAAGAAAGGGTGAAATAAGTGTTGGATGTATTTGGGGAATAGATGTGTTAATAAATTAGTAGTTTTGTTTCATGGAAATTAATGATATTAAGAATTTTCAGGTAGCTGAGAATTTTATTAGATATGTTCAGGTTGATACTCAATCAGATGTTCAGTCTTCGAGTGTTCCTTCGACTGAAAAGCAAAAGGATTTAAGCAGGATTTTAGTAGATGAATTAAAAGCTATAGGTGTTACGGATGCTCATTTGGATGATTTAGGTTATGTTTATGCGACTATTCCTTCCAATACTGACAAGCAGGTTCCCGTAATTTGTTTTTGTTCCCATGTGGATACTTCACCGGATTCATCAGGTACGAATGTGAAGCCGTTGGTTCATTCAAATTATCAGGGTGAGGATTTAGTTTTGCCTGATGATGAAAAGATCATTATACGTTTTTCAGAACATCCGGATTTAAAGGAACAAATAGGAAATGATATTGTTACTGCTAGTGGAAAAACTTTATTAGGTGCTGATGACAAGGCTGGTGTTGCCGAGATTATGGATGCTGCGCGTATTTTAATGTCCACTCCTGAAATTAAGCATGGAGATATTAAGATTTTATTTACCCCTGATGAGGAAATAGGTCGAGGAGTTGATCATGTTGATCTCAAAAAATTAGGTGCTGAATATGCGTATACGATGGATGGAGAAAAAGCTGGCACCATTGAGGATGAGACTTTTTCAGCCGATGGAGTTAAAGTTAAAATTGATGGTATTTCTATTCACCCCGGTTATGCCAAGGGAAAGATGATCAATGCGATTAAGGTTGCATCTGATATTATTGATAGTTTACCGAAAGACAGATTATCACCAGAGACTACTCATGCTAAAGAGGGTTTTGTTCATCCAACCAATATTGAAGGCACTGTTGAAGAGGCTACTTTAAGTTTTATCATCCGAGACCATGACACTAAGAAATTGGCGGAACATGAGGCAGAATTGGAGTCGATCGTAAAGGAAGTTCTTTCAAAACACCCAGGTGCAGCTTATAGTTTTGAAGTTTCTGAGCAATACAGGAATATGAAAGAAATTTTGGATCATCACTCCAAAGTAGTAGAAATAGCCATGATGGGCATTGAGCGTGCTGGGATGAAGGTTGAAAAACGGAGTATCCGAGGCGGCACAGATGGCTCTAGGCTATCATTTATGGGTCTCCCCTGCCCTAATATCTTTGCAGGTGGGCATGCATTCCATGGAAAGCAAGAATGGGTTTCCATTCAGGATATGCAAAAAGCAGTTTTAACAATTTTACATATAGTTGCTCTTTGGGAAGAACTTTCTTAGGGGTCATTATTAATTAAATATTCAATTCTAGAAATAGTAAAAAACACATTATGCATCAGAACGAAGTATTAAGAAATATTCAATTTAGAAGGGCAGTTTTTCAGGCGAATTATACGGACCAAGAAGTGAGCCGAGAGGATTTATTAACGATTTTGGAGGCTGCCAATGCTGCTCCTACTCACAAACGCACTCAACCTTGGCGTTTTGTTGTATTTCGCAATGAAGGTTTGGTACGCTTAGGTGATGAACTTGCAAGGATTTACAAGTCTGTCACACCTTCAGAAAAGTATACTGAATTGACTGAGCAAAATATGTCTAAGAAAGCTACCCAATCCAAGGCTGCGGTTGCTATTATCGTCAATTATACTGGTGATGTTCCCGAATGGGAAGAATTGGCTGCTACGTCCTGTGCTGTTGAGAATATGTGGCTAGCTGCGGCTTCTATCGGCATTGGTGGATATTGGGCTACACCTGGCTTAATCAATCATATTGGTCCCTTTTTAAATTTAGAGGAGAATCAACGTTGCATTGGTTTTTTCTATATGGGTCATCATGAGTCTGAGCCAAGGGAACCTGTTAGGAGTCCTATTGAGGACAAAATTCGCTGGGAAGAATAAAACAAAGCGGTCAAGGAAATCCTTGACCGCTTTTTCATTATTCTTGAACATCAATCACTATTCCACCTTTTTCCCCTGTCCATCTGATTTTCTGTTCAATAAAGGAGGATAACACCTGAACAAACTCTTGATTGTTTGCTGGACTTATTTGAATATCTTGAGGTTTACCATCCTTTAGGTTGAAATAAACCTGAAATCTTCCTGTTGCATTTATATCTCTCAATTCTGAGTTCAATTCTTCATTGAATTTTTCCCATCCCCCTAGGGGTATTGCATTTGCATCATCCAAGATATTTGATTGTACTTTCATGTTTTGATCCATCAAGATAACCTCTGTATTTTTTTCAGTTTTATGGTTCGTGATATATTTGAACATGATCAAGGAGCAAGCTACTAAGAACAGTACAGCTGCTGCCATTGCAATTGTCAATCGGTGCCAGCTGTAGAACCTTTGTTTTTTATCTTCTGCTTTTGCGGCGATTTTTCTTGCGAGCCTTTGTTGCAGGATACTAAGTTGATTTGAATCTACTCCTTGTTGCAGTTTATAGCCATCAATTGCATCTTGCAGAAAGGGATCATTCAGAGCCTCACGTTCCATTTCATACATCTCTTCTTTACTCATGAGACCCATGACATAATTGTGAATTCGCGATAATTGATAATTATTTTCCATTACTTTCTTTCCATACAAATCTTAAGATTTCGTCTTCCGTTCTGGATATAACTTTTGACTTTAGCTATATCATATCCAGTTTGATCGGCGATATCTTTATAACACTTCTGTTCCAAATAAAATAACCGGATGCAATTTTCCTGTTCAGGGTTTAACGCAGCAATACATGTTTCTAATTTTTCAAAGTCTTTTTCCTCCCATTTTTTATCATCGTTGTCGTGTAGACTTTGTTCAGATTCGTAGAGGTTGTCTTCAATATCAACCTTGGTCATCTGTTTATTTTTTCTGAGTTGCATAAGGCAAAAATTGCGCGCATATACATATACCCAACTTTTGAAATTATCCACTTCATATACGCGCAACTTATCTATTAACTCATCAAAGATCTGCATTACCGCATCCTGGCTTTGTTCAGCATCCTGAAGATACTTATAGCAAACCCCATATAACAATGACATATATGGAGCATACAGCTTGCCCAAGGCGTCTAAATTGCCTGTTTGCTTATAATGTTGCAATAACTGTTTTTCGTCCATGCTATTTTCTCTACACCTATATGATGCATTCTTGGTTAGGATTGCATAAATTTTTATCCAAATAATGCTATTGCCAAGACTAGGGTTACTATTATATTAAATGTTTGAGCTATTAAAAATGCGTATAACGGTTTTTTATTGTCTTGTTTAAAGAGGTCTTTGAAATTTGTTTCCAGTCCTATTGAAGTAAAAGCCAATGCAAACCACAATCCTTGTAAACTTTTCAAGCTATCTTTTATTCCAGCATTTGTTTCTGGAGATATGACGAATGAGAACATCAAAGATACAAATACGAATCCTACGACAAATTTCGGGAATCTTTCCCAGATGACTTTTAGTGTTGGTTTATCTTTTTTGGTTTTATCATCTACAGATTTGGAATATGTCCAGTATATACTGATAAAAAAGGCTGCAATTCCGAGCAAAACGTTTTGGGAGAATTTAACAATAGTACTGATTTTGAGGGCTTCTTCCCCGACCAATGTTCCAGAAGCTGCTACAGCTCCTGTTGTATCGATACTACCTCCTAGCCAAGCACCTGTTACTTCTTGGGATAGATTCATGATTTCTGCCAAATAGGGCATAAAAATCATCATTGGCACAGCCGTAATCAAGACGAGGGATATAACATAAGACAACTTTTTATTGTCTCCTTCGATTGCTCCTGAGGTTGCAATTGCTGCTGATACCCCACATATCGATACAGCACTAGAAAGCATAAGTGACATTTCCTTGTCTATTTTGAGTTTTTTACAAATCCAAAATGCAAAATACCACACAGATACTACTACTACTAACGCTTGAACTAGCCCCAATGCACCTGCTTTTAATATATCTCCAAATATTACGGTTGTACCCAGTAATACTAATCCGATTTTAACATATAGTTCTGTGCTTAAAGCTTGTTTAAACCAAATTGGAATCTTGAAGAAATTGCTGATTATTAAACCTATTGCCAAACTGAAAATAACGGCTTCTAGGTTAAAGCTTTTGACCCCTGAATTTCCGGCTAATATAAGTGCTAGAACTGTTAACAAGTAGACTACAGGAAAAACGATCAATAGGGCTTTTAAATCTTTTTTCAACAACAGTGCTCCTATGATTGCTGTGACATATACAAGCATAAACTGCAGTCCCATTGCTGCGATATTATCACCTGAGAATACTTTAGAGGACAATTCTTGAGAGTTTGACCATCCGAAAGAAGGCACTGGAACTACGAATCCCAACAGAGCTAAAGCAATGATTCCTATTCCCAAAACTACGACGGTCCAATCTTCGGAAAGTTGAAATGTTTTACTAGACATAAAAAGTTTAAGTTGATGATTTAATAAGTTGATTTAACGCGGGCTGAATATAGGGAAAATTAAACTGAAACCCATTTTTTAAAGTTAATATTGTTGTTACGGGCACAGTTTCTAACAATAAAGAAGAATCTACGTTTTTCACGAATGATCCGATTTTTGCCATGAAAGTTGGGAGCGGCATGCCAAATAATGCGCCAGCTGATTTTCTAAATTCCTCCATAAACTCTGCATTGCTTACTGGATTTGGACTACAGGCATGATAAATGGGTTCGTTTATTTGAGAATTAACAATCCAATCAATAAGTCGGACAAAATCATCTTCATGTATCCAAGATATCATTTGTTCACCATTTCCCACTTTTCCACCCAGTCCCAATTTTACTAAGGGATATAATTCTGCAAACATTCCAGAACTCTTACTCAAGATTGGGCTCATTCTTAGGATTACTTTTTCTGTTTTAGGGACCTCAGCGTCCAAAAAGGCTTTTTCCCAGTCTTGAGCCAACTGTCCTAAAAAATCGTTTGAGTATTGTTTACTTGTTTCATCTTTTATTTGTTTTGCTCCATTGAATAAGGAAACTCCAGAGAAGTTAATCCACAGTTTCACTGGATCTTTCAGATTTGATATAGCTTTACCCAACAATTTGGTTGGTGTAATTCTGGATGATCTTAATAGTTTTTTATTTTTTTCGGTAAATCTTCGGTTTATTGACAGTCCGCATAGGTTTATCAATACATCGGCTCCATTTAATTTTTCTTGCCAATCACCTAAGTTTTCAGCATCCCATAGAACATAATCAACTTTTGGATGATGTTTTACCATCTTTTGTCTTGATAGTACAACGATCTCATAGTTTTGTTCTCTAAATAGTCTAATTAACATGGTCCCTAGGTTCCCTGTTCCACCTGCTAACACAATCTTTTTCATACGAAATCAAAATCTAAAGTTATATTGAAATGATCTTCCATGGCTACCCTAGCTGCATGAAACCCACACATTCCATGAACGCCACCACCCGGAGGTGTTGACGATGATGCAATGTATACATTAGGATTAGAAGTTCTATAGGGCGTTAATGAATTTGTTGGTCTTGTAAATAATTGCCTTATATCCATTTGCCCACCACTAATATCTCCACCTACATAATTAGGATTATACGCCTGCATTTGCAATGTATTCATAGTTGACTTAGCTATAATAGTATCCTTAAATCCTGGTGCAAACCTTTCGATTTGATTTTCTATAGCTTCAGTTCTATCAATTGTTGATCCATGTGGAACATGACAATATGCCCATCCTGTGTGCTTACCTTCCGGCGCACGTAAGGGATCAAACATTGATGGCTGAGAAAAAAGTACAAAAGGCTTATCCACTATTTTACCTTTATAGGTCATAAGTTCGTTATGAGCTATTTCTCCATAAGTATTTCCTATGTGCACAGTTGCAGCTTGTTGGCATCTTTTGTCTAAGAAAGGCGTAGGATCCGATAATGCCCAATCTATTTTAAAGACACCCATTCCGTATTTAAAATCTCTGAGAGCTTTACGGTATTTATCTGTAAGATTCAACCCCTTTAGCTTGAGTATTTGTTGAGGTGTCATATCCAGGATTAGGATTTTATGTTTTGGGAGATCTTGCAGATCATCGATCCAGCAATTTACTTTGCAGTCACCAGCATTGTATTGATAATCTGCTAACATGGCATCAGCGATTGATTGGGAACCACCTTTAGGGATTAACCATCCTGACCGATGTCCCAAGGTAGCTAATACCAAACCTATAGCCGAAGTTGCAATTTTTGAAAAAGGAAGCAATCCATGTCCTACTAATCCGCCCCATAAGGCTCTTCCTTCTTGCGTTTGAAACCTATCAGCAGTAGCATTGGCACTTTTCAAGGCCTTCAATCCAAATTTTGCCATCAATAATGGATTTTTTGGAAATCTCAAAGGCCCAAGAATATCCCCAGATAATTCATTCCAATTTTCAACAAGGTTTTGAATTAGGGATTTATAGACTTTTGCATCCGGACCGAGTTCGGCATACATTCTATCTAAACTTTTATGTAAGATTGCTGTATTTCCTGTATCTAAGGGATGTGCAAGTTGATAATCGGCGCGAATTATTTCTAATCCAGACTTACCAAGCGTATTGGATTTAAAAAATGGGGATTCCAATGCAAATGGGTGTACAGCAGAACAGACATCATGCTTGAAACCAGGGATTGTGAGTTCTTTTGTTCTCATACCACCACCGATCATGCCATCACCTTCTATGATTAGGGTAGTTAATCCTTGTTTTCTCATAGTTATGGCAGCTGCTAGTCCGTTAGGTCCAGAACCAATAATTATAGCATCGTAACTTTTCAAATTAATTGGATAAATTCTAAAGTTAAGACAATCAAATGGTAATCAGACAAGTTTGAGGACAAAAAAAAGCCCCTTCACAGGGGCTTTTATTCATAATCAACCTTAATACTTAGAAACAGTATTTATTTTCTTCAATAAGTTTTTTTGCAATTCTTTGTCGAGCTTCTTTTAAGTTAAATGGTTGCGCTTTAGTAAATCGGCGTAATCCCACCAACATCATATTTAATTCATCGCCTTCAGCGAATGAATATAATGCTTCTTTACCTGCGGCATTTACTTTGTCAATTGCACCGTAGAGATATATTTTAGCCATATCTGCGGCATAATCGGCATGTTCTCCTGGTTGTGTATGCTGTAATTTTTCTGCTCGCAATAGCACAGATTCTGCGACATAAACGTACCCAATGATATCAGCAATATTCATTAATATTTCTTGTTCTTTTGCTAACGACATCATCAACTTTTGCACCGCTGCTCCAGCTATCATTAAGCCTGCTTTTTTGAGGTTTGCAACAATTTTTTTCTCTGCTGCAAACGGAGCATCATCTTCAGTACCAAAATCAGGAATTGACATCAATTCACCTGCTACAGCCTGTGCTGGTCCCATTAGGTCTAATTCCCCTTTCATGGCGCGTTTTAACAACATATCCACCACTAATAGCCTGTTTACTTCATTGGTACCTTCGAATATTCTATTGATACGTGCATCACGATAGGCTCTTTCCATTGGTGCTTCCGCTGAGTAGCCCATTCCACCATAGATTTGCACGCCTTCGTCTACCACATAATCCAGCATTTCTGAGCACCAAACTTTGATAATAGCACACTCAATAGCAAATTGTTCTACCGATTTCAATTTTGCTTTCGCTTCATCCATTCCAGATGCAATCAGCGCATCATAAGCATCATCAATATTTTGTCCTGCACGGTATGCTGCGGATTCATTTGCAAACAACCGTGTGGCCATTTCTGCCAATTTATAACGTATTGCTCCAAATTTTGAAATTGGCAGATTGAACTGCACTCTTTCATTGGCATAATTGATAGCAGTATTCAAGACAGAGCGCGCAGAACCGATTGTTGCTGCTCCTAATTTGATACGTCCTATATTCAAGATATTAACCGCTATTTTAAATCCATTTTCTCTATCTGACAGCATGTTTTCGACAGGAACTGGGCAGTCATTGAAGAATATTTGTCGTGTTGAAGATCCTTTGATTCCTAACTTATGTTCTTCAGGATTCATTGAAATTCCGCCGAAATCTTTTTCTACGATAAATGCTGATAGGTTTTTGTCGTCGTCAATTTTAGCAAATACAATAAAAACATCAGCAAATCCACCGTTTGTAATCCACATTTTCTGTCCATTGATCAAATAGTGTGTTCCTTCGGCGTTTAATTTTGCTGAAGTACGTCCAGAGTTAGCATCAGATCCTGAGTTAGGTTCTGTCAAACAATAAGCAGCTTTCCATTCCCCGGTACCCAATTTGGGGATGTATTTTGCTTTTTGCTCAGCATTTCCATAATAAAGGATTGGTAAAGTTCCGATACCTGTATGTGCTGATAATGCTACTGCGAAGGAGAATCCTCCACCTACTGCATCGGCTACCAACATGGATGTATTGAAGTTTTTACCGAAACCGCCATATTCTTCAGGGATTGATACTCCCAACATTCCCAATTCTCCGGATTTGTCCATTAGGCTCTGCATCAATCCTTCTTCTTGTGCATCAATACGGTCTAGTTTATTTAAGACTTCCGTGTCCAAGAAATCGATACAGATTTGACGGATCATTTTTGCTTCTTCATCAAACTCCTCAGGGATGAAAATATCTGAATATGCTGTTTCGCGGATTACAAATTCTCCACCTTTAATTGCTATATTTTTTACTTCTTCGCTCATGGTTCTTTTTGTTTAGAATAAGTGAACAAGCACCTTCTTCTGTTATATATTTTGTTAATATTTTATTTTACAATAATTCAAATATTCCTGCTGCACCTTGTCCTGTTCCCACACACATTGTTACCATTCCATATTTCTTTCCTCTTCTTCTAAGTTCGTGTAATACTTGCACGGTTAATTTTGCTCCTGTACAGCCTAGAGGGTGTCCTAGAGCGATTGCACCGCCGTTAACATTTACTTTTTCTTCATCGAGTTCCAATTCTCTGATTACTGCTAAAGACTGAGAAGCGAAAGCTTCATTCAATTCGAACAGGTCAATATCTTCTTTTTTCAAACCTGCTTGTTCCAATGCTTTTGGTATTGCCACGACTGGTCCGATTCCCATGATTCGAGGCGGTACCCCAGCCACTGCATAGCTTACAAGTTTAGCAATTGGTTTAAGGTTCAATTCCTTCATTTTCTTTTCTGATACAACCAAGACGAAAGCTGCTCCGTCCGATGTTTGGGATGAGTTTCCGGCAGTTACTGATCCTTTGGCATCAAATACTGGGCGTAATTTTGCCAATGCTTCCAGCGATGTATCAGCACGTGGGCCTTCATCGGTATCAACGACATATTCTTTTGTTGCCATTTTACCATCTTTCACGTAGTTTTCTTTGATGGTAATAGGCACAATTTCTTCTTTGAACTTACCTTCTTTTATTGCTGCTACAGCTTTTTGGTTGGACTTAAGCGCAAATTTATCTTGGTCTTCTCTTGACACATGGTAATCTTTGGCTACTGCTTCTGCCGTTAGTCCCATTCCCCAATACCAATCTGGATGTTCTTTAGAAACCACAGGGTTAGGCACAATCTTCCATCCTCCGAATGGCATTCCTGACATGATCTCTACACCACCTGCCACTATCATATCTGCCATTCCAGATTTTATTTTTGCCACTGCTGTTGCAATCGTTTCTAAACCAGATGCACAGTACCTGTTCACAGTTATTCCGGGGACTTTGTCCGTATCGAGTCCCATTAGGGATATAAAACGGCCTATATTTAGGCCTTGTTCAGCTTCTGGCATTGCATTTCCGACGATAACATCGTCAATATCTTCTTTATTTACATTTGGTACAGATGCCATTAAGTGTTTAATTACATCAGCTGCCAAATCATCCGCACGAGTAAATCTGAATCCTCCTCTTGGAGCTTTTCCTACCGCTGAGCGAAATCCTGCTATTATGTATGCTTCCATGTCTAATTAGATATTAGATGTGAGATATGAGATTTGAGATAGTAGAAATTCCATAGCTCACTATTATTGATTTATCCTTTGTTAATTAAAGGGTCAATTATTAATTATTTTTATTTTTTGTCAGCTTTCTTTGAAAGCCATAAATCATTTTTTGGATTTGAGTTAATCTGATATAAATATCTTCAGCGTCATTTTTTTCAATTAAGCCTAATTTAGCAGCTATGAGTATTTGGGTTAACAATTCATAGGAAGAACCAACAGCTACACCTAAAAAATGGTTAAACTCATTATCAGAATTTCTGCCAGCTCCTTCAGCTATATTTGAAGCAATTGAAACTGCTGATCTTTTTATTTGTGAGGATAAACCGAATCTTTCATCGTTAGGAAAATTTGCCACTATTCTATATATTTCTGTTGAAAGATCTATTGCCATATGCCAAATTTTAATATCCTCGATTTTATGCACTTTATTTATCGTTTAATATCGCAAATCTCAATTCTCAAATCTCAAATCCAGAAACTAATTTCTAAGCGGCTTCCCGGTGGTCAACATTGCTTGTATTCTTTCTAGGGTTTTGCGGGTTGCGCATAGTTCTAGGAATGCTTTGCGTTCCATGTCTAGAAGGTATTGCTCGTCGACTTCGGTTGGTTGTGAGAGGTCTCCTCCGCACATAACCCAGCCTAGTTTTTCTGAAATTAATTTATCGTGTTCTGAGATGTAGTGCCCTGCTTCCATTGAAGATGCTCCAACATATACGATTCCTAGTCCTTGGTCTCCCAATACTTTGATGTCCTTGCGTTTTGCTGGTTGCACATAACCTGCATCTGCAAGTTCTAATGCTTTTGCTTTTGCGTCCGCCAACAAGCGAGAACGGTTCATTGTAATGGCATATTTTCCTTCCTGCAGGTAGCCTAGCTCGAATGCTTCTACTGCTGATGTTGAAACTTTTGCTTGTCCAATGGTCAAGAAACGATCTTTTAAGAAGTTTTGATCAATTTGATCTGGACGGAAATCGTCTGATGCTCTTAATGCAAATTCCTTAGAACCACCACCACCAGGGATTACACCAACTCCAAATTCCACTAATCCCATATATGTTTCAGCATGTAATTGTACAAAGTCGGCATGCATTGAGAATTCACATCCACCACCTAATGTTAGTTGGAATGGTGCTGCTACAACAGGAATTGCAGAGTATCTCAGGCGCATTGATGTATCTTGGAACATTTTCACCGCCATATTCAACTCATCATAATCTTGTTCAACAGCCATCATGAAAATCATTCCGATATTGGCACCTGCGGAAAAGTTCTTTCCATCATTTGAGATTACCAAACCACGATATTCTTTTTCAGCAAGGTCAATTGCTTTATTCAATCCTTGTATGACATCGCCACCAATTGTATTCATTTTAGTATGGAACTCACAGTTAATTATTCCATCACCCAGATCTATAATTGATACACCGGAATTTTTCCATATTGTTTTTCCTTCGCGGATATGGTCAAGGACAATTAGGTCTTCTGTTCCAGGGATTGGGAGATATGATTTGGTTTCAATATCATAGTAATGGCGGACACCATTTTCCACTTTATAGAAGCTTTCGAATCCAGCATCCAACATATCTTTTACCCATTGTGCAACTTCGCCTGTTTGACCTGGGATTCTTTTTTCTTCATTTTTGATTTTTTCGATTGTTTCTCTAACACCTAAAGCGTCCCATACTTCAAAAGGTCCAATTTCCCAGCCGAATCCAGCTCTCATTGCATCGTCAATTCTAAAGAAGTTATCTGTTATTTCAGGCACACGGTTGGAGACATATTCGAACAAAGGATAATGCATTGCTCTGAAAAGTTCTGCGGCTTTATCTGTTCCTTGTTCGTATACTTTCATTCTCTTTCTGATGTCTTCAACAGGCTTCGTTGCTTCGAGAGTTGAGGACTTCACTTTTTGTTGAGGGCCGTATGTCAGGTCTTTTAAGTTAAGGGATAGGATTTCAGAATTTCCTTTATCATCTTTTACTTTTTCATAGAAACCTTTTTTAGTTTTTTCACCTAGCCATTTATTTTCGACCATTTTGCTGATGAATTCAGGCAGGATGAATACACCTTTAGCTTCATCATCAGGGGCATTTTGTTCCAATCCTTTGGCAACATTCACCAAAGTATCTAATCCTACTACATCTGCGGTTCTGAAAGTTGCTGATTTAGGGTGTCCCATTGCTGGTCCGGTATATTTATCAACTTCTTCTACAGTTAGTCCTAATTTCTCTACGAGATGAGTCACTGCGAGCATAGAATATACCCCGATTCTATTTCCGATGAACGCTGGTGTATCTTTACACAATACGACTGTTTTACCGAGCATTTTATCACCATATTCGATTAGGAAATCCACCACTTCTTTTTTTGTGTCCTTAGTGGGTATAATTTCCAATAAAGGAAGATAACGTGGTGGATTGAAGAAGTGTGTTCCACAGAAATTTTCTTTGAAGTCTTGTGATCTACCTTCTTCCATCAAATGAATTGGAATACCGGATGTGTTCGTTGTGATCAAAGTTCCAGGTTTCCGGAATTGTTCTACCTTATCAAAAACGGATTTTTTGATGTCCAAACGTTCTACAACCACTTCGATAGTCCAGTCTGCCTGCGCAATTTTGTTCATATCGTCATCAAAGTTTCCGGTTGTAATACGCGTTGCGAAGGACTTGCTATATAAAGGTGCGGGGTTTGATTTTATTGCTGTTTCCAGAGATTGGTTTACAAATCTGTTTCTTACTGCTGGGCTTTCCAATGTCAACCCTTTAGCTTCTTCAGCTGGTAACAGTTCTTTTGGCACAATATCCAAAAGCAATACCTCTAAACCTATATTAGCAAAGTGGCAAGCAATTCGAGAGCCCATCACTCCGGATCCCAATACAGCTACTTTTTTAATATTTCTATTCATATCACGTATATTTTCTTATTTATTAAGGTTCAATTTGCACTTCAGGCGAATAATTCGTTGCCACTTCATTGATTTTTTTCAAGAATTTGACAAGTGTAGCTTTTTCTTTTTCTGAGAAAGAAGTATTTAGATACTCATTAAATTCTCTTACTACATCTTTTGCGACTTTTCTTTTTTCACGTCCTAGATCTGTTAGATATACTTTTACGGATCTTTTATCCGTATCTGACGTTTCTCTATATATAAAACCTAGGCTTTCGAGGTTATTAAGTACTCGAGACAAAGACGTTGTTTTCACTCCTGTTGAGTTTGCGATCTGCGATACTGGAGTCCCATCTCGATGTATGTTTATCAAAATATAACCTGCAGCCTGAGTAAAGCCATGTTGAGAGGCTATTACATTATATTTGTTGGCAACAGTTTGCCATGCTGTCTTTAAGAAATAATCGATAGTGTTGTCTTGGCTCATATTCGGGTTTTCTAACATTTATTATGCAAGCATAACAAATTTAAATTATTGAATTGATAAATCAAACAGTTTTGTGATTTTTTAATAAATCCTTGACACAAATAGATAGTTCTTTATTAAAATGTTCTTTTTAATGAAAATAGTATTTAGTGTGGAAAACTTTTAGATATTGGGAATCAAATAATTAATGGTAATTTAATAGTTGTTATGAACACTTTATAATTAACGATATTATTATTACATTAACTTTGCATCAAACAAATAAGAACATGGCATTAGTAAATATCCCGAGATTAGATCTGACACATTATACTGAAGGCAATTCAGAATTGCGCAAACAATTCGTTGCTGATATCGGCAAGGCTTTTAACGAAACTGGCTTTGTTACGATTTCCAATCATGGTCTATCCCAAGAATTAATTGATGAGCTTTATCAAGTTGTCAAGCAGTTTTTTGATCAACCGGAGTCTATCAAGGACAAGTATGAGTTCCCTGAACTAGCTGGTCAAAGGGGATATACATCGAAAGGGAAAGAAAAAGCTAAAGATTCTAAGACTCCTGATTTAAAAGAATTTTGGCAACGTGGACAGACTATTGTTGGCGAAGAGTATTCAAAATCAGATTTTCCTGACAACCCTGAAGTTTCTGAATTACCTCGTTTCAATGCTGTCACTGCAGAGATTTACAAGAAATTAGAGGATGCTGGTCGTAATTTACTGAAAGCAATTGCTACTTATCTTGAATTACCGGAGGATTATTTCGAAGGATTTGTAATCAACGGAAATTCCATTCTTCGAGCGATTCATTATTTTCCGATTGAAAATCCGGATTCGATTCCAGCGGATGCTGTTCGTGCGGGAGCACATGAGGACATTAATTTGATTACTTTATTGATCGGAGCTAGTGCAGATGGTTTGGAAGTGTTGACCAAAGATGGTGAATGGTTTGCTATCAAAGCAAAAGGCGAGGATATTGTAGTAAATGTTGGCGATATGTTGCAGAGACTAACGAACAATAAATTAAAATCTACTACTCACCGTGTTGTTAACCCACCTAGGGAACTGATGAAAACATCACGTTACTCCGTTCCATTTTTCTTGCATCCAAAATCTAGCATGAGCCTAGCTTCACTGGACTCTTGCATCGATGCTGAACACCCAAAAGCTTATGAAGACTATACTGCAGGTGAATATTTGGATGAAAGATTGAGAGAAATTGGGTTGAAGATGTAGAAGAGATGTGGGATGTGAGATGTGAGATGTGAGATATTAAGCGGGATAAGGATTAGACAAAAGACATTAGACATAAGACATTAGACTGGTTAAAGTTTTGAAGAGGAAAAATCTTTAGCGGTGTAGTTTTATAAAAATACAGAGGGTTCTTGGTGGTTGCCAGGAACCTTTTTTTGTGAGATTGATGCTGTTCATCATTTCTTTTTATAAGTTCATCACAAAAATTTTTCGTGCATTGATTCCTTCTATATCATTGTATAAACAAAGAATGATTTATTCAAAAGTGATGATATGGTTTTTTATTATTTTATCAAGTTATTTCTTGGTGTGATGGATATGGATGTTCTGAGTGAGTGGACATTTAATGTTTTTCAGTCTGGTGAAAAAGCTATGATGTCTTATTATGATTATCAAATGATCTATCCTTTTTGCTCTATTGAAGTAAAAGATTTTTCATGTTTAGAATATTCTGACATGAAAAATAGAGACACAGCCCCCTTCCAACTAAATATTGACAATCTTCCCCATGAAACTAATGGGTATTTTTTTACATTTATAGAAGCTATATGATTACGAATACTGACCAACCGAAAAAAAGCACATTCAGGAGATTCTTCACAGAGTTACTTCTAGTTGTTGGATTGACTTTTATTTTTTCTCTTATAGGCTCGACCATTCATCGTCATTTGGCCATTCTATTTTTATATGTTCCGTTTGCTTATTTGTTGTTTGCCTTAAACAATTATGTTTTATTGGAATTCGTAGCTAAGAAAAAGATTCTTTTCGTTGAATACTTTTTAATTGTTCTTTTAAGCAGTGCAATAATTTTCATTCCTTTCTGGATGATTATTCAAGGTATTCACGGTCGTCCCAGTAAAAAAATAATTATCCTTGGTCTCATCTGTGTCTTGATACTTATTCCATTTACTTATTATTATTTCTTTAGGTTAAGGAGTGATCGGAAGACGATTGCCAGCTTGAGAAAGGATCTTGGCAAAACAGCTGCAGAGTATAAGCTTATGCAGTCTCAGGTAAATCCTCATTTCTTATTTAATGTTATGAACAGCATTTATGGGATTGCTTTACAGGAGGATGCCAGCCGAACTGCTGATTCTATCCAACGGTTGAGCCAAATGATGAGGTTCTTGATTTTTGAGAATCAATTAGATCAAATACCATTATCTAAAGACCTTAATTATTTAAAAGAATATATTGCGATTCAAAGCTTGAGGACAGAGAGTGTTCCTTCTGTTAAAATAGAACATAATATTGTCGATAGTTTTGACAATTTATTTATTGCACCAATGCTTTTGATTCCATTTGTTGAGAATGCATTTAAACATGGGATCAGTATGGTTAAGCCATCTTGGATAAAGGTGAATGCAGATGTTGTTGATGGACAGTTAAAGTTTTCTGTTTACAACAGTATTCATAATATTGAGGGTACGGATTTGGAGAGGACGAAGTCAGGCATTGGGCTTGACAATGTTAAATCGAGGTTGGATTTAACTTACCCTGATAAATATATGTTGGTTATGGAACAAAACCAGGAAGAATACTTTGTTTTTTTGACTATTGAGCTGCGAGATTCTCCTGAATTAATTGAGCGCGACGATGATTAAAGCTATAGCGATCGATGATGAACCCATTGCATTGGATATCATCAGAAGATATTCCGAGCGTGTTCCTTATATAAATTTGGAGAAGCAATTCTTGAATGGTTTGGAAGCAAGGGATTATTTAATGGAGAATGATGTTCAGTTGTTGTTTTTGGATGTTAGAATGCCTGATATCAACGGTATTGATTTATTCAAGGGGTTAGAAGAGAAACCCTTGGTTATATTTTCTACGGCATATTCTGAATATGCGCTTTCAGGTTTCGAATTAGAGGCATTAGATTATTTGTTGAAGCCTTATAGCTTTGAGCGTTTTGAAAAGGCATGTTTAAGAGCAAAGGAGATGTTGGAGCTGAAGGGTATACTAGAGAACAATCCAACCTTATTTGTAAAGGATGGCTATCAAATGGTAAAAATAGATCTTAAAGAGATTTCTGTTCTTCAAGCTGTGGGGAATTACCTTCGATTTGTGATGGATGGCAGGGAGGTATTGGCACGAATGACGATCAAGGAGTTTCTTTCAGAATGGGCGGACAATAATTTCATTCAAGTTCATCGTTCATATGTTATTAATACGGACAAGGTCAGTAAATTGGACAGGCATGTTATTTGGATCGATGATATAGAAATCCCTATTGGTGGAAGCTTTCAAGATTTTGTTAAAGAAAAGTTTAAATTATAGTGTATGCATATTGAGGAATTGCGTGAATATTGTATCAGCAAGGCATTAACGACAGAGGAGACACCTTTTGGTCCAGACACCTTAGTTTTTAAAGTTTTGGGTAAGGTTTTTTTACTGGTTGGTCTGGATCAGGTTGATGAATTGACTTTTAATGTTAAATGTGATCCTGAGTATGCTATTGAATTGCGGGAGAAGTATGAGCACACTGTTTTTCCGGGTTATCATATGAATAAGAAGCATTGGAACACTGTACATGCCAATCGTCAGTTATCGGATCAAGCCCTTCGAGAATTAATAGATCATAGTTTTGACTTAATCGTTGCTTCATTATCAAAAAAAGATCAGCAGAAATTTATAGATCATAAATAGGAGGTTTTTGGATTGCTGCAAGGTTGTTTTTCTTGCACAAAAAAGGCTGCGGATGCAGCCTTTTTTTTATTCACTTAATAATTTTGTTAATTCTTTTTGGATTTCTTCACCTTTATCTTTGTTGTACCATTTTTGAATGGCTTCTTTAATTTCTTCAAAAGGTTTTCCCTCTGCTTTTTGTTTTTCAAATATATTTTGCAGCGCATCTGGTCTTGGTCCCCATACTACTTTGTCGTGACCTACGTCATTACGAATAATAAGTTTAGGGATTGATTTTCCTCCGTTTGTCAAGTAGTCATCGATCAAGAAAGGTTCAGTATCTCTCAGTTGGATATCAAGATCAATAAAAGGGTTGTCTTTTACAATTTTATAGATCTGTGGTACAGAGTGAGCTGCATCACCACACCAAGGTTCCGTTATTAAGATCCAATGTTGTGGATCTTTTATATTATCGATGCATACTTTCATTTCTGCAGATGGTTCAAATTTTTTCAGCCATCTGTTCATTCTAGACCAATTTAGTTTTGTGTAGTTTAGATAGTCAGCGTTAGTTGAGTATGCTTCGTGTGCTTCTGTATTGTTTAAGATATCCTCGAAGTAACTCAGGTATTCGTCAAAAGTCATGTTGGATTTAATTTTCTCAAAAATACATATAATTCCATTATTTTGGAAAAAATGACATATTGTCACGCTATGATGACAATTCTTTGCAGATATTTCCGACTTTGCTATGACAAACAAAGAAAAAACCGTTTGGCATAAGCGTTGTTATTACAATATAAAATCATTTAAACATTAATAAGATAACACAACAAGATATGTCAAAAATTATAGGAATCGACTTAGGAACTACCAACTCATGTGTAGCCGTAATGGAAGGTAATGAGCCGGTAGTAATTGCGAATAACGAAGGGAAACGCACAACACCTTCAGTTGTAGCATTTGTAGCAGGCGGGGAACGCAAGGTTGGAGATCCAGCAAAACGTCAAGCTATTACTAACCCACAGAACACGATCTATTCGATCAAGAGATTTATGGGTGTAACATATAATGAGGCTAAGGGCGAGATTGATAAAGTTCCTTATAAAGTAGTAAAAGGCGACAATGATACACCTCGTGTTGAAATTGGCGACCGTAAATATACTCCACAAGAAATTTCAGCTATGATTGTTCAGAAGATGAAGAAAACAGCTGAAGATTACTTAGGGCAAGAAGTAACTCGTGCAGTAATTACAGTTCCTGCATATTTTAATGATGCTCAGCGTCAAGCTACAAAAGAGGCTGGTGAGATTGCTGGTTTGAAAGTAGAGCGTATCATCAATGAGCCTACAGCTGCAGCATTGGCTTATGGACTTGAGAAAGCAGACAAAGACATGAAGATTGTTGTTTTTGACTGTGGTGGTGGTACACATGACGTTTCAGTATTAGAATTAGGTGATGGTGTTTTTGAGGTAAAATCAACTGACGGGGACACTCACTTAGGAGGAGATGACTTTGATAACGCGATCATTAATTGGTTAGCAGATGAATTTGCTGACGAGAATGGTGGTTTAGATTTAAGGAAAGATCCTATGGCTTTGCAACGTTTGAAAGACGCTGCTGAGAAGGCTAAAATTGAATTGTCAAGCACAACATCAACAGAGATTAACTTACCATATATTACTGCTGATGGTTCAGGTCCTAAACACTTGGTTCGTACCTTATCACGTGCTAAATTCGAGAGTTTAGTTGGTCCACTTATTGACCGTACTATTGAGCCATGTCGTACTGCATTGAAAAACGCTGGTTTCAGCACATCAGATATCGATGAGATTATTTTAGTAGGTGGTTCTACACGTATTCCAGCGATCCAAGAAGCTGTTAAAAAATTCTTTGGAAAAGAGCCATCAAAAGGTGTTAACCCAGATGAGGTTGTAGCATTAGGTGCTGCTATTCAAGGTGGTGTTTTGACAGGTGAAGTAAAAGATGTATTATTATTAGACGTTACTCCACTTTCCTTAGGTATTGAAACTATGGGTGGTGTTATGACTAAATTAATTGAAGCTAACACGACTATTCCGACTCGTAAATCGGAAGTATTCTCAACGGCTTCAGACAACCAACCATCAGTAGAGATTCATGTATTGCAAGGGGAAAGACCAATGGCTGCACAGAACCGTACTTTAGGACGTTTCCAATTGACAGACATCCCTCCTGCTCCACGTGGAATTCCGCAAATTGAGGTAGTATTTGATATTGATGCTAACGGTATTATCAAGGTATCAGCTATCGACAAGGCTACTGGTAAAGAGCAAAACATTCGTATCGAGGCTTCTTCAGGACTATCCGAAGAGGAAGTTAAGAAAATGAAGCAAGAAGCGGAGGCAAATGCTGAAGCGGATAAAAAAGTGAAAGAGGAAGTAGATAAATTGAATGGTGCAGATGCTTTAATCTTCTCGACTGAAAAACAATTGAAAGAGTATGGCGACAAAATTTCTGCTGACAAGAAAGCTCCTATCGAATCTGGTTTAGAGAAGTTGAAGAAAGCACATGCTGACAAAAACTTCCCAGAGATCGAGACAGCTACTACAGAATTGAACAATGCGTGGAGTGCAGCATCTGAAGAGATGTACGCTGCTTCACAACAAGGTGCTGGACAGCAACAACCACAAGGTGATGCTGGCCAAGCGAACAATGGCGGTGGCAACCAAGGTGGTGGCGCTGACGATGTTCAAGATGTAGATTTCGAAGAGGTAAAATAAGACTTTAAGTTTACCCCCTTATATTAAGAGAAAGCTCGGTTCAATTCGGACCGAGCTTTTTCTATTTTTTATAATGTCTTAAAATACCTGTATCGAATACTGTCCAGACTGCTGAAGGCATATTTGCTTTCTTCAATGCGGCATTTGACCAGGTATTGCAAGAATAAAATAGGTTATAAGCTCCTTTCGCTTCATAGAAAGCGTCATCATCTCCGTACTGTGCATTTGTTTTTATAAGAATTGGTTTTCCATTTTCGTCTTTATCTAATGCTTCCAGTACATAATCTTTTATTGCGTTATATTGATTGGTGTCGATTTGAATTTTATAGCATAAATCATCTTCGACCATCTTCTTGTAATAGGTGATATGTAATGCTGTCTCTCCTATTCCTAGACCTGCAATCAAGGCTGTTTTCAATGTTAAGTCTTTCCATTCAGGCGTATTTAAATAAAAGCCTTTATCTCCCCATCCTATGGAAACAAAATTATGGTCTTGAGCATTTCCTTTTGTGTTTTCTAATGGAAAGATTTCTGTCCAATCTTGCAGTTCATTTTTTATTGGCAAAACAATATCTGTATGAACGCCATTGGACAAAATATAGGCTGTAATATTTTTATTTTGGTTGTTATCATTATGATTTGCGCTTATTCTTGAAAGAATAAAGTCAGCAGCAAAATAGATGGTGGCAAAACCAATGAGTCCAATAAAAATATACAGGATTACCATCATAATTTTCTTCATCAGTGTAGATTTATATAGGATAAAGATATCAATATTGTACTAAAACGAAAATGGCAGGACTGAAGCCTGCCATTTTCGTTTTAGATTTTATATTCTTAGAATAATTTTTCTGGATATTCACCATCTGCCACCAATTTAGAAATACTTTCTTGTACGATTGGTTTATCTTCAACATATGTTACCCCGAACCATTTTGAAGAAGTCGGTATAACTTTAAAGTCAGCTTGTCCATTTTTCACCATATGGTCAGGAACGGATGGGATAAAGAATTCTGATTTAGGATTATCACCATTTTCTTCGACGAATTTTGGGAACATCTCCATTGCGACATCGAATATTTTCGGAGTAAATCCCCAGAAGTTCATCGACACGCGAGCATCTGCTGGCAATTCATTTTTCACTCCATTTTCTTCGAACACGATCTTTTTATCATTGTTTTCTTTATCGTAATAGATGTTGGTTCTTTCGGTTACTGAAGCCATATGTCCTTCGTTAGTTACTTCACATACTCCTCTAGATACATAACCGTAGTCTGACATTGTATTTCCCAGTTCGAATCCCATTAAAGACATATGCTTATCATCAGCTTCATTAGAAAGGAAATCAGCCATTTTTTTAAATGCATCATAACCATAGAAATCGTCTGCATTAATTACACAGAAAGGTCCATCGACTTCATCTTTTGCTGACATCACCGCATGTGCAGTTCCCCACGGTTTAGCACGTTCGATATCTTTGTCGATTCCGAATTTTCTAAGGTCAAAGTTTTGGAAAGCATAAGCGACTTCGATTTTTCCTTCTAATTTTTTGTCGAATTTTTCACGCATTACTTGCTCAAATTCTTCACGGATAATAAAAACCACTTTTCCGAATCCAGCACGTATAGCATCAAAAATGGAATAATCTATAATTGTTTCACCATGTGGACCAAATCCATCCACTTGTTTTAATGAGCCATAACGGCTCGCCATTCCTGCTGCTAGAACTACCAAAATTGGTTTTCCCATAATGTTTTTTAGTTTAGTTTTCGATTTTTCGTACGCAAATATAGTATTTTAAAATTATCTCTTTTTGAATATGGAGTTTAGGATTCCTGTTGCGATTTTTCCTAAAAGCTTAGCTCCTTCTCTTGCCAATGTTCTGCTGGCTTGATTTTGGGCTGCTTCCAATGGTGTTTGTCTTCTGGATCTCGAGGAGCTGCTTTTACTAGCGGCTTTTTCTTGTGCCGCTTTTGTTGCTTCAGCTTGAGCTTTGGCCTCATTAACTTTTTGTCTTTCTTCTAAAATTTCAGAGGCTGTTTCTCTTTCTACTCTTTCTTGGTATTTGCCTCGATATTCAGAGTTCTGAATAAGTTCTTGATATTTTTCTGGCGGACATGGTCCCATAATCGCTCTAGCGGGTACTAAATGAGTTGCAACTACCTCTGTTGGAATCCCTTTATCATTTAATACCGTTATTAATGCTTGACCTGTCCCCAATGAGGTTAAAACTTTATCGATTTCATAGAACTCAGAGGTTGGATACGTTTTAACTGTTTTTCTTAAGTTGTCAGCATCGTTCGGGGTAAATGCTCTTAGGGCGTGTTGTACTCTATTTCCTAATTGTCCCAAGACAGATTCAGGAATATCTGTTGCCGCTTGAGTACAGAAAAATACGCCTACTCCTTTTGACCTGATCAATCTTACAATTTGTTCGATTTGTGTCAAGAAAGCTTTTGATGCCCCATTGAAAAGTAAATGTGCCTCATCGAAAAAGAAGACTAACTTTGGTTTGTCTAAATCTCCTACTTCGGGAAGGTTTTTGAATAGTTGGGCTAATAGGCTTAAGAGAAATGTAGAAAACAATAAAGGTTGATCTTGGATATCCGAGATATTCAAAAGTGTAATCACTCCTTTTCCATCAATTTTTCCAAATAGATCTTCTATATCGAATTCTTTTTCTCCGAAAATATGTGCTAGTCCCTGTTGTTCAATAGCTACAATTTTTCTCAATATGGTGTTTGCACTTGCTGTTGAAATCTTGCCATAATCATTTTTTATTTCCTCTGCTCCTGGACCATCAGACAAATAGCTAAGGAGTTTTTTGAGGTCTTGGAAATCTACTATTGGTAACTGAGTATCATCTGCATATTTGAATATGGCGCTCAATACTCCAGCTTGCGTATCATTCAGGTCTAATATGCGGGCTAATAATACAGGACCAAAATCTTCTACGGTCACTCGCATTGGTGCTCCAAGTTTTCCTGACAGAGAGAATATTTCTATTGGGAATTCTGCTGGTTGAAAGGGAATACCTACAGCATTTCCGCGTTCGATTAGGGCATCATTTGTATTCCCTGGTTGAGCGAGGCCTGACAGGTCACCTTTCACATCTAGCATAAACACTGGCACTCCTGCATCGGAGAGTTGCTCAGCCATCAATTGTAGGGTTCTAGTTTTCCCTGTTCCTGTTGCTCCGGCAATAAGTCCATGTCGGTTCATCATTTTGAGGGCAAGATTTACCTTTGCCTCAGTAACAATTTCACCGTTTAAGATTCCTGATCCTAATTGAATAAATGGCCCTTTAGGGCTATAAGAAGTTGTTATTTTTTGAATAAATTGTTCTTTCATAATTATCTAGCATTAAACCGCTATTTAAATTTATGAATAAAGATATCCTTTTTCAACTTAAGAATTTAAACAAAGTTATGTTAACATAATATTAAGATTTCAGACAAAAGGCACGACTTTTGTAATTTTTTCATAATAAAATTTCAAAAAAGGGTTTTTTTTGAAATTAAATTTTATTTTTGTGATGTTATATGATTACACGGGCATACATATTTACAAGGGCATATAGAATATTAGCGGCAAAGCTTTGCTTTTTTATCTTTTTCACGAAGATGCTAATTTCTGTTACGCCTATGTTTGTAGATGTACTTGATCAGGGTACAGTCTTGCAAGTGGTCATGCAATTAGAGATTGAGAACACGGCTAAAGGTGCTAACAGCAATAATGAGGATTTGCATGAGACTGGCATCAAGATTTTCAAGCCTGGAGAGATCAATTTTATGAGTTTCAACCCCACAGTTGAAAATACTGGCGGCATCAAACACTACCTGAAAAACGAAAAGAGTATTTGTGCCTACCATTCTTCCGTTCCCACCCCACCTCCAAACTGTTAATTCGACTTTCGAGGAATAATTATGTTCTGACGTCATTACTGATGTCTTAATGGGCATATCGAATCATTTTATCATTTGTTGAATTAAAAATTTAAAACGTAAGTTTATGTTTGGTACACGTACGTCCGCTTTTTTGAAATTATCAAAAAGGGACTTAAAATATGATTTCCCTGCTAGTATTGTAGTATTCTTAGTGGCATTGCCATTATGTTTGGGAATTGCAATGGCGTCGGGAGCGCCTTTGTTTGCCGGTATTTTGACTGGTATAATTGGTGGTATTGTAGTTGCTTCTATTTCAGGCTCTCCATTATCAGTTAGTGGTCCTGCAGCAGGATTAACAGTTATTGTTTTAGGGGCAATTGAGAAGTTAGGAGCATATGAGACCTTTATATTGGCTGTTCTCATTGCTGGAGCGATCCAATTGATTTTAGGAATTATCAAAGCAGGTATGATTGGGAATTACTTTCCATCTGCTGTTATTTTGGGTATGCTTGCTGCGATTGGTATTACGATTATCTTAAAGCAAATTCCATTAGCTTTCGGTTTATCAGAAAATAATGCCTTTGATTTTGAGAATGGAGGAATCACAGCATTTACGAATACCGTTCTCTCCAGTGTAAATTGGGGAGCCACGATTATATGTTTCTTATCCTTGGCGATATTAATTTTTTGGCCTAGCATCAAAAAATTAAATAAAGTTCCTGCGCCATTAGTTGTTGTCTTATTAGGTGTAGGTTTAGGGTATGCATTTCAAGGAACGAACTTTGCATTAAGCGAGAGTCATTTTGTTAGCATTCCAGTTGTTTCATCGATAGCTGAATTCCAGGGCTTGTTTATTTTTCCTGATTTCACGCAGATCTTCAATAAAGAGGTTTGGATTGTTGCTTTTACGATTGCTATTATTGCGAGTTTGGAGACTTTATTGAGTATTGAAGCGGTTGATAAGTTAGATCCATTAAAGCGTAACTCACCAACGAACCGTGAGCTTGTTGCTCAGGGTATTGGTAATATCACTAGTGGTTTCCTTGGAGGATTACCAATGACATCCGTAATTGTTCGTTCATCGGCCAATGCCAATGCTGGCGGTCGCACAAGACAATCCGCGATACTTCATGGTATTTGGTTATTAGTAGCCTTATTAGCTATCCCTAGCATTATCAATTTGATTCCATTAGCAGGACTAGCGGCTATATTATTGCATACAGGATTTAAATTGGCAAAACCAGCTTTGTTCAAGCAAATGATGAAAAAAGGGTTGGATCAATTTATTCCATTTGTAGTAACAGTTGTTGCGGTAGTATTCACAGATTTGTTAACTGGTGTTGGTATTGGTATTTTGGTTGCTACATTTTACATCTTACGTGCTAATATGCACAATGCTTACCATCTTAACATTAAGACTACGGATCAATCTGAGAGCGAAACTGCGGTTTTCACGTTAGCTGAGGAGGTTACCTTTTTAAACAAGGCCCCTATTCAACAGAAGTTATACAATTTGCCAAAAAGCGTTAAGTCTATTATTATTGATGGTCAAAAAAGTAAGTTTATTGACAAGGACGTAATTGATGTAATCAAGGATTTCGAGCAGAATGCGTTGAGCAAAGGTTTAGAAATCGAATTGAACGATGTTACTTATAAAAGAAAGAGCGTTCGAAAAAAACAAAAACTTAAAAAAGTAGTTTAAATAATTTAAAATAATTGCAGAAACTTGTATGGTCTTATTGACGGCCGTACTTTAAAAAATAAATCACATATAATGGGAAATAAAGAATTAGAAACAGGATTTAATCAGATTTTAGCTGGAAATAAGGATTGGATGAACTTTGTTGAGAAAGATACAAGTGGTAGATTTCAACAATTAGCAAAGGGTCAAAGTCCGGAGATTTTATGGATTGGATGTGCAGACAGCCGAGTTCCTGCGAACGAATTGACTGGTAAGAAGCCTGGTGAAGTTTTTGTTCATCGTAATATTGCAAACATGTGTGTTCACTCAGACATGAGCATGTTAGCTGTATTGGATTATGCTGTAAATGTATTAAAGGTAAAACATATCATTGTTGCTGGTCATTATGGTTGTGGTGGTGTTGCTGCATCTTTAAGTTCACAACAATATGGTATTATTGATAACTGGTTATGCCATATCAAAGACGTATACCGTCTTCATGCTTCAGAGATTGATTCAATTCAAGACCCAGAGGAAAGAACCAATAAATTGGTTGAATTGAACGTAAAAGAGCAGGTTTTCAATTTGACTTCTACTTCCATTGTTCAGAATGCTTGGAAAAATGGTGCTGATTTAGCTATTCATGGAATGGTTATCAATATCGGTACTGGAGAATTGATAAACCTTGACACTACCTTTACGAACAATGAAGGTATGGCAAAAGTATTCGCTTATAAATAAACTTATCCCATAGGATTATTTACCATAAACAAAAAGCCGTTCAATTAAATTGAGCGGCTTATTTGTTTTATAGATAATTCTTTATTTCACAAAGGTACCATCCAGATTGATTGCTTTTGCGAAAGCTGTGGAGAACAAATCCGTCATCACTGCAAACTGTTCGCGTGTAACTTTGCTTTCAGCATTATATTCACCTTCAAATTTCAATTTTGTATTCCAGTCTTTTTTTATCTGTCTATCGACTTCATCGCCCTTAAAGGATACAAATCTGATCAAGCTTATTAAATCTTTCCAAGTAAGGTCGTCATCCCGATAATTATCTAAGAACCAAAGTTGGCTTCTTGTGTAAATATCATTAAGTACGGGTTTGATTTCTTCAAATCTTACTGCTGCATTTTTATCAAAAATATATTTATTGCCTTGTTCTTTACCTAAAAAGAAACCTGTAAGATAGCATTTGACGATTGCTTTAAAATGGCTGTCTTCCGCACTTACATCTTGATAAGGGATTATTGCAGTACTGAAGTTGATCAGTTCAGCCTGTAATTTTCTGACATCAATTTTGCTTGCATCAGTTTTAAAAAATGCAAGATATCCTGCTGTAACACCAAGAGCTCTTGAAAATGCGATTGTACCAGAGTCATTTTGTTTTTCATTCAGCAAATATTTACCTCTACCCAATCCAAAAAGATTATCTTTTTGAGCTTTTAAGATGTCCTCCAGGAAAACTACTTTATTTATGCTATCCGTTGTATTTATGGTAGCTACAGTGGTTCTGCTGAGTGGTAGGGTCATCTCTTTAGCGAGGGTAAATTCTTCTTTTATTGGAGTTTCAAAATTCAGGGTACTCATTTTCACTAAATCTGAATTTTCAGTTGCATCAATTATAGCAATAACGTTGAATTTTTGATTATCTGAGAGTGTAACCTGCCAGCCTCTTTTTGTTTTATCTAACTTCTTAATCGTTCTATTTTCAATTTCAGTTAATAAAGGATTTACTGCGTCATTAACTTTATTGAAGCCAACTGTTCCTAATTCAAGTGCATCTAGTGAGTCTGGGTCTTTGTTAAGGGAATCAGGTTTATGGTTATTTTTTAATGATTCAGCCCATTTATTTAAGTTAAATTGTGAATCGATGGGTTCATTATACACTGATACTGCGGGCACATTGGATTGTGTTGCTTGCACTGCTGCAGTCCAAGCGACGGCATTTGAGCCATATATTAGCAATCTTGGTTTTTCCTTTTTTTGTGCCAGAGCACCTAAGGGGATTAACATGCAAAGGAGCATAAAGGCTCTCAAATTCATAGTTCTCTAATTTTATATCGAAAATAAGCAAATTCAGGCATTTATCGTTCATGCACTTATTCATAATATCGATGAAATAGCTAACTTTGCTACATGTTAGAAGAAGAAAAATCATTGAATTTTATTGAAGAGATTATCGAAGAGGATCTTCGAGAGGGGAAGCATGATGGGCGTGTCCTCACCCGTTTCCCACCTGAGCCGAATGGCTATCTTCATATTGGGCATGCAAAGTCAATCTGTCTAAATTTTTCTTTAGCACAGCGTTATAATGGCAAAACTAATTTACGTTTTGACGACACCAACCCCGTAACTGAGGATGTTGAGTACGTAGATAGCATCAAGAAAGATATTCAATGGTTAGGATTTCAATGGGCTGATGAGCTTTATACTTCCGACTATTTTGACACTTTGTATGCTTTTGCTGTTGAACTGATTCAGAAGGACCTAGCATATGTTGATGACAGTAACTCGGAGGAAATTGCTGCTTCGAAGGGGAGTCCAACAGTACCTGGAGTACCTACAGTATACCGCAGCCGTAGTATCGAAGAGAACTTGAGACTATTCGAAGAAATGCGTGATGGAAAATATAAGGATGGCGAGAAAGTATTACGTGCAAAAATTGATCTTGCTAGCCCTAATATGCATATGCGCGATCCTATTTTATACCGTATCAAGCATGCACACCATCATCGTACGGGTGACAAGTGGTGTATATATCCTATGTATGATTTTGCACATGGCCAATCAGACTCCATTGAAAAAATCACGCATTCAGTTTGTACATTGGAATTCATTCCACACAGGCCATTATATGATTGGTTAATTGATAGATTGGAGATTTTCCCATCCAAACAATATGAATTTGCGAGATTGAATCTTTCCTATACGGTTATGAGTAAGCGCAAGTTACTCCAATTGGTGAATGAGAAGTTTGTTGAGAGCTGGGATGATCCACGTATGCCTACTATTTCTGGTTTACGCAGAAGGGGTTATACACCTGAAAGCATTCGTAATTTCTGTGAGCGCATTGGGATTCAGAAGCGTGAAAACATGATTGATGTTAGTTTATTGGAGTTCTGCATCCGTGAAGACCTCAATAAGACTGCATGGCGTAGGATGGCCGTATTGGATCCTATCAAGTTAATTATCAACAATTATCCGGACGGGAAAGTTGAAGAATTAAACGGTGAGAACAATCCTGAAGTTGAGGGTGGCGAAGGTAGCAGAGTGATTCCATTTTCGAAAGAATTATGGATTGAGCGTGATGATTTCATGGAAGATGCACCTAAGAAATTCTTTCGTTTAGGACCAGGTCTTTCTGTTCGTTTAAAACATGGATATATTGTTACGTGTACAGATTTCAAAAAGGATGAAAATGGTAATGTAACAGAGGTTTACTGTGACTATGTTCCAAATTCAAAATCTGGCGAGGATACATCTGGAATGAAAGTTAAGGGAACTATCCATTGGGTTTCCGTTCCTCATGCTAAAGAGGTTGAGGTTCGTTTATATGATCGTTTGTTCCAAGATGAAAATCCAGCTGCTTCTGAAGATTTCAAATCATCTATCAATCCAAACAGTTTGCACATTATCGAGAAAGCATATGCTGAACCGGATCTAGCAAATGCTGAGGTTGGAAAAGGGTATCAATTTATTAGACTTGGATACTTTACGCTAGATGACAAACATTCAAATAACGAAAAGTTAGTATTCAATAGAACAGTTACCTTAAAGGACTCTTGGGCAAAAGAGGCTAAAAAGGGATAAGAAATAAACGAAAAGGAGGCAATCGCCTCCTTTTTTTACATCCAAATATCTTTATATTTTTTATCTAGACTTGTTGCTTCTGCTAATAAATTAGCGTCACCCAATTCTTTTAAGGATGGGATATACCTTTCTAATGACGCTATTCCCAATTCAACGGAAATTGGATCAAACCCCATTTTTGATTTTTTTGCAATTTCATATTGAAAGTCCAAATTTTCGTTGATTGCTTTCAATTGTTTACTTGCCAATGATTTAGCTTTTTCTACCTCCTTAACTTTGACAAGAGTATCCAACAATACCGAATTTGAATATACTTGTCTCATACTTTTGACCACTTTGGGTTGGAAATCGTAGGCTTGTAAAGCCAAATCTTTTGCTTTGTCAAATTTACCTTGCATCATTAAGGTCTGCATTCCATCCACGTATACATTTGGATATATCCAACCTTCATAATGAAAATTGGAATCCACATCAAAATGGTCTAAATAATCTATTGAACTCCAATTAAATTTATTTATTGCATTTTCGTGAATCTTGTCTGAGTTTACTAATGTAGATCTATCTGAAGCTTGTCCCATATCTATTGGCATTAATTTTTTCACCAAGCCTTCAGAGGCTAAATACTTGTCCATTCCCATCGAGGTTGCCGATGCGGAAGATGAAATAAAATAAATTGGTCTTTCCCAATTATTGTTCGTTAAAATCGACATTAAACTTAAATCCGCTCTAGAAACAAAATTATTTTTTAATTCCCATTGCATATATTCTGGAATAAATTGTTGCCATTCTTTCGGAACATTGGCGTTCTCTATTACCTGGTTTTTATTGATTTTCAACTGAAGTCTGCGATTAGGCATTACGTTTACAAACTCTCCCCTACTAGTTTCCAACATGTCTTTTTTATTGTCAGACAGCATAACTTCTAATAGTTTGTCAACATCTGAATATCCTTCAATTCCAAAGTCCATTACCTGTATTCCATCTCTTATTCCTTTTTTCACTTTATCATGGCTAAAGCCAATAGGCAATGCTTCTGATTGGTTGATATCTTCCATTGCTTGTTTTACATACCAATCTGACTGGAGGTATCCGTAATTCAGGACACGAACATCTGTACGTATACCTTCGACTCCCTGCAGATACCACAAAGGAAAGGTATCGTTATCTCCGTAAGTAATTACGATTGCATTTGGTTCGCAAGAATTTAAAGTATTTAATGCTACTTCTCTGGTCATATTTCTTTCGGAGCGGTCATGGTCATCCCAATTCTCCTTTACCAATAAAATTGGACCTGCTAGGATACATATTGCAGCAGTAGAATATGTCAATGTACTGATTGAAATTCGCTGAGCCTTTGTTTTTAAATAATCAATAATTCCTAAAACTCCCAACCCAATCCAAATTGCAAACACATAAAATGATCCTGCATAGGAATAATCACGTTCTCTAGGCTGTAAAGGTGATTGATTTAAATAAATAACTATGGCCAAACCGGTGAAAAAGAACATCAGGGCAACAATTGCTGTATCTTTCTTATTTTTCTTTAATTGCCAAAGTGCACCTATAATTCCTAATATTAATGGCAGGAAAAAATAGGTATTTCTACTAGGGTCATTTTTCATGTATTCCGGTGCAGTATTTATTCCAGGAAGCCGAAGTTCATCTAAAAAATTTACTCCTGAGATCCAATTTCCGGATGTAATTTCACCTTGTCCAGGGGTATCATTTTGGCGACCGACGAAATTCCACATAAAATACCGAGAATACATATGTCCAATTTGATAATTGAAGAAGAACTTCAAGTTATCTGTAATGGTTGGAGTTTCTCCCTCTGATAAATTTAAATATTGCTTATAAAAATCAGCATGTTTACTACTATATAATCGCGGAAAAAGAACTTGTTTATCATATTCATACCCCTTTACATAATCAATCTCAGCATATTGTTTTTCATCTTTTCTATATGTTTTGCCTTCATTTACATCAATAATATTTGAATTAAATGTTGGTCCTTTAAATAATGGTTCGGATATATATTGTTCTCTACTTAAATAGCTTAAAAATGAAAAAGCATTATCTGGCTGATAATTGTTTAAAGCAATATTTGTTTGTGCTCTAATTAAAACCATACTAAAAGAAGTAAAACCAAAGCAAAGCAAACAGATTCCTAGAATTATCAAATTCAATAATGGTTTGTTTGTCTTAATTGAGTATATTATGCCATAAACTGCACAAGCTATGATTAACAAAATAAAAAATGCTATACCTGTTCCGAAAGGCAGGCCTAACGTATTCACGAAAAACACATCAAAATTTGATGCTATTCGTACTGAATACTGAATAACTCCCCACAAAATAAATGCTAACGCAAGGACGCCCCAACCAAACGATATCACTGCTCCTTTCCAGTTAACATGTTTTGCTTTTCTAAAATAGATCATCAATGCTAAGGCGGGGATTGTTAGAAGGTTTAATAAATGGACACCAATTGATAATCCCATAACAAAAGCGATCAATAAAAGCCATTTATTGGAGTCTGGGTTATCTGCTCTTCGCTCCCATTTAAGTGCTAACCAGAATACAATCGCTGTACAGAGTGAAGACATAGCATAAACCTCCGACTCAACTGCCGAATACCAAAATGAATCTGTAAAGCTATAGGCTAATGCACCCACTATACCTGCTGAGAATATTTGGATGTATTGGATTGATGAACCTTCTTTATTTCCCAAAACAATTTTTCTAGCCAAGGCTGTAATAGTCCAAAAAAGAAAAACAATGGTCAGAGCAGAACAAGTTGATGATCCAATATTCATCCATAGAGCGATATTGGAATTATTTCCGAGAGCAAAATTTGAGAATAAGTTTTGGATCATTAGAAATAAAGGTGCACCAGGTTGGTGAACAACTTCTAGATTTTTACTTGCTGCAATAAATTCACCAGTATCCCACCAGCTCACTGATCTTTCTACAGTAAAAGAATATACTAGAAGGGCAATGAATCCACAAAGCCATCCAAGATAATTGTTGATTTTATTATAGTTCATAATACATGGTTAGTTATCAAATAAATTTAAGAAAGTATATCTATAAGAATCTCACCTTAACAATATTTAACAGCGGTAAAAAAAACAGGCGAATGATTTCTCATTCGCCTATTTGTATATTATTTATAATAATGGATTATATCCTATACTAATTTCTCTACGATTTTTTTGGTTGGCCCTGGGTTACTCATGGTGTAGAAATGCAGGACTGGAACTCCAAAATCAATTAATTCTTTACATTGTTGTACTAGCCATTCTTCTCCAACTTGTCTTACATCAGCATTTGTTTTGCAGGATTCGACTGCATCGCTTAAATCTTCGGGAATATCTAGGTGGAATATCCGAGGTAGTGTTATAAGTTGTTTTTTTGTTGTCAATGGTTTTAATCCGGGAATAATAGGCACATGTATATCATTCTCGCGGCATTTCGTTACGAACTCTTTATATTTCTCTACATTGAAAAACATCTGAGTTACGATAAACTCTGCTCCCATTTCTACTTTTTTCTTCAACCATTTAAAGTCAGTATTGAAGTTTGGGGATTCGAAGTGTTTTTCTGGGTAGCCAGCGACACCTATACAGAAGTTTGTTTTTTCGGAGCTTCCTATATCTTCATGCAGATATGATCCTTCATTCATATCCACTACTTGTCTTAGGAGGTCTGTAGCATAAGCATGTCCTCCAGGTGTTGGGATAAAATCTGCATCACCTTTTCTAGCATCTCCTCTTAGTACCAATACGTTGTCAATACCTAAGAAATTCAAGTCAATGAGAGCATTTTCGGTTTCTTCTTTAGTGAAACCACCACAAATCAAATGAGGTACTGCATCGACTTTATATTTACTCATGATTGCGGCGCAGATTGCTACTGTTCCTGGACGTTTTCTATAGGATACCCTTTCCAACAATCCATTAGCGTGCTGTTTGTAGAGGTAATCTTCGCGATGGTAGGTCACGTCGATAAAGGGAGGTTTGAATTCCATAAGTTCGTCCATTGTTTGAAAGATACTTTGAATTCCCTGTCCTTTTGCAGGCGGTAACAGCTCAAAAGAATATAACGTCTTGCCTTTCGCGTTTTTGATATGATCTACGATTTTCATAAAAATATATTAAGGCTTAGAGAGAACACAGCGGATCCTGATTCTTTGGCTTATCTTTCCCTAATCGGGGTAGAATGTAGCACCTTGACTGGTGTCAGGTTGCTAAGGCTTCAGCGGGTCTATTCCCTCTGCCTTTCTCTATAAGCGAGGGCTAATATCGTTATTAGCAACTTAATCTCAAAATGTTATGCAAAAAAAGAAGGGAATTCGCATGAATTCCCTTCTTTTTTATTCCAAATACATATCTATCAATCCTTCAGGTAACTTGAGGACGATTATTTTTTCTTCAGGATCTATACCCACAATAAAATCTTCATTTAGTGGGAACATAGCATCTCTACCATCAATATCCACTGTTGCTATAAATTGTTGGGGCATTTCTTGTACATGAGTTATTTCTCCCAGTTCTCCTTCGCCTTCTTCAATTGCTATAAATCCGACTAAATCATGGTATGTAAAATCATCAGGATCACGTTCGGGCATTTTGTCATTTGGCAGATATACGCTTTTTCTTAATAAAGGTTGGGCTTTATCGATATGGTCAATATCTTCAAAATTGACATAGGCAGTGCTATTATTCTGCAGTTTAATTTTATCTACGAAGAAAGGGACTAATTTTTTATCTATTTCCAAGAACACCATTTCCAAATCCAAGTCCATGTAATTATCGAACTCGAAGAACATTTGGACTTCTCCTTTCAACCCTCTGGTTTTGCTAATATATCCTATATAAAAACACTGATCCTTAGTCATACTTTAAAATTAATTTGCAAAAATACGAATTATTAATAGGTATTATTTAATGTTCCTAATTTATCCTTTTTCTGGAGTTTGTATTTATAAAAAAAGCCGATCTAAGATTAGACCGGCATTTTCAAATACTTTAGAGTAAGGATTAACCTTCAGTTTCTTCAGTGTTTTCTGCAGCATCAGCAGCTTCTTCTGCTTCTTCTGTAGCTGTTTCTTCAGCAACAGGGGCATTTTTAGCAGCGATAGCGGCAGCTTTTTCTTCTTTTTTCTTAGCTTCAGCAGCTAGAGCAGCTTTTTTAGCATCATCTTTAGATTTTGCCAAGCCTGATTTTTTGCCTTCGATTTGTGCATCTTTTCCTTCAGTCCAAGCTGCGAAAAGCTCTTCAGCTTTAGCTTCATCAAAAGCACCTTTTTTCACACCACCTTGTAAGTGTTTTTTGTACAATACACCTTTGTAAGAAAGGATAGCGCGAACAGTGTCAGTAGGTTGAGCACCTTTGTTCATCCAGTCCAATGATTTCTCGAAATCCAAGATAATTGTTGCTGGGTTAGTGTTAGGGTTATAAGAACCTAAACGCTCAATGAACTTACCATCACGTGGTGAACGTGCGTCTGCTACTACTACATGGTAAAAAGGTTTTCCTTTTTTACCGTGTCTTTGCAATCTGATTTTAGTTGCCATGTTTTAATTTTATTTATGTATTCAACATATCCCCCGTGCTACATGCAGGAGGGGACGCAAAGATACAAAAAATAGTATTTAGAACAAAGTATTTAGTATTTAGACATTTATAATGTTTTACAAAGTGATTAAGCAACGAATTTATCAACTACTTTATAGCCAATTCACATTCTAAATACTAAATACTTACTACTTAATTCTAAAATTTTCCGATATTCAAGCTCTTCTAATTATTGTCGTTTTATGCAAAGAATTGCTCCATTAAAAATTGTAAAGGCCTCTGCTGGATCTGGGAAAACCTTCAGTTTAACGGTTCATTATTTGACTTTATTGTTATCTAAGGAAAGTAGCTATAGGGAAATTTTGGCAGTAACTTTTACAAACAAGGCTACTGCTGAGATGAAACATCGGATTATGACAGTTCTTCACGGCTTGGCGACAGGTGCTGATAGTGATGAAATTGAACAATATAGATCTCAATTACAACAGGTTGGGTCATGGGATAGGATTACAATTCAAGAGAAAGCAAATAGGGTTTACCGCCGAATCCTTCATGACTACAGTCATTTTTCAGTAAGTACTATTGATGGATTCTCTCAAAAGGTAATTTGGAGTTTTACATACGAGCTGAATTTAGATTCTGGCTATGCCATAGAAATGAACACCAATAAAGTGAAAAGAGATTTGACAGTGATGTTAAATCAGTTATTGGATGAGCGACCAGAGTTGTTGGAATGGATCATCAGCTATGCAGAGCAAAAAATCAGCAACAATGAAAATTGGAACTACCGTCAACAATTAATGGGGTTGGCTGGTTTAATCTTTTCGGAGAATTTTCAGGAGTTTGACAGCTTTATGATTTCTTCTGACACGAATAAGATTTTCAATCTTTTGAATAAAGAAATAGAGGATAAAACGAATTCATTTTTAGAAGCACTTTCCCAAAGTTTAGAAACATATAAATCTGTTTATCAAAGTTTAGGGGTTGATGAAACAGAGATGAAAGGAAAATCCAGAAATAAGTTTGTATCAACTAGCAAGTTGAATATCGATGTTCGAAAAATATCGATTTCTGATATACAGAGTAAGGTTTTCGACAAGTTTTCTGAATTGGCTGATAATGAAGATGCCTTCACAGATTCCAATAAAGTCGTTCGTTATGAATATATATCAGGTATAAAACCGGCATTGGATGCCATATTAACCCTTCAACAACATTTTGCCAGCTATATTGGTTACCAGTCGGTGCATACGAATCTGTATTTTTTGAGATTACTTAAGGAGATGAGCGATTTGTTGAGTTTATGGAGGAAGGAAAATTCTGCTCAATTGATATCGGATGCACAGATTTTATTGAATAAACTAGGTTTAGATGAGCATGCTGATCCAACTTTTATCTGGGAAAAGATAGGTAATAGGTATAATTATTTTTTATTTGACGAGTTTCAGGACACTTCCAGAATTCAATGGAAAAATTACAGTCCGTTATTATTAAATGCCCTTTCTGTAGCTACAGGAAAAATAAGTGAGCATTTGGTTGTAGGAGATGTAAAGCAGAGCATTTATCGTTGGAGAAATGGAGATTGGCGTATTCTCTTGCAGCAAATCGATCAACAGGTTTCAAACCATTTTCATTTATCAGAGCATAATGTCGTTGATTTTATTGAGAACGGCACATTAGACACCAACTATAGGAGTCTTCCAAATATAATCAAGCTTAACAATTATTTGTTTGATAAGATACCCAAATTGATGCAGGCGGTTCTTAATGAAAAGGTAGCGGAAGGGTTATCTGAGGAAGGTTTAGTCTGGTGGAATTCATTAGGCAATAACAATTTATTGATTAAAGCTTATGAAAATAGCGAACAACTGATTCCTATATCCAAAACCGACCCCGAAAAACCTCAGGGCAGTATCGAAATCAATTTTTTGCCGGTTACAAGTGGTCGTTCAAGAAATAACCAAGTCATTGAGGAATCTGTTAGGGATCTATGTACAAAAATTGGAGAATGGATTTCAAGTGGGAAATACAAACCTTCTGATATAGGTATTTTGGTTCGCAGCAATGCTCAAGCGAAACTTATTATCCAGGAACTGATGCGTTATAAAAATGAGGAAGGTCTCAGTTTTGAGGTTATCTCGGGTGATGCGTTGAGCCTTATTTCCAATAATGCGATTAATCTTATTCTTGAGACTTTAAGAGCTTTGGTTTTTCAGTCGGACAAGCATGTTATCCATCATGCTAACATGGCGTATCTATATCAATTATCGCATGGGAAATCAAAATTTGAACAGAGCAATTGGTTAAAATTTAAAGGGAATAATTTACAGGACCTTTCTGAAGTACTTCCCATTGAATTGATTGAATCTTGGTCAGCATTGCAAAAAATGCCTTTGGTCCATTTGGTTGAAAAATTGATTGAATTATATCATCTTGGGGATGAAGGAAGTATCCACCTTCCATATTTATTAGCCTTCAAAGATTTAGTTACAGCTTTTTCTACGTTGGGTGAAAGAGGAATTATTCAATTTTTGGAATATTGGGATGAGGATGGTGAAAGAGCAGTTTTACCTTCAAATGGCAAGATAAACGCGATTGAGGTTACGACGATTCACAAATCAAAGGGATTAGCTTATGAGGTCGTTATGATTCCTTTTTCTTCTTGGAAGCTTGATGGATTAATAAACGGTGATTTTTGGATCGATGTATTGGAAAGCCCTTTTTCAGATCTCGGAAAAATACCTGTCAAATACACTCAATCTCTAGGAAGGTCTATTTTTTATAAGCAATATTATGAGGAGATGCTATTCAATTATATGGATGCATTAAACACCTTCTATGTAGCAACAACGAGGGCAAAGAGCCACTTATATATTACTGCTCCCCAATTTAAAGATGAGGTAGATAAAAAGACTGGAGAAATTTTGGGTTCAGAAATTAAGAATGAATTTATAAGTGACATATTAATTCAAGTATTATCCGAACCTGGATCAGTATTCCGTTTAGATAACAATTCATTAAATATTCTTGACGATAACATTAAGAAAGAAGAACATATCAAAACGGATATTACTTCCAAGATAGAGCTTAAAAATTATCCGCAATCTTTGGCTTTAGAAACAGCTTTAGAAAAATCCACCAAGCGTAATATAAACAACATATTGATGTTGGAAAAGGCTGCACAATATGGTGTTTTAGCACATGAGATAGTTTCCTTAGTTGAGAATGAAGATGAGATTTTATTTTATGTCAATCAATTTATAGAAGAAGGGATCTTAGGATTAGATGAAAAGGATTCTCTCTTAGGGGAGATTAAACAAATTTGGCATCATCCGCTCATCCATGAATGGCTTACTGGAGATTATAAAGTTTGGAATGAATCCAGTATTATTTTGGAAGACGGTAGTACTCAAAGACCGGACAAAGTTTTTACGAATGATAAGGAGACCATCGTCCTTGACTTCAAATTTACACAGGGCGATTATATTAATCACAAAACGCAGGTAGGAAGGTATATGAACGCATTAAAAAATGTTGGTTATCATAACATTAAGGGATATCTATATTATGCTAAATCCAAGGAATTGGTTGAGGTGAAATAAAAATAAATCATGGAGAAAGCATTTTTAAGACTAGTAGCGGAAGACATTCAAGCAAAATTTGGCAAGGATATTTCAGATATTGCCATTGTATTCAATAATAAAAGGCCTATTACCTACCTTAAGAAACACCTTGTTGATGTTTTTGGTCAGGCTATCTGGTCGCCACAATTTTTTACGATTCAGGAATTTTTTGCTTTATCTTCCAAGAAGGTTCAAGCAACTCAATTGACTCAGTTTTTTTATCTTTTTGAATTACACAATGATCTTTTGGAAAAGGAAGGAAAAGAGCCAGAGACTTTGGAGGAATTCTATCCTATTGCAGAGATTATATTGAGTGATTTTGGTCAATTGGATTATGATTTGGTTCCTATTGATCAAATTTACATGGAATTATTCGATACTACCGAAATCGATATTACATTCCAACATTTTACAGAAGAGCAACAGGTTTTCATTAAGCAGTTTTGGAAATCCTTCAGTATGAAAGGACATACTGCTGTTCAACAAAGATTTTTGGCATTGTGGAAGAGATTACCGATTCTTTACAAATCGTTCAAGGAGAAGCTAAAAACTGAAAATCAAACTAATTTCCCAACTTTATATAGAGATTTAGCAGAGGGAAGAGGAGAAAACCAAGGATTTATAAACCAGTTTAAGAAGGTCATTTTTGTTGGATTCAATGCATTAAACAAAGCTGAAGCAGGACTTTTTAAGCAATGGCAAGAGGAAGATAAGGCGATATTTTATTTTGATGTTGATGCTCATTATTTAGATGACAAAATTCAAGAAGCGGGTCTTTTTCTTCGTCGGAATTTATTTCAAACTGGCTTGGTAAATGCATTGGGTGAAGCTCCAAACATCATAGGCAATAGGGATATCGATGTTAATCTATACCAAACCTCGGGCAAGAATAGTGAGGCTAAACTGCTTCATGATATACTTTTAAATACTGGTGGAATAGACTTTAAAAATGAAACAGCTGCCATTTTACTTGCAGATGAAAGTTTGTTAGTTCCATTGCTCCAGAGTTTACCACAAATGGATATTAATATCACTACTGGATATCCTTTGATCCAATCTCCGATATATGGATTATTTGACCTTTGGTGTGAAGTTCAACTCTATATTTCACATCAAAAGAAAGAGAAACTCCCCTATCAGTTGTTGGAAACTTTTTTAAGTCATCCGCTGACAAAGATTTCAAAAAAACAGAAACAGCAAATTCAAAAGGAATCCTCCGAGAAACAATTGTTTGAAGTTTCCATTGCTGAAATTGATGTTAGTAGTTCTGTTTTACCAAATTTTTTCAAGCCTATTAAAAACTCTGCGGAACTAATTCCTACAATGGTCAGAATGATTGACGATTTAGTGCAAAGCATTTCTCTTGAAGGCACAACAAAAGTCATTGAGTCTAATTTATTGATTGAAACTAAGAAAGTGTTGAACCAATTACATTTAGGTTTTGACAAACTTGGTCATCTTAGTATTTCTTTCCAAATAGGTTTGATCAAAAAAGCTTTAGCTCCAATCAATTCTGCCATTGAGGGAGATCAATTATATGGTTTGCAGATTATGGGTCTATTAGAGAGTAGATGTTTAAATTTCGATCATGTTTATGTTTTAGGAGCGAATGAGGGAATATTGCCTAAGACATCTAGCGCAGCAACATTTTTGCCCAACAATTTGCGTAAGGCATATAGCCTTCCAGTTTTAGAAAATCAAGATGCACTTTCTGCATATTTATTTTATAGGCATTTTCAATATTCTAATAATATTCATTTATTTTATAATGGTATTGTAGACGAAAATAGCACAGGTGAAGAAAGTCGATTTATCAAGCAATTGAACTTTGAAACTAATTTTAAGTTCATAAAAAGATCACAGCAACAACCATTATTATTTCCTGTTCAACCGGAAGAATTAGTCATTGACAAAAAAGGAGTTATTTGGGATAAGTTATATGGCTCATATATAAAGGACAGGAAAGCCTTATCAGCATCCGCCTTTACGACATATTTGATGTCACCATTACAGTTTTTTCTAAAGTATGTAGCAGATATAAAAGAACCGCCATCAATTTCTCAAGAGTTTGAGATGAACAAATTAGGGACAGTAATCCATGAATGCATGGAGCAATTATTATCTCCTTACAAGGGTTCTACTGACTTAACACCTACCTCAGAACTTGAAAAAGCACTTGAAAAAGTTGATTCTACAGTCATAAAAGAAATCGGCAAACAATATCAAACAGAATTAACTAAACTGGAAGATTTGAATAGTTTGCAAAGAATCATGCATAAGATATCATCTGAATACATCAAGATGTATCTACAATATGATATTGACCAGTATGAATCTTTTAGGATAGTGGAATTAGAGAACGACCAGGATTATTTTTTGGATTTTGAGATAAACATACAGGGTGTTCCCCAAAAAATAAGACTCTTCGGTATTATCGACAGGGTTGATGAAGTAATCAGCAAAAATGGACAACGGAAATTACGGATCGTAGATTATAAAACCGGAGCGGACCAGGTAATTTTTGGGAATTTAGACAATGTCTTTTCAGATAACACGGAAAATAAAGCTCTCTTACAGACCTTATTCTATGCGTATGTGTATGAGCAAGTTTCAGGATTAAAAGGTTTGGAACCGCATTTATATGTTGCACGACGTATGCGAGAGGATGGAACTTTATTCAGGAATAGAAGTGGTAGTTTAGTATTTGAGGACTTAATATTGGAAGATCAAAAAAAGGTTTTCGTTGAATTCCTGAGGGAAAAGCTTGAAGAACTATTCAATCCAGATATTCCATTTAAACATAATCCTGATGCTATTGTTTATCCATCAGATCCATACACTTTATTTTACAAGTATAGTATTTCCGAGAAAGCCGAGGGAGAAGATTAATACCTGAACCAGGGTCACACTTATGTTAGAAATAAATTTTAGGATAAAAGTATTTTATCATGCTGCTAGGGATTTAAGTTTCACAAAAGCATCCAGAGAACTTAATATTAGCCAGCCTGCTGTTTCCAAGCATATCCAAGAGTTGGAACATACGATTGGCCAGGCTTTATTTATAAGAAACGGCAGCAGATTGGTTTTGACGGAGGCTGGTTCTACTCTATTGGAATCCGTGCAGGTCATTATTCAAGAATATGAATTAGCAGATTATAAATTAGGTTTGCTCAACAATCAAGTTCGAGGCAATTTAATTATTGGTGCAAGCACGACCATTGCCCAATATATTCTACCTAAAATTATTGCAGAGTTTTCAAGTGAGAATCCTTCGGTAAACATCAAATTATTTACGGGAAATACGGCACAGGTTGTCCGATGGTTATATGAAAGAAAAATAGGTTTAGGTTTTGTTGAGGGTATTGCAGAAGATCAATCTCTTAAGTACAGCAAGATCTTAGATGATCAGTTAATTTGGGTTGCGAGACATTCTCATCCTTTATTTGATCAAGAACCTATTAGTCTTGAATATGCCAAGCAACAGGAATTCATCTTTAGGGAGCCTGGTTCTGGAACGAATGATATTGTCTTTCAAAAATTCAAAGAAAATGGTCTTCATGCGAATGATTTGATAAATCGAGTACAAATGTCTAGTTCAGAATCCATCAAGCAATATATTAGATATAGTAATAGCATTGGCATTCTTTCGCGATATGCGGTTAAAAACGAGTTGGAAAATGGAATTTTAAGGCAAATTGAGATCGAGGGGAAAGAAATTAATCGGGAACTATATTTAGTTCATCTACACGGAGAGCTTTCGGGTCTTCCCAAACAGTTTATCCGCTTTCTAAATCAAACACTTAAGTCATAGCATAACTTTAGGTTATAGCCTATAACATTTTACCGTTTTAGCAAGTGCATAGACAGGCTTATGTTTGTCTATATGAAAAACAATTTAAACCAATCACAAAATCTTTTTAAGGAGGTAAATAAAATAGCCCAACAGACAAGAATTGTTGCTGGACTATTTATTTTCATAGTTCTTGTTATCGTTTTTCAGGCATTGGGTTTTAATACTGAAATCTTGCAATCCCCATCAGTGAGTCAAGAAACAGAGAAGATTGTTTCTCATAATTCCTTACGCGACATTAAGGATTTTAAAGTTTCTCCTTATCCAGAAACGGAAGAAGGGAAGATTGCTGCATATGGTGAAAAATTAATCAAGGAGACCCAAAAATATCTTGGTCCCAACAATAAGTTTGGAGCGGTTTATTCAGGTAATAATCTGGCATGTACTAGTTGTCATCTTAATGGTGGCACAAAGGCATATGCTGCTCCTTATATAGGTTTGAGTGCACTTTTCCCAATTTATAGTGGACGTGAGGGGAAAGTCGCTACGCTTGAGGAGCGGATTAATGGCTGTTTTGAAAGGAGTATGAACGGCAAGAAACTTCCCGTGGAAAGTGATGAGATGATTGCCATCGTGAGTTATATCAAACATCTAAGCAAAGACGTTATGGTTGGTTCACGTATTGAAGGGCAGGGATTTGTAAAAATTGATGCACCCAATAGAAAGGCAGATTTGACTCATGGCGAAACTGTTTTCAAATCACAATGTGTGAGTTGTCATCAATCTGATGGGCAGGGGTTGGTCAAAAAATCGGGTTCGATGGAAGAGGGATACATATATCCGCCTTTATGGGGCAATGATTCTTTTAATGATGGTGCTGGTATGGGTAGAATGTTGACTGCTGCTAAGTTTATCAAAGGTAATATGCCATTAGGTGCTACCTCAGAATCTCCGATTCTTACAGATGAAGAAGCTTATGATGTCGCTGCTTATATTAATTCATTTGAAAGGCCTTCAAAACTTGCCAAGGAAAAAGACTATCCAGATTTGAACAAGAAACCTATAGATAGTCCTTATCCCCCATTTGCTGACAATAAACCTCAAGAACAACATAAATACGGACCTTTTTAATTTTTAAGAATATGAAACAGATTATTATTTTATGCAGTATTATTTTTATGTGCGCAACGCAGCTTTCACATGCGCAATCCATTGACAAAAAACTTATGGAAAACGCTAAGTTTTCAGGTGCCGACACTCATAACCAACATTACAAAGCAATCTACCAACTGGACAGCAACAATCCTGATGTTGTAAAAAAAGCATTCCGTAACATTAAAAATGTTCTCAACGACCCGCGTTTGAAAGGTAAAATTGATTTAGAGCTAATCACGTTTTCTGGGGGAACAGAAGTGATGCTAAAGGATTCAGGATATGCTGATGCCCTAAAAGAACTTATTGACAAAGGAGTAATTGTTGCGCAGTGCAGCAATTCACTCCAGGAAAGGAGCTTAAAAAAAGATCAATTATATGATTTCATAGGCTATGTCCCAAGCGGAAATGGAGAGTTGGTAATCAGAGCATCCGAAGGATGGGTAATTGTAAAACCATAGATTATAAAATAAAGAGACTGATATGAATTTAAAACGATTGATAGTATTTGCTGTTATTCTGATTATGAACAAAGCCTATTCCCAAGACAACTATAAATATGATCCGCCATGGAACACAGCTCCGGAATCCTCTGTAAATTTCACTGTTCACCGAATTGATAATGTTCCCGATTTATTTGGTGATATTGTCGACCCCCAATTAGTTATATTTTTCGCGGGGAATCAATTTATGGTGATGGATGATTTAATTGAGGCCTTCAAGAAGAAACATCCAAAATATGAACGAATTTTTGTTGAGACTCTTCCACCGGGAATACTTGCCAAACAAATTGAGGGTGGTTCCATCACTATTGGTAATATGAGGATTACTCATCAGCCAGATGTATATGCTGCTGGAAAGAATAGGATTGACAGTATGAAAAATCATTTTTCAAGAACAGAAATATATGCTTACAATAAATTGGCAATCATGGTTCCAAAAGGCAATCCCAAATCAGTTAATTCCATTCTAGATCTTGCAAAGGAAGATGTAAAAATAGCGATGCCCAATCCTGCCTGGGAAGGTATCGGTCGGCAAATAGTTTCTGTCTACAACAAACTGGGCGGCGAAAACCTGGAGAATACTATTATGAAAGATAAGGTTGGGAAGGGCACTACATATTTGACCAAAATACATCATCGGGAAAGTCCGATGAAGATTTTGTATAAAGAGGTAGATGCTGCTCCGGTTTGGTATTCCGAAGTTGTCTATCAGAAGTTATTAAATCACCCGGTTGAACTGGTTGAAATCCCTGCGGAGGAAAACATAAAGGCTACCTATATGATTGCTGAGATGAAAAATGCACCTCGCGCACAAGCTGGAAAGGATTTTGTAGATTTTATGAAATCGGATGTTGCTAAAAACATCTATAAGAAATATGGATTTGAAACACCATAGTTTGTTTAATCGAAAAGGGTTCCAAATAATTTTGGAACCCTTTCTGTTAATATAAAAAACTATCTTTTGTATTTCTTAATTGCTTTATTTGCTCTCTTTTTGGCAGTATTAATTTTATAATCAAACCATTTATCTTTGAAGATTTTTCTCATGGTATCATCAAAGTGTCGAGTAACGAATAGGTTTCTTGCTCCTTTTAATTTTTCGCTGATAGAATTTGCTAATGCACGGACAGAAATTGAATATCCTTCAGTTTCATATTGTATATAGTGCCACCAACCAGCGGGCATATACAGTGTTTCTCCAGGGTTTATAACAGCTTCGTAACCATCCAAAAATTCCAATCCTGGGTAATCTTCTACTTTACTATTTTTCAGATTTGCTATACTATGAAAGTTGTAAGGCAGTTTATACATTAGATCAGATTGGTTATTTGGGAACAACCAAATACGTTTAGCGCCTTGAAATTGAGATATAAAAACATGTGACATGTCAATATCAAAATGATTTCTAGTTGCTGATCCTTCACCTCCAAAGAACATATAAGGTAACCATTGCAGAACTTTACCCCCGGTAACATCATTAAAGATGACATCTTTTTTGAGTTCGGGTCTAATTTTCATCAAATTAAACAGGAACAATCTAAGTTCGGTTGGTTCTTTGCGGATTAGATCTAGATACTCTCCGAAGCTCATCCTACCCACTGGAGGACTAGCAGCATGGTTTTGTGATTCTTCTTCACGACCATATACGTCGATTTGCTCATTACCCGCTATTTCCTTGAAATAGTCGTAACTCCACTTGTTCCAGCATGGACTATCTTTGCTGATAAAATCCTTGATGATAACAGGCTGGCTTTTATTTAGATAGTCCCTAACAAAGTCCTTAGGAGCTATTCCTGAGATACTATTAACAGGTTTTAATTTCACAATATTCCCATTTTTGAGTTAATGCAAACATAAAAAAAATATTCCTACAATAAATATACCCAACCTCCCTGAGGATGATATTTATATTGATTGTTGGCAAATTATGCAGAATTAATTTATTAAAAAATGATAAACATCAAATTTACAAAGGTCTTACACAATGTTCAACAAAAAAGGCTATCCATTTTGGGATAGCCTTTAAATATTTTCAGCAATTTATTTATTTACTTGCTTTATATATTGCTCTATTGCCATTGTCATGCTAGGTGCATTAGGTGTTGGAGCTGGGATATCAAGAATCAAGTCATGTTCTAACAATGCTTGTTGGGTTGTTGCTCCAAAAGCAGCAATTCTGGTTTTGTTTTGAACAAAGTCTGGGAAATTCTCATAAAGAGACTGTACAGAAGAAGGGCTAAAGAACACAATGATGTCATAGAACACATCTTTAAGATCTTTGATGTCCGAGATTACTGTTCTGAACAACACTGCTGGTGTGAAATCATAGCCATTTTCTTGCAGCCAACGTTGAGTTTCTTCATTTGCAACATCCGAGCAAGGGAAAAGGAATTTTTCTTTATTGTGTTTTTTCAACACATCTTCCAGATCTTGAGCTGTTTGTTTACCGAAGAAGATTTTACGTTTACGGTATTGGATATACTTTTGAAGATAAAGGGCGATTGTTTCCGATATACAGAAGTATTTTAAATCTGCTGAGACTTCAAAGCGCATTTCTTCACAGACCCTAAAAAAGTGGTCAACTGCATTTTTACTTGTGAAGATTACTGCAGAAAAATCTGCAAAATTCACTTTTTCTTTTCTGACATCCTTTGCAGAGACGCCTTCTACATGAATAAAACCTCTAAAATCTAATTTTAAATTGTACTTCTCTGCTAGTGTGAAGTAGGGAGATTTATCGTTTTCAGGCTTTGGTAAAGTAACTAAAATGCTCTTTACTTTTTTGGATCTTTCTACATCAATCTGCATATACTCTTTCTTAATTACTTAGTGACCTCACTAATATCAAAATTGGTGCTAATTCGAGACTGCAAAGATAAAGAATTAAATAAAAAATAGAAAATTTGAAATGACCGAATAAGTGCAAAGCGGTCCTTAAGAACCTGTAACTGAATAAAATTATTACTAAACAGATGTAAATTATCGATATAGATTTGAAATAATTGGCAGGAATAAACACCACAGCCAATAAAAATGGCATGAGGAAAAACATGCTGTTAAAATAAACTAAGTAAAGAATTGCTATATATTCACGAACAATTTTTTCCAACTGAAACACGAATGATACAAATCGAATGATTAGAATCTTGGCGATAAACAAGAATGCTACAAATCCAGAATTCTTTAGGAAGTTTTCGAAAGTAAGATAATTTTTGTCGCCGAAACTCGACACAATAACCACCACAAATAACCCTAAGGACAAACTAAAAACAGCATATAAAAATATATAAGGCCATGAAGTTGCTAGGTTGTCTTCCTTACTGACTTGTAGCAATAATCTTTCCTTGTAATATGCATCCACTATTATTTTCAGTTCCACCGGAAAAACAATTCTCAATACCCCAAGGATTAGGAACAGAATAAAAACGATAAGGAGTATCCATGCTGGTCTATAGTTTTTTTCGGTTCCTTCCAGTAATACTCCAGGTTTTGTATTTGAATGTACAGTATCCATCCCAAAAAACAGGTCTTGCTTTCCAGTACTCTTGACAGAATCTATTTCCATTTTCAAATAATTTATTCCCTTGTCGGGGAACAGGATTATTTGACTATTTTTAAGGCTGATATCTAATGAATCAAACACAGCGAGCCTAGCCAAAGAGTCTTTAATAGCAATGGAATCCACTACTGCTGTAGAGTCAACGGCAGGAAGTTGAGCATAAGATTTAGGAGCAATAAATATGCTGCTAAAAATCAGGAAGAATATTAATCCAAATGCTTTGATGTGTTTCATGAAAGTCGTAAAGTTAGAACAAAATAATTGCTTTAGAAATTGAAAAAATGAGTAAAAATGAAATTGTAAGGTGCGGTTGGTGCGGAACTGATGAATTGTACCAATCTTACCATGATAATGAATGGGGAAAACCTGTTAAAGACGATAATGTTCTTTTTGAATTCTTGATTTTGGAATCAGCGCAGGCAGGATTAAGTTGGATCACAATCCTTAGAAAAAGAGAAGGCTATAGAAAGGCATTCTCAGACTTCAATTACAAGAAGATAGCAAAATACACTGATCAGGATATTGAGAGACTGCTTGAAGACCCGGGAATAATAAGGAATAAATTAAAAATAACCAGTACCATAAATAATGCTAAAATATTTATGGAGATTCAGAAAGAATTTGGAAGTTTTTATAACTATCTATATTCATTTCTACCGCAACAGAAACCGATTATCAATAAGGTACCTGCTCTGGATGCTGTTCCTGCAACTACCGAGCTTTCGGATAGGATTTCAAAAGATCTTAAAAAGAGAGGGATTAAATTTTTTGGTTCTACTACTTGTTATGCCTATATGCAAGCTGTTGGCATGGTAAACGATCATCTAATAAATTGTAGTTTTAGGTAGAAGGAATGTTCTTATAAATATTTTGTAGGTTACGGCATTGACCATTATAGTCTAATCCATAACCTACAACAAATTCTTTTTCGATTTCAAATCCTACATACATGATATTGTCAAATGAATAGAGCAAACATTCGGGCTTCAACAACAATGTAGCTACTGATATACTTGCTACTCCCAAGCGCTCCAACGCTTCAATGGTGTGTACCAATGATCTCCCCGAGTCGACAACGTCCTCAACAATTACCACATGTCTTCCTTCCAATGACATTCCGACCCCTATTAGTTCATGGATTTCCCCTTGATTAGTGCCTGAATAAGAAGCAAGTTTCACAAATGACATTTCACACGGAATGTGCACCTGTTTCATTAAATCAGCCATAAACATAAAGCATCCATTCAAAACACCGATAAAAACAGGATGTTTATCTTCATATTTTAGATTGATGTCTATTCCAATAAGACGTATTCTCTTTTGAATCTGTTCGTAGTCGATCATTAACTCAAACTCAAGACCATCTATGAATATATTTTTCATTGCTTAGTTGTTTTTTTCAGTCTCCTCTTCGCTTGGTTTCCCAAAAAGTCTTTCCAATAAGGTTTTTCGGATCTTCTCTTCCCTATCGATTTCATCAACCATATCCTTAATGTCGTCATGTGACATCATGGAGTCTGGCACGCCTTTAGGTCTCGGAGGTCTCAAATTCGGTTGAAGCTGGACCTGATAGAATCCATAATTTGCAGGGACATTCTCTCCTTCCAATTGATTCATTTTATTCATGATATAACCATAAGTATTAAAATGTTTCATTACCCACGGTTTCAATTGACCGGTATAATCAAATGATGAAAGTCCGGTTTTTGGCCTAGGAATTATACTGGAAAGATATAAGCTCTCTCCTATTGTTAATTCTGGGGGTTTAGTTCCAAAATAATATTTCGATGCCTCAGATATCCCATATACATTCTTTCCCCACTCAATAATATTCAAATAAATTTCCAGCATTCGATCTTTACTGACTTGCTTGGATTGTTCCATCAACCAAACCAATAGGATTTCTTCGAATTTTCGCATCATGGTTTTATTACGATTCAGGTATAGGTTTTTCACCAATTGCATCGAAATCGTACTTGCGCCACGTTTGAATTTTTTTTCTTTAATATTGGTCACAATGGACAGTTGGAATGCCTCTAATTCAAATCCATTGTGCTTATAGAAAAAAGGATCTTCCGTATTGAGGACTGTTTTTCTTAATATAGGTGCTATTTGGGTTAATGGGGTAAAATTCGGATTTGAAGGGCCAAGGGTAATATCGCGCATTTTCAAGGTATCTTCGTATGCTTCATATACGAATGGTCCATTTAACTCTGCAATATTGGCTTTCCCCCATTTCTCAACTTTTAGATTTGCATCATCGATTTTCGAAGCGAATGTAAGGTTATCGGGGTCATCCAAGTCAACTTTGAAGTCCATATCATATTGTATATCTCCTGCAACCTTAATCCCATCTAGATTTTCGAACAATCCTACTGGTAGAGCATCAAAGAAATCTTGAGCTTTGAATTTTCCAGTATGGACTGCCATTTCTAAAACTTTTTTCGGCTTTTTACTGAATTTAAGTTTCGGTTCAAATGAGAAGTCTTTTACTTGCACCTTTGTGCCAGTAAGTAATTCAATGGTATTTTCGGACACTAAAAAACCTCCATCAGCAGAACCTCCAGGTAAAACAATCGTATCTAAGGATAATCGATGATGATTAACCCGTAGGTTTTTAGCACTGATCCCTCCTTTTATTTCTAGGTTCTCCTTCCCTCTTCTAGCAACATCATCCAAATGGAAACTCAATTCATCAAAACTGACTTTCAAACCAAACCTTCTCGCTATAAAAGGGATTTGAGCGTCTTTATTGTCAGATGATATTATCACGTTTGCTGTTTGTCGGCTTGAATTAATATTTCCTTTAAAATTCCATTTTGCCTCTTGTTCATTTAGGAAAACATCAATATCATAATCTCCATCATCAATTTTTCCTTCTGGTATTTTAACTACCTGAGTTGAGGCTGAATCTTGGAATGATAGACTCACATTTTCTAAATTCAAATTGTCAGGAACTGCCTGGAAAACTCTTTTCAAAAGATTATCTACCGTTTCTGCCAATGTTCTGGCTGGGCTGGTATCCTTAGTCGTGTCAGACTCATTTTTCTTTCGGAATAAGAAATCATAGTTTGAGCTGCTGTCTTTTTTTACGAGGGTAATTGTAGCATTCTTAAGGTCAAGTTCATCAAGTTTTACATTTCCTGAAAGGAGCGGAAATAACTTTACAGAAACTTTGAACTGATCAATAGCTGCCAATTGCTCTCCAGTATCTGGATATAGTTTTACTTTTTGAAAATCTACTGTTGTTAATCCAGCAAATTCGTATTTATTGACTTCAAAATTAAGTTGATAGTCATCCTTTAATTTCTTCTGAACTTTCGCTACAGCTTTATTCAACATATCTCCTCTCAAGGACATTGCCCAAATAAAGCCAATTAACAGTATTCCCACTACAGACGCAGCAGTGATTATAAACCACCTCTTCTTCACAAAACCCAATTCAGGTAGCTTAATGTTTTTAAAGTCTAACATATATTAACGTGTAACCTTTAGAATAAAGTAAAAATATGCAAAAATCATTAAAAACATCATTATGACAAGATATTGAGCATCTTTCTTTAGCTTTGTTAACTTAATTTAAATTCATGATTACTAAAGAACAGATTTTACATGCTTTGGGTCATGTGGAAGAGCCAGATCTAAAAAAAGATTTGGTAACACTGAACATGATTGAAAACATTGAAATATTACCCAATAAGATAAAATTCGATGTGGTCCTGACCACACCTGCATGCCCTTTAAAAGGTCATATTGAGCATGCTTGCCGTAATGCTATAGCATTGTTTGTCTCCAAGGAAGTTGATGTAGACATTAATATGACGGCTAGGGTACGTGCAGCAGAAAATGTGCAGTTAAAAAATATTAAGAATATTATTCTAGTATCATCTGGAAAAGGTGGTGTTGGTAAATCTACAGTTGCTGCTAATTTAGCTTTGGCATTGGCAAATACAGGTGCTAAAACTGGATTGTTAGATGCGGATATTTACGGACCTTCAGTACCTATCATGTTCGGTGTTGAGGATGCCAAGCCTCAATCCAGCCAAGGAGCTGATGGCAAAAACAGGATTGTACCAATTGAAAGGTTCGGCCTGAAATTATTGTCTATCGGTTTTTTCACAGATCCTAATCAACCTATTCCTTGGCGTGGCCCTATGGCAACATCTGCCATAAAACAATTGTTTGGAGATACAGACTGGGGAGAATTGGATTACTTAATAGTAGATATGCCTCCTGGCACTGGAGATATTCACATCACTACAGCACAAAGCTATCCTATCTCCGGAGCAGTAATCGTAACTACACCGCAACAAGTAGCATTGGCTGATGCCATCAAAGGAATGGCAATGTATCAAATGGAAGGTGTGAAAGTTCCGATTATTGGTGTAATTGAAAACATGTCTTACTTCACTCCTGCGGAGTTACCTGACAATAAATATTATATTTTCGGCAAAGATGGCGGCAAAAGATTGGCGGAGGTAAATAATGTGCCTTTCTTGGGAGAGATTCCATTGGTAAAATCCGTGGCTGATGCTGGAGACAATGGGTTCCCAATTGCATTGGATCAGGATGAGCCAGTTGCAGCAGCCTTTGCTGAAATTGCTGGAAGAGTGGCTCAGGAACTGAGTATCCTGGCAGTGAAAGGATAAAGGGAAAAGGTAATTAAATAAGAAAGGCTGCTTATTAATTTGAGCAGCCTAACTTTTTTACAATTAATATATCAACTATTTTGTTTCATAAAATAATTGTTTAGTTAAATAAATATAATAATTAAAAAATATCGGAAATTTTCTAATGTTAATTGGCTATATATAGTTCACAATCCGTTTCAGATATAAATTTGATTAAATTCTTTAATACAATCAATATTTTATAAATAATTTTTGAAATAAAAAGAGATTATTAACGATATATTAAAGACAAGAATTATTTAATATTTGTTTAAATGGTGTTTTATGATTTATTAGACAATAATAAATGTATTTTTTACTAATAAGAAATAAAACACTAGATTATGACTGCCAACAGACATGTCATAAAACAAAAAAAGCCTTCAGGATTCCCTGAAGGCTTTAAATAGTATTACCTCCCTATCAGATTAAATCTGAGGGTTGTTTTGAATTTCCACTTGAGGAATAGGGAAAGTCATTTGATCTGAATTGTATTTGAAAGACTGTCCAGAGAAATACAAGTGGTTAGAACCTCTTGTTACTGTAGCTTTATTACGTTTCATAGCCAAATAAGATTTTCCTTCACCCCAAAGCTCAATACGGGTTTGCAAGTAGATTTCATTTTTTAATGCTTGTCCTGACAACGAAGTCAAATAACTTGTATTATCTAAACGCAGATCAAGAAGTTTTTTCAATGATGCGATAGCAGCAGCTTCATTTCCAATGTTTGCATTTGCTTCAGCATTCAATAAAACCATCTCATCAACACGCATATAAAGATAATCTGTTACAACCTGACGCTCACCCATAGGTACACGTTGAGGAGTATAGAATTTATTCGTTGGCAATAAACGAGCGTTGAATTGTTTTTTACGGATATCATTATCAGGGATTTTATCAAATAATCCTTTATCGATAATTTTAGGATCTCCAGCAGCAGCATAACTGTAAGTGAAGTAATCTACTTGTCCCCACCATGATACTAAGTCAAGGTTACTAGCCAAAGTTAAATCAACACCCCACATCCAGCTTGGAGTAGCCACATTATTGAATCCACCGTCAGTATTTGTTAAAGCACCAGCTGCATTGAATTGAGCAACAGTTTGGCTTTTTGTCGTCAACGGGAAACCACCATTCGTGATGATATCATTTGTCAATGTCGCTACCCTTTGCCAATCTGCTTGTGTACCTCTTGCACCTAAAGCGTATGCCAATAAACCTTCAGCAACATATTTGTTTACTTTGTGTTTACCATTTCTATCATAATCGCTCAAGTACTCAACTGCAGTTTCTAAGTCAGAGATGATTAGATCATAAACTTCTTTTGTAGTTGAAAGAGGTTGATTTGGCTGCTCCGTATTTGTATAAATAGGAAGAATTTTATCATTTCCAGAACCATATTCAACTCCGTATAAGTTAGCCAAATAGAAGTATGCATATGCACGCATTGCTTTAGCTTGACCAATTACATATCTAGTTTCTTTGTCATCTGCCGGGACCTCTACTTCCGAACCACCAACTGCATCCATTGCATAGTTTGCAGCCATGATAACTTTATAGTAGTATCTCCATGGTTTAGCAGCTTCAGTACGAGTATAGTCAGTGGTAGCATTGTATCTCACAACGTTTGAATACCAACCGTAGTTCAATGCACCTAATACCATATCTGAACTCAACATATCCATATAGATATCATAACCTTTTTGTCCGAAATCATCGTGATCCTCATCTGCAGGAATTGCAGAGAAAGTACTATACATAGTAGCATAGATACCTAGGATATAACCGTTCAATACAGAAGGGTCATCTTTACCAGCTTCTGAAATTTGATCAGTAGATGGTTTTTCTGTTGGTTGAGCATCTAGGAAGTCTTTTCCACAAGAAGAAAATAACAGCGCAGATCCCAACAATATATATAATGACTTTTTCATTTTATTTCTCTCTTAAAAAATTAAAATCTAACTCTTAATCCACCGCTGATCGTTGATAATGGTGAATATCTATACATGCTAGATGCACCTGCTTGGTGAGTTGAAGGGTTAAAACCTCTTCTTGCAGAAGCAATCGCAAGGTTATCTGCTGAAACCCATACTGACAATGCTTGCGCACCAAAAGCTTTGATCCAATCAGACTTAAAGTTATAACCTAAACGTACGTTGTTCAACATTAGATAATTAGCTTTTGTCAAGAATCTTGTTGAAGTAGAAACCACGTTAGCATCTAAATCGTTGTTGATTCTTGGAACATCAGTTACATCACCTGGTTTTTGCCAACTGTTGTGGATATCTTTATGCCAGTTATTTCCACCAATCGGGTCATTGCTCATCAATGTTGCGTAAGCTCCATCATATGCATAACCACCTAGGCTATATAATACTTGCGCACTTAAGTCAAATCCTTTGTAACCTGTTCTCAAGTTGAACGCACCTCTAATAGCTGGAATTGCTGATTTACCTACATAGTATTGAGTTGCTTGAGAATATGTTTTAGTAGTTGATTCTTTGATCTCTTTATTATCTGGGTTTGTAAACAAAGCCATTGAAGAGATTTGTTCACCAGCAGTAAATTCACCGTTATTGTCATTATCAGTGTAATATACTTTCCACATGCTTTTTCCATCTTCAGCATCAACACCTACGAAATCTCTCATGTAGAAATCATAAATAGAGTGTCCTTCTGCCCAACCATAAATTCCTTGGATATCGATCGTTTTAGGAAGGTTTGTTGAAGCTTCGATTGGCATTTTCGTGATTTTGTTTTTGAAACTTTCACCGTTGATACCTAAGTCTAAATAGAAGTTTTCATTTTTGAAGATGTGACCTACTAAATCAAACTCGATACCTTGGTTTCTTAATTGACCATCATTAACCAAGATTGTTGGGTAACCTAATGAAGGACCTAAACCAAATTGGAAGATCAAGTTGTCCGTATTCTTGATATAGTATTCAACTGTACCTGATAAATACTTACCAATCTCAAATTCAACACCAGTTTGGAACATTTTTGACGTTTCCCAAGTCAAATCTGTATTACCCATATCGTCACCGATTTTAAGACCTAACTCAGTATTTACGTTTTCTGGAGTAACCAAAGTGTAACCTGGGTAATAACCAACACCTGCTTGATCACCGATCAAACCGTATGAGATTTTATATTTCAAGAAATCAAAGATATCTTGATCCTGCATGAAAGATTCGTTTGATACGATCCAACCTGCACCAATGGAACCAAAAGTTCCCCATTTATCAGTTTTGAAACGAGATGAACCATCACGTCTGATACTTCCTGATAAATAGTATTTATTTTGATAATCATAGTTGATCTGACCGAAATAACTTTCTAGAGCATATTCATTGGTAAATGAACTAACTGGATTTGAAACTACAACGTTGTTGAATTCCAACACATCGTTGCTGATCAAATTGTAACCAGAGTTATCAAGGATGTTGCTTTTCCATTTAACAGCCTCATGTGCCGCTAAAGCTTCAAAAGAGTGATCTCCGAAATCTTTTCTATAACGCAATAAGTTCAAAAGGTTGTAATAGTTCAAATCTTCACGTCTTTGGTACAAAGAACCGTTTTGACCTGCTGAACTACCGTAGAATTTATTACCTCTATCATTATAAAGGTTATTGTACAATTGAATGCCTAAAGAGTTTTCAAAAGTCAATCCTTCGATAATATTAAAGTTCACGTATGCTCTACCATTTAATTCATTACGGTTATGACGTTTGATATCATAAGTAGCATCAGCGATCGCATTGGTTAATGAACCGAATTTACGAGCTGAGTTAATTCCGTAATCATAAATAGAACCACCGAAAATAGGATCAGGAAGAGTATTTCCATCTGCATCTCTCTCAAACAATGGGTAGATAGAAGGAATGTTGTCTACGAACCAGAAAATACTTCCTGAATCTTCAGACTGACCACCAGTATTACGCTCAGTTTTTGCGTAATTCATGTTCATACCTACATTGATGATTTTGTTTACTTTATGGTCAACACTTACACGACCAGTCAAACGCTCAAAATCAGAATTGATAGAATATCCTTTATCACCTAAATAACCGAATGAAGTGAAATAGTTAGTTTTGTCACTTGAACCACCAAATCTTACGTTGATATCAGTTCTTGCAGCATTTTGGAACGCGTAATCTTCCCAGTTCTCAGGGTTGAATTTACGAGTGACATTACTCTTAACTTTTCTAGTTTCAGGGTCAATTAAATCAGCGATAGAATTAACATTCCAAATGTTGTTCAATGGATCGATACCTCTATCGGAGAACAAATTATCATTTGCATATTTTACACCATCAACACCATTTGCCACACCCTCATTGTACATTGCTTGCCAGCTTAGGCCAATGTACTCTTCAGGTGACTTAATCACGTCATAACGTGGGATAAGTGACATATTAGTACCGAAATTTGCATCTGCTTCTACATAAGAAGTTGCTCCACGACCGGTTTTAGTAGTTACAACGATAACACCGTTTGCACCTCTAGAACCATAAATTGCAGTAGCTGCAGCATCTTTTAATACAGTTACGTTTTCAATATCCGCATTGTTGATAGAAGAAATACTTCCGGAGAAAGGAACTCCATCCACTACATATAATGGGTCACGGTTACCATTTACAGAACCGAAACCACGGATACGGATTGTTGAAGAACTTCCAGGCTGTCCAGATGTATTAACGACTTGTAGACCCGCAACCTCACCTGCAATTGCTTGCGAGATATTGGATACATTTTTTTGCTGAAGCTTAGCGCCATCAACTTTTTTCGCTGATCCTGTAAATGCTTCTTTCGTTGTGCTACCGTAACCGACAACTACAACCTCATCTAAGGACATTTCATCTTCTACTAACTGAACATTGATAGAAGTTTGTGTTCCTACTTGAACTCTTGTTGAAGTAAAACCAACAAAGGAGAAGTTCAATACAGCATTACTGCCTTCTACAGTAATCGTATAGTCCCCATTTGCATCAGATTGAGCTGCAACTCCAGTTCCCACTAGAGCTACAGACACACCGCTTAAAGGCGCGCCGTCGGTAGCCGAAGTTACCTTACCACTCACTTGACGATCTTGTGCAAACGCTGCTCCGATAAAACAGGTTAACACAAAAATTAAGCTGAGTAATTTGTGTTTCATAAATTTTGCTATTAATTAAAAGTATTAAAACAGAGTCTGTTAAATTTTGTTAAACAGTCGACAAATATAGACTTTGCTTAAATATTTAACAAGTTAATTCAGAATAACTTTAATTTTTATCAAATAGATAATATAAAAGTTAGTTTTGAAACCATTTTTAATAGAATTATTAATAAATTGAAATAATGAGGATAATTTTGATATAATTTTGGCGATTCTAGATAAAAATCATATCAAATCTTAAGAAAGAATAAGAGGCAAAATAATTGATATACAATCAATTAAAGGAGATAATTCAAAAAATCACAACATTATAAACTTAAATTTTGTCGATGACATCATTATACTAATCAGAAATATTAAATAATACAGCAACAATGTATACTTATTTAATAGAGTTCGGAATAATCAACAGACAGCTTACCAAAAATCAAAACAAGAGACAAAAACCCATTTGTGAATCAAAATAAAATTCTGAATTACTCTATAATTCTATTTTGAATACTCCTTCATCTGAAAATTTGCAATATTATTGAGAATTGGTGAGTTTTAAAAAATGTAACATCTACATTACAGGAATAAGCATTGATATTGAATTTCAATAAAACTACATGTTATAACGCTAAAATATATGTTCAGGACTACTACCTGGGCAACTTTCTCTAAAAGAAACTGTAGATGTCCGTAAACTTTCTTATTAAATAAAAAATCCGGCCAAATAATTGGCCGGATCATATACTAACTGTGAAACAAAAAGCTAGATTGGTATTATCTTCCTTTCACAAACACAAACTCTTCATCAATAGATGCACGGATATGAGGTGCAGCAGTTACAACAGAAGGTTGTAGCATGAAATATTTCACTTTTATGGTTTTTGTTTCAGGATCATAATAGTTTTCACCTGAAGGGTCTAACTGTGCCGAACGTGTATTTCCTGCTGGTTGACCATAGTAATTTGTTACTGAAATAATTTTATTAGTAGCCTTATCAAATTCGAATACTGGAGCGAATGATCCATAACCAGACCATCCACCTGAATACATTGGATACATAAAGTCTGACCATAGGATTGGGTCAAACATGGCTACTTTAGTTTCTCCTACCGTTTGTAACTCTAACTCATAATCGCCATACTGCTCTCCATAAGGTCCTGAAACATGAGCAATTGTTGCATTGGTATTATCAGTAAGCGTACCTGTCCATTTATAGACACCATCCCAAGTGTTTTTCAATCCCAACTCAACAACGATCGTATCCGCCATTGCTGAACTTGGAGAAATACCACCAGTCTCTTTTACTTCAAATGCTAATGCATACTTCTGAGCTAAGTCAGTCCATTTAGATCCATCTAAATTAATAGCGATATCTCCATATAATTGACCATTACCAAACGCTACACTCACATTGTTGCCAGAATATGTTACCACATCAGTTGGCGCCCAGGTGAAGAAGGAAGCAGGTAATACTTCAAAACTAGTTTCATTTGCCTCATTATATTCATCAATGATAGCTGGATTTACTAGCAATGTTACTGTATTGCTTGCATTCAATTCAGCAGAATTGTGAGCATCTTTGAACAAATTAAAAAGATTTACTTTCTTTTTATCTGTAAATGGTGACAACCAATGTACCACAACTTCTCCATCAGGAGTTTTCAGGAAAGTTGTCCCTGTATCTCCAAGGTCATCTCCTTCAAAGGATTCTTTGACACATCCTTGGAATAGAAGCACTATTCCAAGAATGAAAAATATATAGTTAAAAATTGACTTTTTCATTTGATATCGATTATTTATCCCACCATATTCTTGAAGACATCTTATCCCCACCTTCTAAACGAGCAACTGCCTCATTTACGTTCGGGTTAGTAGAATACTCCAAGGTTGTAAATACAAATCTCCTAGGAATTGTTGACCCAGCTGGCGCTCCAGGAGCTGGAGTTAAGGTTGGAACTGCAGATTTTCTCCAGATATTCCATCCCATCCTTCCATCAGGATAGTGTGAGATATAACGTTGAAGAATAACTTTGTTCAAGTCGCCCGCACCACCATTCAACACAACACCACTTTGATTAAAGTAAGTAGCAGGAACATTTACTCCCCATTGTTGGAAACTCAATGTTATACCTTCTCTATACACCGTATTCACTGTTTCTGTAGTCCAGCCTCTTTGAGCTGCCTCAGCTCTAGCCAAAGCAACTTGGCCAGCACTCAGAATGACATAAGGAGCTGTTTCAGTCCTAAAGTCACCTCTTAATACACGCGCAAAATTTGTATTGGCACTTGCAAAAGCCTCAGCATCTGGACGCTGCAATCCATATGGGAAACCAACGTTCGAAGTAGTAAATGCGTCTGGAGCAGTTAAATCATCATTCGCACCACCAAAGGCATTCTGTCTACCATCATTCAACGATGCCATGATATCGGTCATTGTTTTGCTTTCAGCATAATCTTTACGACCATCATAGGTATTTCTCCAAGGATTTTTAAAGTTTCCACCTGGATAATTCAACTTGAAGTTGTCCGCATTTGTCTTAATATAACCGTCCGTATCAGCTAAAGCAGCTTTAAATTCGGTAGCGGCATAATCATTTGCACCAGGGTATCTTTTTGAAAGTTGAATCGCCATAGTCATACGTAATGAATTGGCAAATTTTTTCCACGCAGCTACATTACCACCATAAATGATGTCACCAGCAATTGCACCTCCACTTGGAGACAATTTACTTTCTGCATCATTAAGTGCAGCAATCATCCCTTTATAGATCTGCTCTTGAGTATCATACTTTGGAGTTACAATTTCCATAGATTTCAGAGCTTCTGAATATGGAAGATCTCCCCAACAGTCAGTCAAATACTGAAAAATATATTGCTGTATAATTGTAGCAACAGCATTTGCATTTACATTTTCGGCATTACGGGTCGCATAATCTTTAAGGTCATTTAAATGCCCAGAATAAAACCCTACAAAAGCATTCTGTGCCAAGGAATACATCGAAGCATCTGTATATTGCGTTTCAGAAATATACTGAGCATATAATCCGGGCTGGTAGTGCGTATTGGATGCATATCCTCCTATTCCAGCCAAAACATTGGTCAACAATGCATCAGACTTAGGATCAGTAGTAGCATTTGGGTTAACGTTTGTATCACCGAAATCAGAAAGTGCATCACAGCTGCTAGCTAGAGTGCTGACAGCCATTAATATATATAAAAATTTCTTTTTCATGTTTTCTATCAATTAAAAGCCAAAACGTAGGTTAAATCCGAATCCTCTAGTACCTGGCAGCTGACCTGTTTCACCTTGAAGAGCAGAAACTTCTGAAGGGTCAAAATCCTTCGTTTTTGCATATAACAACAAAGGATTGTTTGCAACAACAGAAACACTTGCTGTGCGCAATACTTTGCTCCAACCTAATTTCTTAACAGGAATGTTATATCCTATTGATATAGCTCTAAGTTTTACGAATGTTAAATCATAAACAAAGTCATCATATGTCTTGTTGTCATTTAACCAATGGTAATAATCCTGAGCACCTACATAATGAGTTACAGGATTGTTATCTTTGTCAACACCATCCACGCGAACACCACCGCCGTCATTTACATCGTCGCGAATTGGGTTCCCTTTATCATTCGTAGTAGCAGTCCTAGCAGTAAGACCTGAATAAGAACCAAACATATTTGACAATGAAACGAATTTACCACCGATTGACCAGTCAATATTCGCCGCCAAGGTGAAATCCTTGTAACGGAATGTGTTTTGAACACCACCTGTATGTTTTGGAACAACAGATCCAAAGAATACTGCAGGATCATTTTCGTACAAACCATCCTCATTAAGAATTGGAACACCTTCAGCATTGCGTTTGATACCGTTACCATATATTTGACCCCAACGCATTCCTTCTTGGTGTACCAGGTAAGGCATGGTCGACCCCCACACACCAGCAACATTTAAACGTTGAATGTCATATTTTTCACTGATTTCTTTGATATCGTTTTTGGCCAAGTTTGCGTAAGTAGCAGAAATAGACCAATCAAGGTCTTGAGTTCTCAATGGAACCCCGAATACGCGGAATTCAACACCCTTTTTTTCAATCTCCCCAACATTCGTCAACAAAGTAGAGTATCCTGTAGCTCCATTGATTGTTATAGATTGAGGGAAACCAATGGAAGAACCATCCCAATATGTAACCTCAGTTCCAATACGATCTTTTAAGAATCTCAATTCAAGACCTAAGTCCTTTTGAGTAACAACTGAACCACGGATGGATGGATCAACAATAACATCTGGAGTAGATGTAAGGGAATTACCGTTCCATTTGAATTGACCAACTCCATATTCAGCACCTGGGTAACGATATGCTCCAAAAGTAGTTGAAGTCAGACCTAAAGCCATAGGAATCTCACCCCAAGCAGCACGTAACTTACCATAACTTAACCATGGAGTGCTCTCTTTGATCAAGTCTGAGAAAACGAATGATGCACCAAAAGATTTTGACAATACTGAATTATCATCTTTTGGCAAAGTAGAGAACCAGTCATTTCTCAAGGTTACATTGGCAAACAGGAAGTTTTTATAACCAAATGTAGAACGGAACATTAACGCATTGTAAGCCTCTTGTTCTCTCCAATTATATTGATTAGCCTGACTGACAGAGTTTGCTAAAGTATAAAGATTATCAACTGTCAATCCATCAACTGTATTTCCAGAGTTTTCATTATTTTTTGAGCGATAGAAATCTGCTACAATGTTCGCATCAATGCTAAAGTCCTCAATTTCTTTCTTGTAGTTTAGCAAAAACTCTATATTTCTTCTATTTGAATAGGTATTACCAGTTCCATAGTAACCTTTTGCAAGTGCGTTGTTACCTGTTGTTTGCAAACCGCTCTTATTTAAATCCGAGCTATACTTTGTTTCCCAAAAAGTTGTATTCTGCTGTTTTCTATAAGTAGCTTGAATGCTTAAATCACTGTAGATTTGATATCTGGCAAAAACATGACCAAATAGTCGGTCTCTTTGGTTGTATCTATTGATCAGATCATAATAGGTATATGGATTGTACCAATAGTTAGCTGCATAGAACCCTCTTTCATTCGCTGGATTGTAAGCTGTTGGATTTGCTTTGTTCCATGATGCATAAATACCATCCGGAGTTGTTAAGCCTCTTAATTCTTCTAAGATATTGATATCCAAATCTCTGTGAAACCATTGACTGAATGAACCAGTAGATTGGTTTGAATAAGCATCATCAATTTCACCTTTTAAATTTTGATAAACATAATTGATGTTAGCACCAACACTAAACTTGTCATTCAAATCTAGTTCACCAGTAAAATTCAATAAGTGACGATCCAATCCTGATGTAGGGATCAAACCATTTACATTTTGATTATTGTATGAAAATCTTGTAGAATAATTATCACCACCTTTTGAAATAGCAATACCATTATTTAAAACTACACCTGTTTCAAAATAATCACGTGCATTGTCTGGTTGCGGCGTTAGAGAAGCTGTTTTGTAAGATCTGTCATGACCACCATACCATGCATACCAAGGAATATATTCTTGGCCTACCATTCTTGGTCCCCATGAAGCATCATCCGAATAATCATGGTAATATTTACCGTCTAATGCTTTCCATTCTTCTGGATGATTTGGTTGCCATACATATTGACTCATCGCTTGTGATGAACCACCTGCATACGAATTTTGATAGTTTGGCATGATATAAGCCTTGTCAAAATTTGCACCTACATTCACATCTACACCTAAATAATCACCTTTATATGCATTTTTAAGCGTAATAACAACGGCACCATTTGCACCTTGCGAACCAAATTGAGCAGATGCAGCAGGCCCCTGTAGTACAGTAACCGACGCGATATCATCCATATTTAAATCATCCGAATTAGGAACGATCGTTCCATTGACAACATAAATAGCCCCCTGACCAGTTGAAAACCCTGAAGCTCCTCTTAAACGAACTTCTGTTTGTCTACCTAAAGCTGCTGCTGATTGTGAGCGTACCTGCAAACCACTTACTTGTCCAGCCAATGAATTATTCAAATTTGGCTGTCTTGTGACATTAACCTTTTCGGATGTTAATGTTTGAGATGAAGTCGAAGAAGCACGGGTATTTTCACGAATACCATACGCACCTGTTACAACAACTTCTTCAAGGGAATTGTCTCCACCTACTAATTGCACATTAATAGTAGTTTGTGAACCAACAGTAATAGTTTGGCTTTCAAAACCAATGTAGCGGAATTGAAGTTGACCATTTGTAGGAACTGAAATGGAATAATTTCCAGATTCATCGGTTTGAGTCGCAGTATTGTTATTAACCACATTAACTGTAGCTCCCGCAATAGGACTACCATCTGATGCAGATGTAACTTTACCACTCACTTGCCGATTTTGTGCATGCACCACACCGATAAGCATAGTACACAGCAAAAACATGCTGAGTAATCTTTGTTTCATGTTTGTTGTTTTTAGTTAATAAATTTTTGGTTCTATTCTGGCTAATTGTTAATAATTGTTAAACCAGTATCAAATCTATTATTACATCTCACTTGAAACAAAAATTCGCCATTTTATTTTTTAAATTTTCGCACCAAATTTTGAAAATTTTTCCAATATTTATTTTATTTCCAAAATATTAATGTAAATATTATGTTAACATAGTGTTATTTCTTTATTATTTATTTTTATTACATATTAAATACTAAATAAAATCAAAATAAACACTCATAATTAATTAAAGCATATTGTTAAGTCTAAAATTTTACCTTAATAGCGTTTTATTAATCAATACTAAACCGCCTTTCAAACATGCATTTTTAAGCCTATTTTATTTAATAATCACGTACATTTGCATATGCGATTTGATATTATTACAGTTTTGCCACAATTATTGGACAGTCCTTTTGCACATTCTATCCTACAACGTGCACAGAATAAAGGACTTTGCTCAATCTATGTTCATAATCTGAGAGACTATGCTGTCAACAAGCAAAAATCAGTAGATGACTATCCTTATGGTGGCGGTTCTGGAATGGTCATGCAAATTGCCCCTTTCGCAGCATGCATCGATAAACTCAAATCTGAAAGAGAATACGATGAAATCATATATATGACACCAGATGGTGAAACATTGAATCAAGAAATTGCCAATGGATTAAGCTCTGCAAAAAATATAATCATACTGTGTGGCCATTATAAAGGAATAGACCAAAGAATCAGAGACATTTACGTTACAAGAGAAATATCTATTGGTGACTATGTTTTATCTGGAGGCGAATTACCAGCAGCCATTTTGGTGGACTCCATAGTACGTATTATCCCGGGAGTCCTTTCGGATGAGACATCAGCCCTATCTGATTCATTTCAAGACGGCCTTTTAGATGCTCCAATTTATACCCGACCTGTTGACTGGAATGGACATAAAGTACCGGATATTTTGTTATCCGGACATGAGGCTAAAATAACAGCCTGGCGCCATGAGCAACAACTCATTAGAACAAAAGAAAGAAGACCAGATTTGCTAAACGACTAAAAATCCTGTCAAATCCTTGCTTTTTTAACAAATAAAGTTTGAATATTCAATTTTTCTATTAATTTTGTCATTCAATGATGACTGTTACTCAATATACTAACCGTTGGTGGCTTCTGACTAAATAAGTCGGGAGGGTGGTATATTTTAGATAAAATTTTTCATAATCAACCAAAACCACTGAATGGTAGCCCGACGAAAATCGTCGGGCTTTTTTTATTTTTGCAAACTATTATATTAATCATATGAACTATAAATTCAGGACGAACCACAAAAAAATCTTAGCAGATACAACCACTCCGGTAAGCATCTACCTACGACTGCGTGATACATTCCCAAACAGCTTATTGCTAGAAAGCTCTGAATATCATAGCAGGGACAATAATATCAGCTATATCTGCTGTAACCCTGTCGCAGGCATTATACTAGAAAATAACGAACTGAGCATAAGCCTGCCTAATCAACAAAAGATCACAAAAAAATCAAGCGACATAAATCTGAGAGAGGAGGTCTCAAATTTCAGAAAATCCTTCCTTGCCGACCCGATTCCAGATGTAAATGTTATTACAAATGGATTATTCGGCTATTTCACTTTTGAAGCCGTGGAATATTTTGAAGACATCGAATTAACGGCTAAAGATAATAACAGAAGAAAAATCCCTACCCTGCAGTACCATATCTATAAATATGTCATCGCTATCGATCACTTCAGGAATCAACTTCATGTCTTTGAAAACCTCTTGGAAAACGAAGAAAGCGACCTTGACAGACTTCAGTTCTTGATACAGAACAAAAACTTCCCTGAATATACATTCAATTTAAAAGGTGAAGAAACCTCCAACATGAACGATGAAGAGTTCAAAGCCCTTGTCAACAAAATGAAAGAACATATCCAACGTGGCGATGTCTTCCAGATTGTTCCCTCAAGAGCTTTTGAAACTCCATTTTCTGGCGATGAGTTCAATGTTTACAGAGCTTTAAGGTCTATCAACCCATCCCCATATTTGTTTTATTTTGATTATGGCGATTTCAAACTTTTCGGGTCATCACCGGAAGCTCAATTGACTATCAAAAATGATATCGCTACCATATATCCTATAGCAGGCACTTTTAAAAGAACAGGAAATATGGAGCAAGATGAAAAAATAGCCGAAGAACTCAAAAATGACCCTAAGGAAAGTGCAGAACATGTCATGCTGGTAGATTTGGCAAGAAATGACCTAAGTCACCACTGTCATAACGTGCAGGTCAAATCTTATAAAGAAGCACAGTATTATTCACATGTGATTCATTTGGTTTCTAAGGTAAGTGGCATCCTAAACCCAAATACCAATCCGTATGATGTAGTTGGCGACACCTACCCCGCGGGGACACTTTCAGGCGCACCAAAACATATGGCAATCACATTGATCGATAGATACGAAGGATTACAAAGATCTTTTTATTCGGGCGCAATTGGATTTATGGGCTTCAACGGAGACTTCAATCATGCCATTATGATTAGATCATTCCTGAGCAAACAAAACTTCTTACATTATCAAGCAGGAGCAGGTATAGTTTTGGATTCTGATCCCGAAAAAGAACTACAAGAGGTTAATAACAAAATTTCAGCTCTTCGCAGAGCTTTAGAATTAGCGGAAACAATATAAAATGAGCAAGCCAATATTAGTAATCGATAATTACGATTCATTTACCTACAATTTGGTTCACCTTCTTCAAGAGTTGAAGGAAGATTATGTAGTTGTCAGAAATGACAAGTTTAACCTTGATGACGTTGAAAAATACGACAAGATATTATTATCACCTGGGCCAGGAATACCTGAAGAGGCTGGATTGTTAATGGATGTTATTAAGAGATATTCTCCGACAAAAAGTATTTTGGGCATCTGCTTGGGACAACAAGCAATAGCTGAAGTTTTCGGTGCAAAACTTTACAATATGCCTAAACCTCTGCATGGGGTAGCAACAAGTATACAGGTTACCGACCCTACAGAACAATTATTCAATGAATTCCCTACAGATTCCAAAATCGGAAGATACCATTCTTGGGCAGTAGACCCTCAAACACTTACAGAAGACCTGAAAGTTACAGCAGTTGATCCAAATGGCGTAATCATGGCTCTTACCCATACAAAATATGATGTTAAAGGAATGCAATTCCATCCAGAGTCGATCTTAACTGACAACGGAAAAACCTTGATAGCAAACTGGATCAACGGATCGAATTAATTGTTTATAAAAGAAGCAACATGACCATACTAGATAAAATTGTAGTCAGAAAAAAAGAAGAGGTAGCTGAAGCTAAAGCAAAGGTGAGCCTGGAAGAACTACAAAAAATGCCTCTATTTTCAAGAACCTGTTACAATCTGAAAGAAAGTGTATTAAATCCAGATAAAACAGGTATAATAGCCGAATATAAACGAGCTTCACCTTCAAAAGGGCTTTTAAACGGTACCTCCACGGTTCAAGAAGTAGTAAAAGGTTATCAGGATGTTGGAGCATCCGCTATTTCGGTACTTACAGACAAAGATTTCTTCCAAGGTTCCCTTGATGACCTAACGGCTGCGCGGGAAGTACTACAAATACCAATATTGAGAAAAGAATTTATTGTAGACGAGTACCAAATAGCCGAAGCAAAAGCATATGGGGCAGATATAATCCTATTGATTGCTGCATGTTTAGATTCTAAAGAAATTGAAACTCTATCAAAATATGCGAAAACACTAGGTTTGAATGTCTTGCTAGAAGTTCACAACGAAGAAGAGTTGAACCGCAGTATCTTCAATAGCATCGATGCAATCGGAGTAAACAATAGAAATCTTAAGGATTTTATCGTCTCCTTAGACCATTCTTATGATTTAGTAAACAAGATACCTAGTACTATCATCAAAGTATCCGAAAGCGGAATCTCTGACCCTGAAACGATCAAAAACCTTAAAAAGGCAGGTTTCAATGCATTTTTAATCGGGGAGAATTTTATGAAAACAGAAAATCCAGCAGAAGCAATTAAGGAATTCGTTGAAAAGATTTAAATTTTAAACAGTAGACAGTAGACAGTAGACATTAGATACTGTATAGCGTGCTAGTGTCTCCCTTAAATAAGCCGTGACGAGTGTCACTAACAAGCCGTGGCGGGTGTCTTCACCCGCCACTTCCACCATACAACCGCAATAAAAACAGAAATTAGTCAAAATGTAGAAAACCAAAGGTGTAATGTCTTACGTCTATTGTCTATTGTCTTGTCTATTTCGTACTTTTGTAAAAAAATCAAAAATGTCAGTAAAGATTGGTGAGAATATTGATTTAGGTGAGTTCCCTTTGTTATTGGCTCCGATGGAGGATGTCAGCGATCCGCCGTTCCGTTTTGTTTGTAAGCAGAATGGGGTGGATATGATGTATACGGAGTTTATTTCTTCAGAGGGGTTGATCCGTGATGCCGCTAAATCGCGCCAAAAACTTGACATTTTCGAATATGAGCGACCTATCGGCATTCAAATTTTCGGTTCTGATATTGAACATATGCGCCAATCTGCAGAGATTTGCACAGCTGCGCAGCCAAATCTTATCGACATTAATTATGGCTGCCCTGTAAAGAATGTGGCTTGTCGAGGTGCAGGAGCTAGCTTACTGCAAGATATCGACAAAATGGTTGCAATGACCAAAGCTGTTGTTGATGCCACCCACCTTCCTGTTACTGTAAAAACAAGACTTGGTTGGGACGACAATACCAAAAATGTATATGAAGTGGCAGAAAGACTTCAGGACATAGGCATTAAAGCTTTGGCAATTCATGGCCGTACAAGGGCACAAATGTACAAAGGACAGGCTGACTGGTCGATGATCAAAGATGTAAAGAGAAACCCAAGGATAAAAATCCCAATATTCGGAAATGGTGATGTTGATTCAGTGGAAAAAGCAGCTGCTTGGCGACAAGAATATGAAGTAGACGGAATTATGATTGGAAGAGCATCTATTGGTTACCCTTGGATATTCAGAGAAATAAAACACTTCTTTAATACCGGCGAACGTTTAGATGGCCCAACAGTATCAGAGCGTGTTGATGTCTGCAATACCCACTTGGTCAAATCAATCGAATGGAAAGGCGATAAAACCGGAATTTTTGAAATGCGTAGGCATTACGCCAATTATTTCAAAGGAATTCCAAATTTCAAAGAATATAGAATGAAACTAGTTAGCCTTCAGGACGTAAATGAAATCCAAGAGGTCCTAGAAGAAATAAGATTTAATTTTGCAGAAGAAGTCGCTTAATAAGCGACTTCTTTTTTTAATTCTTAAGCCCTCCTCAGAATTTTAAGAATATTGTTTTTTTCTACATAAGCCACTACAGCCAAGAACAGAATCAAGATTAAGTTCCCCATCCAGAAATTACTGTAATAGGCTGCCCAGGACACCAAAAATCCCGCTATTAAATACAATATTATCTTATTTGTCTTATAAGGAATTGAATAGTTTTGTTGACCCCAGAAATACGACAAAGAGACCATAACCAAGTATGTACATGTCGTTGAGATTGCAGCACCTACGTATGAATACTTCGGAATAAGTAAAACGTTTAAAATAATCGTAATTACAGCGCCTATAACAGAGATGTAAAGGCCATACTTTGTCTGATCTGATAATTTATACCATACCGACAAATTCATGTATATACCTAATAAGACATAATTGAACAATAATATTGGAACGATAAATAATCCCGACCAATAGGCATCTCTATCCAATTCTCCGCCCCTAATAAAATTCTTCAACCAATCTAAATTAGCACATAAACCAACCATTACAATGATCATGGCAATTACGAAATACTCCATGATCATCGCATAAGTTTTCTTCGCATTCTCATTCTTGGAATATGAAAAGAAAAATGGCTCTGCCCCCAATCGAAATGCAGTAACAAATAGATTTAGAAATACAGCGATTTTCGCAACAGCACCATAAACTCCTAAATCAGCATCCCCCTGTTCCCCAGGCAAGAGTCTAGGAAACATAATTTTATCTAAATTCTCGTTGACTATAAAAGAAATGTTCGCTATTAAAATGGGAAAGGAATAAGCTAGCATATCGCGAATCAATTTCGAATCAATCCTGAATCTAAAGGTCAATATTTGTGGAATGAGGAGAAGTAGAGTAACCGCACTAGCAATAAGGTTAGCAATAAACACATTCCCTAACCAACCTTCACGAAACCAACCAGCACTGAATTCCCTGAAAAATTCTGAAGAAATGTTGAGCTTAGGTAACCATGCCAATAAAAATAGATTGATGAAAATAAATACAAGAATATTGATGAGCTTTACAAATCCATAACGGATAGGACGACCTTCTGCACGTAATTTCGCAAAAGGAACTACAGCAACCGCATCAACCGCTATTATCAATGCAAATAACTTGACATACACCATATAGTCAGAAGTATTTTCTCCTTGACTCAACCAATTCGCAATAGGATGTAGAAACGTAAATACGGTCAACAGAAAGATGACCGTAGTGATAAGCGTGATGAAAAAACTGTTATCAAACACTTTCTTCTTATCTCCCTCTACTTTTTGAAGATAACGAAAAAAGGTAGTCTCCATTCCAAAAGCTAAGACAGCATTCAGCATGGAAGCTATCGCAAATAGATTGGTGAAAATACCGTAAATAGATGTTGAGAATTTAGCAGTAAAGAATGGGGTCATCACAAACCCCAGCATTCTTGAAATGATGGTCGAAAGACCATAAATCATCGTATCGCTGACAAATTTCTTAATTACCGACACGTTTATTTATTTTTCTTGATAACCTCAAAATTCCGAAATCCCTTAAGATCTGTGGATTCTTCATAATCCACTTGGTCTACCTCAGCTTTTTCTGGACCTTCCCCACAAAATTCCAACAAAGATTCAAGGGCAAATTCATCGCCTTCTGCTTCGATATAAACTGAACCATCGGATAAGTTCTTTACAAAACCTTTTACACCCAACTGATCAGCAACAGCCTTCGTAGATGCTCGAAAAAAAACACCTTGAACCTTTCCGGTAACCTTAATATTCCAATGTTTCATGAATACAAAGGTATAAGAAGAAATAGAATTAAAAACTATCTAATTCTTCTTACCTTAACTTTTGGATTGAGCTTGAAGGTATCCATACCTTCAAGCAACAATAAACCTGGTCTTTTTCCAACTTCCAATGAACCTAATTCGCTATCTAAATTCAAAGCTTTTGCCCCATTTAAAGTAGCCCATTTGATAGTTTCATTAAAATCCAATTCTGGATATTCTTGGTGAATAACTTTCAATTCCTCTAAAATATCCAACGTATCATTTGACGCCAAACTATCTGTGCCAATAACGATATCATGACCTCCCAGGATGAAATTATTAATTTTTGGGATTCTATCTTCAATGTAAAGATTAGCTTTGGGACACAAACAGAAATAAACAGATCTGCCCATCCTATCCACAAAATCCAGATCCTTAATTGACGTGTAGGTATTATGGACTAATATCAATTTATTCTTGGCAGGTATATAAGGCAGGTAAGATTGAATGGAATTTCTTGCTTGCGCCCTGAAATCCTCCATAACCACATCCATCTTTTCAAAAAAGTCCAAGAACTCCCCCTCTTTATATCTAAAAAGCTTGTTCTCCTCATCACTTTCTTGATTATGGATACTGATAATATTATCCTCACTGATTGCTCTTTTAAGAGTTTTAAACAAAAATTTGGAACATGAATATGGTGCATGTGGGGTAATCGAAGAATGTTTATAGTCAAAGTGGAATTCAATTTCCTTAGCAATGTCGATTCTTGTAACTACATCCTCCTTGGTAGTAGCCATGACCTCTACAAAGGTATGATATTTTATAGGGCTAGTCTCTTTGATTTTTGCTGTAACTGCAGAATTCACATGGTCACCTACGGCTTGGATGCCATTCTCGTACATTAATTTGTCAGCTGCTTCGATTGCCTCTTCCAATTTCATCTCATGATTTCCCCGTTCATTGATTACTGTAGAAAGAAAGATTGGAAGACCTGTCCTTCTTGGAACTACACCAAGCATATGCGAGAGTTCCAAATGGCAATGTGCATTAATAAAACCTGGGATTAACGCCCCTTTAAATTGTTCTATCAGGGTCTCATCTATCTCACCTGGATTGAAAACACCCTTAACAACTCCATCTTCGTCCATCGCAACGACCCCCTTTTTTATAGCAAGACCGGCAACGGGAAACACAACATCAGCAGCGTAATAGTTCATAAAAATATAAGTTCCGTTTTTCTAAAAGTTAGCGAATTTAACCCATCGAGGGCATTGCAGGCAATTTACAAAAAATTATAATCAGTTTAACTAATAAAAAAATAATTACGAATTTGTTACAATATTATTAAAATTTTGTTTTTTTCAACCAAAAGCCTAGATTTGCCCTATCTATTAGGGGTGCCTTGTTTAATAACACAAAGACAGGCTGAGATTATACCCTGTGTTTCAACAACATACAAGAAACACAAACCTGATCTGGGTAATGCCAGCGTAGGGAAAGGGCGGTTAAATAAAACTTGTTGTAACCCCTTGCAGCAAGAAAGTTTAACTCATTAAAACAAAAAATTTATTATGTTCAACAAGCTTTGGGCTACTATAGCCTTATGTTTGCTAACGCTCATGAGCTATGCACAACAAACCTTCACTGTAAGGGTTTTAGATAGTTCTGGAGCCCCAGCAATAGGTGCAACCGTAACTATTGACGGAAAAACCAAATCTTCAAACAATCAAGGAATCGTCGAATTCAGCAACCTGAAAGACCAATTCTATAACTTAAAAATTTCTTTTATCGGTTATAAATCGGAAGTTTCAAGAATCAATCCATCTGTCGTAGCTAATTTTTCCATACAATTAAAAGATGAGGATTTTAAGTTTGAGGAGGTTTATGTCTCTGCAACACGTGCAAAAGAAAACTCAGCAACAACATTTAAAACACTAAATGAAGAGGAAATCCAGAAAAAAAATCTTGGACAGGATATACCGTATTTATTGGACCAAACACCAGGAGTGGTCATTGGTTCTGATGCTGGTGCCGGTATCGGATATACCAATATGACAATCCGAGGATCCGACAATGAAAGAATTAATGTCACATTAAATGGAGTCCCTCTAAATAACCCCGAGAGTATGGGATCTTTCTTTGTAAATCTTCCCGATTTTGCTTCTAATACAGAAAGTATACAGATCCAACGCGGAATAGGAACTTCAACTAACGGACCCGCAGCATTTGGAGCCTCACTCAATTTCCAAACAGATAGATTGGAAGAAAAACCATATCTGGAATTCAATAACGCATTCGGATCTTATAATTCATGGAAAAATACATTAAAAGCTGGTTCAGGATTGATCGCTAACAAATATGCCTTCAATGCACGCTTATCAAGAATAAGCTCTGACGGATATGTAGATAGAGCATCATCAAATCTTAAATCATTCTATGTAGATGGAGGAATATACACCGATAAGCACACCTTAAAAGCAACGGTATTCTCAGGGAAAGAAAAAACTTACCAAGCTTGGTATGGATTGGCAGAACCTCTTTTCACCGGAAATAAAGATAGAATTGAGGAATATGCAGATAATTTATGGCTATTCGACGCTGAAAGAGAGAGGTTCTTGAATGGAGATCGCAAATACAACTATTATACTTATGACAATCAAACAGATAATTATACCCAAACCCATGCGCATCTAAACTACTCTTATCGCCCTTCTGAAAAGATGACCTTCAATACTGCCCTACATTATACACGTGGAGCTGGTTATTATGAAGAATTTAGGTCAATGGATGGTTTAACTCATTACGGAATCGATACTTTACTTCAAAACGGTGAGATTATCAAAAATACCGATCTAATCCGTAGGAGGTGGTTGGACAACCATTTTTATGGCTTGACTTATTCCTTGATATATAAACCTTCAAACAATCTAAATTTCACCTTTGGAGGAGCATACAACCAATATAAAGGCGACCACTATGGCGAAGTGATTTGGGCTAACTTGATTCCTGATGATCAATTAGGAGAAAAGTATTATTTCAGCCAGGCAAATAAAAATGATTTCAACTTCTTTGCCAAGGCTGATTACAGACTGGAAAATGTGCTTTTCAATCTAGACCTGCAATATCGTAATATAGTTTACAATGGTAAAGGTGATGATGACAAAATCAAAGACTTTAAATTTGATGACCACCATAATTTCATAAATCCAAAAGCGGGTATTACATATTTCTTAAATGACAATTCAAACTTATATGCATCCTATGCTTTTGCGAGCAAAGAACCAACAAGAAATGACTATGTAGAGAATCCAATCGGAGAATTCCCGAAAACCGAAAAGATGCAAGATATTGAAGCTGGGTATAGGTTTAGAAATGAAAACTTCAATCTTGGTGCAAACGCTTATGCCATGCTTTATAGAGACCAATTGATTCCTACCGGCGCATTGAATGATGTTGGATCAGCAGTGCGAATCAATGTGGACAAAAGCTATAGACTGGGCTTTGAATTAGATGCTAGCTGGAGAGTACACCCAAAATTCTTATGGGCAGCTACCGCAGCATTGAGCCAAAATAAAATCAAGGATTTTGTAGAGCACATACCTGTTTATGATGCAGATTTTAATGTCGTAAAAAATGAACTAATTACCCATAAGTCTACTGATATAGCAAAATCGCCCGCAGTAGTCCTTTCAAATAATATTACATATAGACCTATAGAAGCTTTGAGCTTTAGTTTCTTGAGCAAATATATATCTAGAATATATTTGGATAATACATCAGGCAAGAACAGAAGTATCGCTCCATCCTTCGTCAATAATTTTCAAGCGGTATATACTTTCTCAGCATTTGGAATAGAAAAAATAGACCTCAACTTAATGGTCAACAATATCTTCAATGAGAAATATGCTACCTCTGGTTATACATACAGCATGATTATGCAGTCCGTTGGACAAAGAGACTACTTTAATTTCTACTATCCACAGGCAGAAACCAATGCCATGTTAGGATTGAATATCAGATTTTAAAAATAAACAATAAAGAGGTTGCCATGCTTGCTGTACCCGGCAACCTCTATTTGCCAAGCTTGAAGTCTCCACCTACCTCAAATAAAATCTTGCCAAATCCATTTTAACTTAATATTTTTAAACCATGCGAGCAGTAATCCAACGTGTAACCTATGCCTCATGTACCGTAAAAGGACAAATCACCGGAAAAATAGACCAAGGCTTACTTATATTTCTAGGAGTAGAAGAAGAAGATGGAAAAGAAGACCTACAATGGTTAGCTCAGAAACTGGTGAACCTGCGAATATTTTCTGATGAGAATGGCCTAATGAATAAATCAATTCAAGATATCAATGGAAACATTTTATTGATTTCCCAATTCACACTTTTTGCGCAAACAAAAAAAGGAAACAGACCTTCCTTTATTCGTGCTGGCAAACCAGATATAGCTAAACCTATGTATGAAGAAATGGGAAAGGTATTATCAGAATTGTTAAATAAAAATGTTCAAATGGGAGTTTTCGGAGGAGACATGAAAATTGAGTTACTAAATGATGGACCAGTAACCATCATCATGAATACAAAGGACAAGGATAATTTCTAAAAAAACCAAATATGACCATCAAAGAAGCACAGGAAATGGTTGATAAATGGATAACTACAACGGGAGTCCGTTATTTCAATGAACTTACAAATACTGCCATGTTAATGGAAGAAGTAGGTGAAGTAGCCAGGATCATGGCAAGACAATACGGAGAGCAATCTTTCAAGAAATCGGACGAAGAAGTAAATTTAGGCGATGAAATGGCAGATGTATTATTTGTATTGATATGCCTAGCAAACCAAACTGGAATTGATCTGACATCAGCGCTGGAAAAAAACCTTGACAAAAAAAATATGCGAGATTCAGAAAGACACAAAAACAATCAAAAATTAAAATAATCCTTTAAGAAGCATCCGTTCTTATGCCTATTGTCTATTGTCTCTCTTACCTAGTACACCCAAATATCGTCCCTATCTTCAAAAACCCATTGATTATTTGCTTTTTCATAGATAGCTAAGTAGCCAACTCCAGCTCTTCCTTCTTGTAAGTAAGCATAGAAAAAGACAGCTTGTGTTCCTTCTTTATTAAAACCAAAATTTGAAAGTCTAACTAATCCATTCGATTTTGGAAAGGTCTTGTAATATTTATACCACCCCCCTCATTACCAAATATATCTTCATAAGAAGAGTGAGTTAATAAAACTATTTTTTTTTTGAGAATGATTTTCAAAATTTAATAAGGTCTTTTGCTTATTCTGTTCAAATAAATCCTTAAATCCCTCTTCGTCTAATTTTGGAATTTTAGATACGGCCTCTTGATAAGGAATTCGAACTTCATCTTTCGCAATGACAGTCTCGTCGCTAATAACAACTATATCACTAACAAAAGAATTCAGAAAAATAGTATAGATATCCAACTTGTCCTTTTCCGTCTGAGAATAAGCAAGAAAAGAAAAATTAATTAACCCAAAAAGAAGAATTAGGGATTTTAGCTTCATAATTATTGGTTTGAACATAAAGATAATAAATCTTATACAAACATCATCCATAATACCTCCCCCCTATATCATTCCCAAATTAGACAATACTTTAACGCCTATACATCCTATTTATTAACTATTTCCATAACACATCCCTAAACTCTACCCTTTCTTATGTTTATGTCTATTGTCTAATGTCTACTATCTAAAAACCACCTCAGCAAATAACGGCAAGTGATCAGATGCATATTCTTCCTTAATAACTCTGTAATCCTTCCATTCAAATTCTTGGTTGTTCAAGACCATAATATAATCAATCTCATTTCTAGCATTCACATTTGGTGAAGTAGGTTGATTGTTTTTTGTATTTCTAACAAAGTATTTCTCTAAAACCTGAATAGGTTTTGATTCTGGTTTGGCATTTAAGTCACCAACGAAGATTAAAGGTTTACTGTACAGCTCACCCAACTCATTAATGAATTCTGCTTGTGCAATTCTATTTTCTTCCTTCAAATCAAGGTGGGTATTGGCAAATGATATAGTCTTCCCTCCAGGCAATTCTACATCTACAATTGCCAACGAACGATTCTCACTCTTTACAGGCATTGGAAGATCATATCTTCTTTTCCCTATTATCTTATGTTTACTTAGAATTAAAGTACCATAATATCCCTTCTCTAAATCAATCCCTTTTGAGAAAAAATAATCCGTCCCTGTCAATTCCGAAAGTTTCTCGGCCTGATTCATCATTTCAGAACGTGAAACATTGATATCAACCTCTTGAATACCAACAATTTCAGCACCAGATTCATTGATCACTTTAGCTATAGCTTCAATGTCGATTTTATTAGGCTCAGAGGGCGGGTTGGCATGATGAATATTGTAGGTGAGGATTTTAACAGTCTGAGCATTCAACTGTAAGGAAACAAATAAGACAAGGAAAAGGCTAAGTAAACGCATAATTTTAATTTTCATTCAATTTAATATAATTCATGTAATTATACCAATTTATTATCTTAGCCACATGAAAAAACCTAATTTGATTTATTTATTCTTCATCGTCTATTTGCTGGGATCATGCTCAGTAAAACAACAGACTGCCTCTAACCAGACTGAGTTTGACAATGGAGCAGTAGTGACGGCTCACCCGATAGCATCAGAGGTGGGAGTAGAAATCTTGAAAAAGGGCGGGAATGCTGTAGATGCAGCCATAGCCGTAAAATTTGCTCTTGCGGTTGTATACCCCAACGCCGGAAACTTGGGCGGTGGTGGATTTATGGTGTTCCGCGGCAGGGATGGAAGTGTATCATCACTAGACTTCCGTGAAAAAGCCCCTGAAAAAGCATTCACTGATATGTACTTAGACAAAGATGGAAACCCAATTACAGATCTAAGCTTGTATGGCCAATTAGCATCAGGAGTCCCTGGTTCCGTAGCAGGTATGGACGCTGCCTATAAGAAATACGGTACATTGCCTTGGAAAGATTTAGTACAACCCGCAATTGATCTTGCAGCAAAAGGATTCCCAATAACAGAACAACAAGCCGGAGAATTCAATAGATATCAAGAACGATTCAAAAAATTCAACCCAACAGGTGCAGCAATCATCCGTGATCAAGAATGGAAAAAAGGCGACCAATTTGTACAGCCTGAATTAGCAGAAACATTAACCCGCATTGCTGAACAAGGTAGAGACGGATTCTATAAAGGAAAAACCGCGGAATATATCGTTGCTGAAATGAAGAGAGGAAATGGAATTATCAGTTTAAAAGACCTCGAAAATTATCAAGCTGCATGGAGAGATCCAATCGTCGGAAACTATAAAACATATAAAGTAATTTCAATGCCCCCTCCATCAAGTGGTGGCGTTGCATTAATGGCTCTACTCCAATCCGTAGAAAAATACCCCCTGAAGAAATGGGGATTCCAAAGTGACAGTACTGTACGTGCTATGGTAGAAGCTGAACGTCGTATATACGCTGACCGTGCTACACACTTAGGTGACCCTGATTTTTACAGAGTACCAATCGCAAACCTTACTGATGCTAAATTCAACCAAGATAGAATGGCAAAGGTAAGTCTGGAAAAAGCGACACCTAGCGATGAAGTGAAAGCTTCCAAATTTCCAGGTTATGAGTCCGAAGAAACTACACACTACAGTATTGTCGATAAAAATGGAAACGCTGTATCCTTAACAACCACCATAAATGGCTCCTATGGATCTTTGGTATGGGTTGATGGAGCAGGGTTTCTTTTAAACAATGAAATGGATGACTTCTCCGTGAAACCGGGATCACCAAATATGTATGGCTTATTGGGCGGAAAAGCAAACTCCATTCAGCCAGGAAAACGGATGTTGAGTGCTATGACACCTACGATTGTCGAAGAAGACGGCAAACTGAAGATGGTGGTAGGAACTCCCGGAGGATCAACAATTATCACCACCGTATTTCAAACCATCTTGAACGTCTTGGAATTCGACATGACAGCTCAAGAATCCGTTTCAGCACCTCGATTCCATCACCAATGGAAACCAGATGTTATCGATGTAGAAACAGATGCAATCAACGAAAAAACCCGCCAAAGCCTATACGAAGACGGTTATAAAATCAACAAAAGAGGCGCAATCGGCCGAGTTGAAAACATAGTTATCCTCAAAAACGGAAAACTCCAAACCGGAGCAGACCACCGAGGAGACGACAAAGCAGCGGGGTATTAAGTGAGTAGTTAGTAGTTAGTATTTAGTATTTAGACAGTTTATGCAAGCTTTTAAATCGTCTAAATACTAAATACTTTATACTAAATACTTTTTCAATGATACCCCACATCATCCAATTTTCCTTTAAACACCCTAAATTGGATGATAAAGTAAATGACTACCAATATAAAAGCAATCACAAACCAATTAAACCCTACTGACAAACCGTATTCATGAGCTGCGACGTTGTAAATCGTTAAAGATGGGTTCACGGAATTCGTGGAGGGGAGAACATTTGGGAATAATGAAGCTACTGTTGTTGCAAAGCTACCTAAAATAAAAAGAGTGGAAAACAGAAATCCCATTCCGTCTTTTTTGAATTTCTTGATCCAGAACTGACCGAATAAACCAATTCCTGCACAAAGTGGAAAAATCCATAGCCAAGCATGTCCAATCAGATTATTAAGCGGAAATGGTTTAACATGCTGCCATAAAATCGCAGTAAGGATCACAAGAATGACCAAGGCAATATTAAGCTTGAAAATAATGCCTTTCAGCCTTCTGTTGAGATCGGTCGAGGTCTTAAGGATGATCCAATTACCACCATGAATGGTAAGGGTTATGACCGATACAATGCCTATCAAGATAGTAAACCAATCTATAATTCCATGTACATCGGCTAAAGGGTCTAAGGTTGGATTCCAAAGCTGTAGGAAGAAATAATGTGGCTCTTGTGTAGATTGACCATTTTCAACCATACCTAAGTTTACTCCCCTCACAACATTACCTAAGGCAGCACCGAAAAATAAAGCCAAAAATAAACTGGCTATACCAAAGGCTTTCTCCCAGAATCGCTCCCAAAGACGATTGTGAATCTGACCGCGGAGCTCCAAACCTACTGCCCTGAATATTAAAAACCAAAGAACCAACATAAGTGGCAAATAAAACCCACTGAAAGCAGATGCATATAAAGTCGGAAAGGCAAAAAACAAAACTCCACCTGAAGCAATTAGCCAAACCTCATTGGCGTCCCAAAATGGACCAATCGCACTGCGTATGGCAGCTCTTTCTTCATCAGTCTTGGCAAATAGTAAATGAACAATCCCTGCCCCAAAATCATATCCATCAAGTACCACATAGATGCCCAACATAAAAACAAGTGTGACAAACCAGAATAATTCCATAAGCTAAGAGTTTAAAGCATGTTTAGTTTCAGGACCTTTTCTAATAATTTTCAGAACCAACATCAAAAACAATAGCCCTAACAATAAATATAACCCGACAAATCCCAATAAAGTGAATAAGGTATTACCAGAAGATACAGTTGGTGATACACCATCTACCATACGCATGAGGTTATAAACCAACCAAGGCTGTCTCCCCAATTCTGCAGTATACCAGCCAGCCGTATTGGCGATATAAGGAAAAGGAATGGCAAACATCAAAATCCATAAGATCCATTTGGTGCTATATAGTTTTTTTCGCCACAGCAAAAATGTGGCAATTACCATGATACCGATAAAAATAGTCCCCAACCCAGCCATAATATGATAGCTGTAATATAATCCAGGGACATTTGTGGGATGTATGTCTTGGTCAAATTCATTCAACCCCTTAATGGTAGCATGCCATCTTTGATAGGTTAAAAAACTCAAAACATTCGGAACAGCAATCTTATTGTCCAATTTTTTATTCTCCATATCAGGTTGACCGATCAAGATAATTTCTGAACCACCTTTTTCTGTCTCAAAAATCCCTTCCATGGCAGCAAATGTGACCGGCTGATGCTTTACCACATTTTTTGCCAACATATCCCCAGTTGGAAAAGCAACAGCAATAGAAGAAATTACTCCAAATATGACCCCTGACTTTAAAAAAATATAACCGTATTCCTTGTGTGTATTGCTAAGGAGATAAAAGGCTCCTACTGCTGAAACGAAGAATGAAGCCGTGATTAAAGAACCTGCCTGATTATGTAAATAAGAAGGCATCAACCACGGATTTGAAAACAAGGCCGAGAAATTATTCAACACAAATTTTCCGTTCTCCAATATTTCATAGCCGACAGGATGTTGCATCCAAGCGTGGGTGGCAAGAATGAGATAGCCTGATGCCCATGACCAAATGAAAACCAATAAACCAGAAACAAAATGTAGCTTCTGACCCAAAAGCTTCTCTCCAAAAATAAACATCCCCAAAAAGGAAGATTCTAAAAAGAAAGAAAACATCCCCTCCATCGCCAACGTCTGTCCTATAATTCCGCCAGTCAACTCGGAAAATTTAGCCCAATTTGTGCCAAATTGAAACTCCATCGGAATGCCTGTCACGACACCCATAGCAAAATTCAAAGCAAAGATTTTCATCCAAAACTTAGCAGTATCGTTATATATAACATTATTGGTTCTAAGAAATCTCCACTTGAAATAGACAATCATGAGAGACAAACCCATGGTCAACTGTGGAAAGAGGTAGTGAAAGGTAATGGTGAATGCAAATTGCAGTCGGTTGTAGAGGATCATATCTTCCATAAGACGTTCTGTTTTGTGGATGAAACTTTCCTTAAATGTAAGTCATTAAAGCTGTAAATCAAACAAATATAGAGGAATTACCATATTTTTTAGAAAAACAACAACGCAGAGAAAATGTAGTAGTTATAACTTATAATTTGAAGCAATTAATCTTCGATATACTTATCGCCAATCTGTTTATTGGCTTTCGCACCAAGCGTTTTCAATTGTTCTATTTTTCGGATGACATTCCCTGAGCCAGAGCTTAATTTCTTCATCGCGTCTTCATGCTTTTCGCCCGCTTTTTGTATTATGGCTTGCAATTGGTCCATATCTTGAAGAAACCCCACAAATTTATCATAGAGAAGGCCGGCTTCTTTGGCAATTTCCAATACATTGCGGTTTTGTCGCTCTTGTTTCCAGACACTCGCGATAGTTCGTAGGGTAGCCAATAAGGTAGATGGACTCACGATCACAACTCTCCTATCCCATGCATCACTAAACAATTCAGGCTTGTGGTTAACAGCTAAGCTCAAGGATGATTCGATAGGAATAAACAAAAGCACGAAATCAGGAGATTGAATACCATAAAGAGAATGATAATCCTTGGCTGAAAGTTCGCGGACATGACTCTCAATAGAGTGTACATGCTGTTTAACAAATAGCAACCTATCCTCATCTGTATCTGCATTGACGGCTCTTTCATAAGCGACTAAGGATAGCTTGGCATCAACAATAAGGTGCTTTTCATCTGGAAGATAGATCACCGCATCCGGTTGAAACCGCCTCCCATCCGCTTCCATCACTGATGCCTGCAATTTATATTCTTGGTCTTTGATCAATCCTGAGCGCTCAAGAACACGCTCTAAAATTACCTCACCCCAATTTCCTTGTTTTTTATTGTCTCCTTTCAGAGCTTTTGCGAGGTTATTCGCTTCGTCCTTAATCTGAATGCTCTGTTGCATCAGCTGTTCCACAACGCCTTTCAGAACGTTGCGCTCCGCTGATTCCTGCTGATATGATTTCTCAACCTTCTCTTCAAAAACCTTGATCTTTTCCTTCAAAGGTTCCAATACTTGAGAAATATTCTGTTGGTTTAATTGAGTGAATTTTGTTGATTTCTCTTCTAAGATTTTATTGGCCAAGACTTGAAATTCATTGTTGAACTGGATTTTCATATTCTGCAATTCAGTCTTTTGCTCAGCAAATTTTTCCTGTTGAGCCTGCAGGTAAGCGTTGGTACCTTCAAGGCTTCTCTCAACACTTTGCCTAGTCAGCACTTCTTCTTTAAGTTCCTTTATCAAGCGATCTCGGTCAGCCAACAATAACTTTTCCCGCTCCTGAACCTTGCCGTATTCTACCTGCAAATCCTTCAGCCCGTCTTGTTGCCTATTGAATTCTTCACGTGAAACAGATCTTGCAGCCCGCCAAATCAATACGGCGCACACAATAACCAATACTACTAAAGAAATCAAATAAACCACTTCCATATTCGCTCGACTATTTAAAACTTTTTATTGAAGTTTTTGGTGTGTTTTCCACCATAAATCTGGCATCTCTCCAGATACTGCCATTTGATAGTCTTCATAACGGCATGGAACTAAATAAAAGCGCTCATTTACTGACTTAGATCCAAAATATGGAACTTGCATCCACCAACGATCAGATTTCTTACTCTTCACAAATACCAATTCATAATCTTCCGCTTCCAATGTGGTTCTATAGATGATATAATTGGACTTCGGATACATTGGCGCATCTTTCTTCCGGCTGTAATATCCATCGATAAAACACCAAATCATTTGAGCAATCAACATCCCTGTTTGTCCCATCGGATCAAACGTAGGGTTATATTCATAGATTCCAAATGAGCTACACTTATCAGACATACCCGCATAACGTGCTAATTGACATGCTTCATCTCCATAAAGACCATTAGGGCCTGCATTGGCGTTCCCTCCTGCTTCTGAAGCTCGTATGGCACCAATATCAAAGCTAACCATATCCGCAGCACGAATAATAGGCTCTGCCTGATCCAATTTGCCCGAAAAACTCCCCAAACGCATCGCATTAAAGAAAAGCTTATCATACATATTGATGGATTCTTTACTAACCAAATAGGTCTGAAATCCAATATTGCTTAAATTGAACAAATAATCAGGCTGATGAAGGATAAGGTGATTTAGATAGGTTTGAGAATTCAAAGGCATGTCCTCAGCATTCTCTTGATCCAAATCAAATCTAGAATCAATAATCGCAACATCAACACGCTGTTCTAATTTCTCATAAGCTGTGTATTGAGCATAAGTCAGATCCTGTCCCCCACCGATTAAAATCGGAAGAATATCCTTTTTCATCAATTCCTCCATCACCAGCTTAACCGCAACATACGTATCTCGAACTGTCGCACCAGCCTTGATATTCCCCAAATCAACGATCTTAACCTTATAATCGCCTTGATATAAATCATAAAGGTGTTTCCGCACCATATCAGGACCTTTCTGTGTCCCATTGTTGTTGACAGCTGAACGCCCCTCCTCGACTCCGAAAATGGCAATCTGTGGATAGTTACCATCTTCCTCCCAATTAGGGAAAGTTTCAGTATACTTTTCAATTGATTTTCCGAACTGTGAGTTGTAATAGTCTTCTGAAAGACCTAATTCTTTTAGGGAGATGGGCGATAAAAAATCAGCTAATGTCATATTGATTGTCTAAATCCTCAATTTTTCTTGAGATTATCCTCTTGTATTTAGCAAATATGCATTTATTAACTTACTTTTGAAGTACATAATTTTTCAACAATAAGTTAGGAAGTGATATTAGTTACTGGCGGAACAGGTTTTTTAGGGTCTACGTTATTGCAATACCTCATTGATGATGGGCATAGTGTCATTGCCTTAAAAAGAACCTCGTCAATCATTCCTGACCATCTCAAATCTTCATCGCTCATCCAATGGGCAGATGCTGAAATCACCGATTATTTCGCCCTTGAAGATATCATCCCAAAAGTAGATCATGTATATCACTGCGCAGCTAAAATCTCATACCAAAAGGAAGATGCCAAAGAGGTTGTCCAAACAAATGTGGAAGGAACAAAACATATCGTTAATCTGTGCCTTCAGTACAATAAAAGACTGCTTCATGTAAGTTCAATCGCTGCCCTTGGATTTAGTAAAAAAGGACTACCGGTAACCGAAGAGGATAAATGGGAATTTAATCCAAAACTTTCAAAATATTCACTTGCCAAATACGAGAGTGAAATGGAAGTATGGCGTGGAATCGCTGAAGGATTGGATGCGGTCATCGTAAACCCTTCCGTTATCATGGGAATAGGTTGGGGAGAAAAAGGATCAAGAGCAATATTTGACCTGGTAGAAAAAGGAAATAAAATTTATCCGTTGGGTTCTGTTGGAATCGTGGATGTCAGTGATGTTGCAAAAATTATGATTGAACTCATGAACAGTGATATTTCTGCAGAAAGATTTATTCTGAATGCTGAAAATATCAGCAACCAAGATCTATTGACAAAAATCAGTGAGCTTATGAACAAACCAGCTCCAAGCATCAAAGCAACACCAATGCTGTTGTCTGTTGCCTGGAGATTGTCAAAGGTAGCATCTGTATTCAATGGGAAAAGGCCCGCAATTACTGCGGAAACTGCAAGAGCTGCTAATAGCAAACTACAATACGATAATTCCAAAATAAAGGAAAAACTAGGCTATACATTCAAACCTTTAGAACAAACATTAAAGGATGTGTGCTATGCCTATTATGTGAAATAACAATCTAAACAACCATAAAGTGAAAAATTATTACATCATAGACTTCGACAGCACTTTCACCCAAGTCGAGGCTCTTGACGAATTGGCAAGGATTTCTTTGGAAAATCACCCTGACCAGGAGAAAATATACCGAGAAATCGAACGTTATACTAACCTCGCCATGGAAGGAAAAATCTCCTTCCGCGAAAGTCTTGCTGGTCGTGTTAATTTATTACAGGCAAACCGCACTCATTTGGATAAGTTAATCGCTCATCTAAAGAAAAAGGTATCCAAGTCTTTCAGTAGAAATAAGGAGTTTTTCAAAGAACACTCCGATACTGCATGGATTGTCTCTGGTGGGTTTAAAGAATTTATCACACCGGTAGTAAGTCCTTATCATATCAAAAAGGAAAATATCTATGCGAATACATTCAGATTTGACGCTGAAGGCAATATTATTGGCTATGATGAAGCAAACCCCCTATCGGATGAAGGCGGAAAGGTTAAGCTCCTAAAACAACTAAATATTGATGGTAGAATATTCGGTATTGGCGATGGATATTCGGACTTTCAACTTAAAGAATCAGGTTTAATAGAAAAATTCTACGCTTTCACAGAAAACATTTCACGCCAATCGGTAACGGACAAAGCTGATCACATAGCGCCAAGCTTCGATGAATTCCTTTATGTGAATGATCTTCCAAGAGCAATTTCTTACCCTAAGAATAGAATCTTATGTCTTATCGTAGGTGATGTGCCTGAAATCGCTGCCCATATCCTCAAAAGAGATGGTTTTTCAATCCGCGTAAAGGAAACGTTGGAAGAGAAATATGTGAAAGATGTCGGAATGTTATTGCTAGCCAATGGTGAATCAATCTCAGATGATGTATTATCGCGCGCTGATAAACTAAAAACAATTGGTTATTTGGGTGATGTAAAAGGTCATTTATCCAAAGCTATTTGTAATGAAAAGGGAATTGTTGTTTTTGATGATAAAAAGAATAAAAAAAGAAATGCTGAATTTATTCCTCGCAGAATGGCAGGATTCATCAATAATGGCGATACAGACCAAAGCAGGAATTTCCCTAACCTGACATTGCCAAACCTGACTCGTGCACATAGATTATTGCATATCCATAATAACGTTCCAGGTGTCATGGCACAGATAAACAATATTTACGCTGAAAATAACATTAATATCTTTTCTCAATTTTTAATGACCAGAGGGGAGGTCGGTTATGCAGTGACAGATATTGATGCTGCTTATGATAAACAGATGTTAAAGCAACTTAAACAGGTAGACCACACTATTAAATTTAGAATTCTTTATAAATAAAGAAAGTTTTTGTCTAAAAAGCATGGATAAACTAATGTTCTGGCAGTGCCAAAATATTTATGCCATCAATAGCATTACAGGGAGTAAATAACGAAAAATTGTTTATTAAGCTTTTTAGACAAACTTTCTCATATTTTCTGGTAATTCAGAACGTATCGCTGATTGCCCAATTTCTCCATATATTTTAACCATTAACTAATAGCTTGTGGAGCTATTTGTGATAGGTTTCTTATTTAAACGCTTTATTGTTTCAATAAATTGTAAACCAAAGCTAATAATTCCAAAAACAGAGGAAATAAATCTTTAGAGGAAATATGTTTTCATTGGGGTAAAAACCACTGAAATAGGAACATCCCACTCATTGATATCGTCTATCTGTGCTATAGGTTCGAAATATGATATCCCAGTCCGTAATACTGTCGGTTTACAGGAAGCAAAAAAACGATCATAAAAACCCTTGCCATAGCCAACCCTATTTCCATTCACGTCAAATATCAGCAGAGGCGCCAATACAGCATCAATATCTTTGGGATTTACCTCGATTGATCCTTCTGGCTCTGGAATACCCCACGAGTTATGGCTTAGGATCGTATCCTTATCCAGAACATAATGCTGTAGTTGATGAGTCCTGAAATCAGATTTGGATATAACAATCTGAATGGATGGATGATTCTTCCAAATCCATTCAATAAATGGCATGGTATCAAATTCCTTGAATTTGGCAATCGCAAGATAGCAATGCAGGTATGTGATGTTGGACCAATCATAGGAAGTCAATTCTTCAAAGATCAACAAGTCCATAGCAGAGACCTGCACTTCTGTAAGTTCATTTCGCTTTTCCTTGAATATTTTCCTGAGATCTGCCTTTTTCATAGTAAAAAAAACGGCCTTGTAGCGTGGGAGCTATCAAGACCGAATAATCAACCTAAACCTAAAATCTTATTTAACACGCTCCATGTAATCACCTGTTCGCGTATCTACTTTAACTCTATCTCCTTGATTGATGAATAATGGAACTCGGATCTCAACTCCAGTTTCAACAGTAGCATTTTTCAATGCATTGGTAGATGTATCACCTTTGACTGCTGGTTCTGTATAAGTAATTTCCAATTCCACACTTGCAGGTGTTTGAGCCATAATAGCTTCTTCGCTTTCGAAAGCAACGATTACATTCATGCCTTCTTTCAAGAACCTTGCTGAATCACCAAAAAGAACCTTCGGAATGTTGAATTGCTCGTAGGTCTCGTTGTCCATAACCACGAAAAATTCACCATCTTCATATAAATATTGGTAGTCATTGGTCTCTACGCGAGCAATTTCTACCTCTTCATCTGTCCTGAATCTATATTCTACTAATTTTCCAGTCTTAACATTACGCATTCTTGCTTGATAGAATGCACGTAAGTTCCCAGGGGTACGGTGAATATAATCCTCTACCGAAACTAATTCCCCATTGAAACGAAGTATATTTCCACTTTTAACGTCTGAAGCCTTTGCCATAATTTTTCTTTATTTCTACCGCAAAAATATAAAAAAAGGTGATTATCACCTTACTTATAGTCCATTATTTGTAGATATTCATCACAAAAACTGTATTCATGTTCTTGATTTGAACCTACAATCAAAATTCGATCACTCTTGCTGCTTTCCAAAAGATTCAAATACCAACCCTCTCCTTCTTTGTCCAAATTGCTCGTCGGCTCATCCAAAAACAAAACTTGACATTCAGAACAACATGCCAAAACAAGCTTCACCCTTTGCTTCATACCTGAGGAAAAATGCCGGATCTCTTTTTGAAATGTGTGTTTTGGAAAACCTAAGGTATCCTTCACTTTCTCAACCGTAAAGGATGGAAGGATTTTTTTAAACCTAAAATGAAAATCAATCATTTCATTTAAGGTAAACTCCTCTATCAACTCAATATAAGGCGCAGCAAGACTTATCTTTTGATAAACATGTTCTGCTCCAAGCTCCACTCCCCTGTCCTCAAATCTCATTGTGCCTTCACTGGGTGCCAATGAGCCTGTCAAAACTTTTATTAGGGTGGATTTCCCAGATCCATTCGGACCTAAGATAGCATAACTGTTTCCAAAAGAAAAGGTATAATCGAGATGTCTAAAAATCCATTCCCTATCATACCTCCTACCAATATCTTGTAAAATTATATTCAAATAATCTGCTATTTTATATTAAATACCCGATTTTCCTTGCCCAAATCCCTTTACTACACCACGGTTTGAAGCCCTTACAAAACCTAAGATTTCATCCCTTAGTTCTGTTGCTTCAAATTCAGCCTCAACAATATCCAGTGCTTTACCTAAGTTACTATGTTGAACAAATAACACACGGTAGATATTTTGAATTTCATTGATCTGCTCATTTGAAAAACCTCTTCTTCTCAATCCCACAGAGTTAATCCCCGCATATGAAATAGGTTCCCTTGCCGCTTTAATATACGGAGGTACATCTTTTCTTACTAAGGTACCACCTGTTACGAAAGCATGTGATCCAATTTTACAGAATTGATGCACAGCAACCATTCCTGCAAGAACCACATAATCACCAACAGTGATATGACCTGCCAACGTACTAGAATTTGAGAAAATACAATTATCTCCAATAAAACAATCGTGGGCAATATGACTGTAAGCCTGAATTAAGCAATTCTTACCAATCACGGTACGATATCTATCCTTTGTACCTCTATTAATGGTTACACATTCACGGATTGTCGTATTATCACCGATTTCAGCAGTTGTGATCTCGCCCTCAAACTTAAGGTCCTGAGGCTCACCTGAAATCACGGCACCAGGAAAAATCTTGCAATTTTTACCAATACGCGCACCATTCATTATGGTAACATTCGAGCCTATCCAAGTACCTTCACCAATCTCTACATCCTTATGGATAGTAGAAAAAGGTTCAATAACAACATTCTGTGCAATCTTTGCCTCAGGATGTATATATGATAATGGTTGAATCATTCTAATTTTAATTATCCTTTGACCTTAACGATCTGGGCCATCAATTCTGCTTCACTTACTACTTTATCACCAACCATGCCAACTCCTTTCATCCTTGCAATTCCGCGACGGATCGGCTCCAACAACTCACAAGTGAAAATAACAGTATCCCCAGGTACAACTTGGTTCTTAAATCTCGCATTTTCAATCTTCAAGAATAATGTCAACCAGTTTTCAGGGTCAGGAACGGTGTTTAAGACCAAAATACCCCCAGTTTGTGCCATTGCCTCAATCTGCAATACACCCGGAAATAAAGGAGCACCAGGAAAATGACCCATGAACAAATCCTCGTTCATCGTCACGTTCTTAAGACCAACCACATGTGTTTCAGACAGTTCCAATATCTTGTCGATCATCAAAAATGGCTGACGATGCGGCAAAATATTCATGATTTGAACTGTATCATACACAGGAGGTGTATTGGGGTCATAAACCTTTACGTTCTTTTTATTCCTTTCACGTTTCATTTGACCTTTTATGCGTTTAGCAAATGCAACGTTTGCAGCATGTCCAGGACGTGCTGCCATAATATGGCCCTTAATTGGTTTCCCTACTAGGGCAAGGTCGCCAATCATGTCCAACAATTTATGTCTTGCAGGTTCATTCTGATAACGCAATGAAATATTGTTCAAGATACCCTCTTGAGCAACCTCAACACGCTTATGAAATAAATCCTGTAATTTATCTAACTCTCCTTCAGTAACCTCTTTGTCAACAATCACAATCGCATTCGACAAGTCTCCCCCTTTAATTAGGTTTTGACTAACTAAAGCCTCTAACTCATGTAAGAAGCAAAAAGTGCGGCTACCAGCTATCTCTTTGCTGAATTCATCCAGATTGCTCAAGGATGCATGCTGACTTCCCAAAACTGGTGAATTGAAATCAATCATGCAGGTAATACGGTAACCATCAACAGGCATCGCAACAATCTCTACTTTACTCTCTGGATCTGTATAATGTATATTATCTGTGACCTCGAAATACTCGCGGTCAGCTTCTTGATCATGAAACCCTACTTCTTGAATCTTATCGATGAAAATCGCTGAACTACCATCCAAAATAGGAACCTCAGGACCATCTATTTCTATTAAAACATTATCCAATTGCAGGCCAACTAATGCAGCCATCAAATGCTCAATCGTACTAACGGAAGCACCATTCTGTGAAATAGTAGTTCCCCTAGCCGTATTGCTCACATTGTCAGCATCAACATTGACAATTGGTTGACCCTCTAAATCTATTCTCTTGAATTTATACCAGTGATTCTCATCTGCTGGTTTCAATGTTACGTTGACCTGTTTCCCCGTGTGAAGGCCAACGCCCGAAAAATGGACATCAGATTTAATGGTTCTCTGTTTTACATTCATATCTAACATTAGTGGTTTGCAAAAAAATTATCCGGTAAAGTTAGCTATTATTTTTATCATTTAATTGCTTTTCTAACTCTGAAATGCGTTTTTCGAGTTCCGGAAGCTTCGAATATAACACTTGCGAGCGAAGCTCATTATTGTAAGGAAAAGCCGGGCTACCACCCCACTTTTTGTTCTCCTCCGTAATCGACCTATTGATCCCTGATTGTGCCTGCACTTGAGAACCTTTAGCAATCGTTATATGACCCACAACTCCGACTTGACCACCCAACACCACATTCTCAGAAATCTTGGTACTGCCAGATATACCCGTCTGTGCAGCTATAACCGTATTCGAACCTATCTCTACATTATGGGCAATCTGAATCAAGTTGTCTAATTTTACACCACTTAATATTTTTGTTGACCCAAGAGTAGCACGGTCTACAACCGTATTTGCTCCAATCTCAACATCATCCTCAATAATTACATTCCCTATCTGAGGAATCTTCTCATACGACCCATCTTCTTTAGGTGCAAAACCAAAACCATCACTTCCAATCACTGATCCAGCATGTATAATCACGCGGTTACCAATGCTGCAATCGTTATAAACTTTTACGCCCGGAAGCAAGGTTACCTGATCCCCAATCTTAACATTGTCTCCAATATATACTTGAGGATAAATCTTTACTTTATCTCCTATCACTACGTTTTTGCCGATATAACTAAAAGCGCCAACATAGATATCTTTTCCTAATGTAGTAGATTCATGAACAAATACCTGATCATCAATCCCTTGTTTATCATTTCTTAATTCATCATAAAGCTTCAAAAGCTCCGTAAAGGCAGAATAAGCATTCTTTACTCGTATCAGAGTGGATTTTACAGGCTTTTGCAAGACCAGGTCTTCGTTGATTACGATAATCCCCGCCTCAGTCTCATATATAAAGTGTTCGTACTTTGGATTCGCCAAAAAAGTAAGGCTGCTGGAACTGGCTTCTTCGATCTTGGATAACTGATCAACCATGATCTCCGGACTTCCTTCAACCCGTCCTTTTAATAATGTCGCTATTTGTTCCGCGGTAAATTGCATTCAGTAATTCTTGTGTTATATGTTAATAATTATTCTTTGGTCAGTGGGAATGAATCCAACTTCCTTGGGGTAAGTAATCGCGTATTTCTCAACCCTCCTGGATAATGATTCAATGTTGGACAAATCAGATGCCTCAGCAATATCTTTCAACTGGCCATCTTTAAACAAAACGCAGATCTTGCTCACAGATGAATCATACGCATTGTTCCCAATAACCTGTTGATATAAAAAATAGTCCAAATCTTCTTCACCAATCTTGAACCGATCCATAATTCGTTCCTTCAGTTCCAAAACATAATCCGCTGAAAATGGGGTATTGCTCAATTCCGTACGGAATAGTTCCCTATGGATCAACTTAGAACATAACGCACTTAAAATCAAATCGTCATGATCTGCCCAAATCTTAATAGCCGATAAAATATCAGTGTCGTCTAAACGAGTGAACCAGGCTAAATGCGACTCATCCGAAAGAAATGTTTCTTTATCGATTTTATTGTTCAAGAAATGATCTAAGGCAGGGGTAGCAAATAGTTTTACTCCTCCATTGCTCAACTCCTTAGCTCTAGTAAGGGCCTTAATCATCATCTGCTCCGCAGTAATGACTGTTTTGTGCAAATATACTTGCCAATACATCAATCTCCTTGCGATCAGAAACTTTTCAACTGAATAAATCCCCTTAGCCTCAACAACCAACTCATCATCCTTCACATTCAGCATCTTGATAATACGGTCGAAGGAAATTACCCCTTCAGAAACTCCCGTAAAGAAACTATCTCTGTTCAAATAATCCATCCTATCTGTATCCAACTGGCTCGAAACCAATTGATGCAGAAATTTTCGATGATATTGATCGTTAAATATGGTGATGGCCAGGTTTAGTCGACCATTAAATTCTGTATTCAACTTATCCATCAACAGTGCGGAGATAAGTTCATGCGAAACTCCTTCGACTAGTGTATGCTCGAGAGAATGTGAGAATGGGCCATGCCCTACATCATGCAGCAGAATTGCCGCTAATGCTGCTTCTTCTTCAGCCTCGGAAATTTCAACATCTTTACCCCTGAGCGTTTCGATGGCTAAGCTCATCAAGTGCATAGCACCTACAACATGCTGAAAGCGAGTATGTAATGCCCCAGGATAAACCAAATGAGTCATACTAACCTGCTTTATGTAACGCAGTCTTTGCAAGTAGGGATGTTGAATCAGGTCATAAATAAACCCTGACGGAATCGTTACAAAACCGTAGACGGGGTCATTTATAATTTTTTTCTTGTTCAAATGCCTAAAATAGTGATTAAATATCTTGCCAAATCTGCAGGTATTATGCTGTATATTATGGCTAAGATACGGGCAAAGATACATACATGGTACTTAATAAATGTTAAAAAAAAACCAAAAAGAATTAAAACCACTGCAATATGTAATGTTTAACCAACAAAACTCAGGAAAATTGGCAACCTCAAACCTTTTATCAAAACAAAATACACCCCCAATATGCATAGTAATTTCTTTTAGAATATATCCCTGATCTTATCCGACTCTTGTTCCACTCTCCGTCCTCTCTCATTCGGACCTTGGTCGGACCTCGTTCGGCGATGTTCCGAACAAGGTCCGAACAAGGTCCGAACAACCTGCGAACAAAAGAGGAACAAGAGTCGAACAAGACCCCTATTTGACACCTTTCTAAAACCACTTGCCTAAATACTAATCACTTTCTACAAAATACTATCAGAAAAGCCGTAAATTAGCCCATATAAGGAAAGACACATGCAGAAAATACATATACTTTGGGCTGATGATGAAATTGAGTTCCTAAAGCCTCACATTTTATTATTGGAACATAAAGATTATAAGGTTAAAACCGTAAACAATGGCTCGGATGCCGTAGAAGCATTTCAGAACGAGCCCTTTGATTTGGTATTTCTGGATGAAAACATGCCTGGATTGACTGGACTTGAAACATTGGACAAATTAAAAGCCATCAACCCTTCAATACCCACTATTTTGGTTACCAAAAATGAGGAAGAGCACCTGATGGAAGATGCTATCGGAGCTAAAATAGACGATTATTTAATCAAACCTGTAAACCCGAAACAGATTCTCTTGACCATCAAAAAGTTTACGGAGAATAAACGTTTGATTTCTGAAAGAACATCCATGGCCTATCAGCAAGATTTTCGAGAATTGGGCATGCGCATGAATAATAACCTAAATTATCAACAATGGATCGAAGCCTATAAAAAACTGCTGTATTGGGAACTTTCTTTAGAAAAACTTGAAGATGCAGGGATGCACGAAATATTGACCATGCAAAAGTCGGAAGCAAATTTATTGTTCTCGAAGTTTATTGAAAAAGAATATTTGAATTGGACCAAAAACCCTGAAAACGGTCCAATATTGTCTCACCAGCTTTTCAAGACTAAGGTATTCCCTAAAATGGAACCTGAAAAACCTACCTTCTTTTTTTTAATCGACAATTTGAGATATGATCAATGGAAAGTTATCAATGAAGTAATGACCGATTATTATCGTGTAGAAGAAGAAGACAGTTACTATAGTATACTCCCTACAGCAACTCAATATGCACGGAATGCAATATTCAGCGGGTTGACACCCTTAGAAATGGAAAAAAGATTTCCTAATGAATGGCAAAATGATGATGATGAAGGTGGAAAAAACCTATATGAAGATGTTTTTCTAGCTGATCAGATTAAAAGAGTTTATCGTAGAGATATCAAACATAGTTATACCAAAGTAATTACGATGGACCAAGGAAAAGATGTGTTGGAGAACATCAATAAATACATGCTGAATGATCTGAATGTATTGGTCTATAACTTTGTAGATATGCTTTCCCATGCACGTACGGACATGGCTATGATCAGAGAATTGGCAAATGATGAAGCAGCATATAGGTCTTTGACTCTTTCTTGGTTTGAACACTCCCCTTTGTTGGATGTTCTGAAATGGTTGTCCCAAAAAAATGTTCGGGTAATCATCACAACTGATCATGGGACAATTAGGGTTAAAAAACCAAGTAAGATAATTGGTGACCGCAACACGAACACGAACTTAAGATACAAACAAGGCAAAAACCTCAATTACATAGAAAAGGATGTATTTATAATCAAAAACCCTTTGGAAGCACAGCTACCTCGAGTACATGTCAGCTCGACTTATGTATTCGCCAAGGAAGATACGTATTTCGTATATCCTAATAACTACAATCAGTTTGTTAACTATTTCAATGGAACATTTCAGCATGGAGGTATATCCTTGGAAGAAATGATTATTCCATTTATCACCTACAGTCCAAAATAATTCAAAAATCTAATGGAGTTTAAAGTTGCTAATCCTGAAGCTTTGCCTGATGCTGCCAAATGGCTAATAGACAATGCAAGTGACAAAAGAGTATTTGTTTTTCAAGCACCAATGGGTGCCGGAAAAACTACATTTATTAAAGCAATTTGTGATTTTCTGAACGTTGAGGATAGTACTTCTAGCCCAACTTTTTCCATTGTAAATGAATATAGCTCAGCGCAGGGGCCAATATATCATTTTGATTTCTATCGATTGAAAAATGAACAAGAGGCTTTTGACTTAGGATATGAGGAATATTTTTATTCCGACAACTATTGTTTTATAGAATGGCCAGAGAAAATCCCTAATTTAATTCCTGAAGACGCAGCCATTGTTCAAATAGAAGTAGCTGATGACCAGAGCAGAACGATAAAATTGAATTAATTTTTTATTCTGTTGCAACCCTTTTAGGCCAACCCGCGTCTTAAAATAAACCAGATTACATTGGAGCCTAATAACGTTATACATATATGGGAGAGATGCAAGTCGAATGAACGACAGGCTCAATCGGAGCTGTATAATTTATTTGCATCCAAGATGTACGCGTTGTGCTTGCGATACGCAAGAGACCAAGATGAAGCAAACGACATGCTACAGAATGGATTTATCAAGGTCTTTAGCAAATGTGAAATGTATGAAGGTAAAGGTTCATTGGAAGGTTGGATACGAAGAGTCATGGTCAATACGGCTATAGAAAGCCTCAGAAAGAACAAGATCCAATTTCTTTCAACAGATCAATTGACTGCTAGGGAAATGGAGTTCTCAAGTACAGCTTCATTAAATCACCTGGACTACAAAGATCTACTGAACCTTATTAAAAGACTTCCGATGGGATATCGGACGGTATTTAATCTGTACGCCATAGAGGGGTACAATCACAAGGAGATTTCAGAAATGTTGAACATATCAGAAGGCAGTTCAAAATCTCAGCTCTCAAGAGCAAGAAATTGGCTCAAAGAGCGTATTCAAAAAATGGAGGAATTAGGAATATGAAAGATCAAGATCTAGACAAAATGTTTTCTGATAGTCTGAAAGACCAAGAAGCAACTCCACCTGCTTCAGTATGGCAGGGAATTGAATCCAAACTGGACGAAACTAAAGTAATACCAATGAAACCTAAGCTGAATTGGCAGGTTTGGGCAATTGGTGCTTGCTTATTAATCGCTCTTGGAATCGGCCTGAATATGCCTGATCGAATACTCAATAATGAAACTGTTCGACCTCAGTTAGCTAGCAAAGAAGTAAATCAAGTGGAAAAACTTCCAAATGAAGATCAGCAGAAATTGGAATTTCCTTCGACAACCATCAATCAGCCAGTTGAAAAAGTGATTTCACAGAGGAAAGAATCAGTTTTAGCCGAATCTAAGAATCCCGCACTTGAAGGTACGATAGCTATTGAAAAAACTATAGCAAAAACTGACGAAGCGAAACTAGATAGATTAGCTGATTCTAGAAACAGGTTAGCTTTGAGTGAAACGAAGAAATCTTATGAAAAGATTGCTCCAGCTAGTGAAATGGAAGTTATTAATGCCATCGTATTGAACGAAATTGACCAAAACAAGGTTGAACTGAGTGCCATAGAGGTTGCACCTATCCAACCATTGGTAAACATTATTGAAAACGAAGATGTCATGTATGCAGAAGTCAAACAGCAGCCGAAAAAGAAACAAACCATTTTCACCAATATTTTAAACAACATTGCCGAAAACATAAACCCATCAAATAAAACTGTCAAATTCAGCAGTGATGACGAGGGTACCATAAAAGTAGATTTATTTAACAGTATTGCAAAAACCAGAAGATAACATGAATATTAAAAACTATTTATTGACCATTGCTTCAATAGCATTTATTGGGAGTAGCGCATCTGCACAGATCGTTTATAAAAAGGAAAAAAATGACTCTACAGACAGCAAATCCTATTCTTTGAGTATCGGTAAAGTAGATGAGGAGGATAAAGATTCCATCAAAAAGGAGATAACCTACCCAAGATCTTATGGAGGGATAACCTTTACACGTGTTGACTGGGGTTTCTCAAGGTTATCTGACGAGGGTAGTTTCACATTATCTGAAGAAAAACAGTTCATGAGCTATAAAAGATCATCAAACTTCGGTTTTGATATTGCTCAATATGGAATCAGGTTTTCAGATCAGTTTAAAGTTTATTTATCAGCAGGTTTTGAGTGGAATTATTGGAGATTGAAGCAGAATATCCAATTATTGGAAAATACCTCGCCAATAGATTATGTGGAGCTGGATGAGTCTGCGAACTATTCTAAAAATGTAATTACATCCACTTACTTAAGGTTACCCCTATCATTTGAACTTAGAAGCAAACAATTGGAAAATGGAAAACGTGTAAAATTGGCATTCGGTGCAATGACAGGGATTTTGCTAAAAGGAACACAACGTTTAAAAAGTGATGCAAATGGCAAGCAGAAATTCAAAGACAACTATAACTTACAGACTTTTCAGTACGGTCCTTTTGTGAGGATAGGATATGATAATCTAGGTTTGTTTGCTAAATATTATATGAATGATTTGTTTGAGAAAAGCCCTGAACAAGAAGGTCTGAGAAATCTAACATTTGGATTAACCCTAGGTTTTTAATAGCAAAAACGATTCATAAACTGTATTTTTGTGTCGGGTTCAAAAAACCCGACATTTTTTATGGCTCAACAATCTAAGTCTTGTCAATATATATTTTCTGATGTTCAAAAGCCTGATCTTCCATTGATCCATGGATCGGATGTGTCGACTGTTTTTGATGGGAAAGTGCTGGTTACGGCAGTAAACCGGGTCAGCTATGGCATTGAGGAAGGCAAAATAACCGCCATAATCGGAGAATCAGGAAGTGGAAAGAGTACTTTGTTGAAATTGATCTATGGATTATTGGAACCAAGTACCGGTGAAGTGCGATATCGAGGTTGGTTAGTTCCTACAAGAAAAGACAAGTTGATTCCAGGTCATGACGCCATGAAATTGGTTTCCCAAGGTTTTGACGATTTGAATCTTTACGCCAAGGTTTGGGATAATGTGGCATCTCAATTATCAAACACGAATCTGGAACTGAAAGCCAAACGTACTCAGGAAGTTTTGGAACAATTAAGAATTGACCACTTGGCTCAGAAAAGAGTGGCAGACCTTAGTGGTGGTGAAAAACAGCGGGTTGCCATCTCTAGAGCTTTGATCAATGATCCTGAAGTATTGTTGATGGATGAACCTTTTAACCAAGTTGACGCTGCATTCAGGGACGAATTGCAACAGGATATCCAGAACATAGTAGCCAGAACTGGGCTTACCGTTATTTTGGTATCTCATGACCCTGCAGAAGTTCTGGCAATGTCTGATTACCTTTTGGTCATGAAAGCTGGAGAAATTGCAGATTATGGAAAACCAAAGGAATTATACTCCAAACCCAATACTCCTTATACGGCCAGATTGTTGGCAAAAAGCAATATCCTTTCAGCAAACAAAGCTAAGGTTTTGGGAATTGATACTGGCTCTCTCATATCCATCTTACAAGAGAATATAAATATTGAATCAGATGACAATGGCTCATTTTGGATAAAGGATATCAAGTTTCGAGGTTTTTATAATGAGCTGATTGTTGGAAATGATGATTTAACTTTACATACCGTTCAATTTCCAAAAAAAGAGACCAAAAAAAATACGAGAATCAAAATTCTCGTATCTTCTTATCATTCCTTTAAATAGAATTATTTCTTAACAGTCTGTAACCATTCCATCATGGCTGCAAACCAATCTCTACTGTCAGTTTTATTGATCAGCCCAAACCCGTGTCCACCTTCTTCATAGGTGAATAGCGTATTGGGAATATTATATGAATTCAATGCTTTCTGATATCTATAGCTATTTTCAATAGGCACAGCTTTGTCATCCTTTGCACTCATCAAAAAAGTAGGCTGATTAGTTTCATCCACTTGTTTTTCTAATGAAAATAATTCAACATCTTCTGCTTTAAATTCGGGACCTATTAGATTTTGTTTTGATCCTTGATGCGTTACACCTTCTTCCATGGTTAGCACTGGGTAACAAAGGACTGAATAATCAGGTCTCAAATTTGCTTTTTCCAAATAAGGTGTTTGTGGATGTTCGAAAAGATTGGAAAGAGATCCTGCAAGGTGACCCCCAGCTGAGAAACCAATTACAACAACCTGTTTTTCAGGATTTTCTTCACGAATCTGTGCTATAGCATATTGAGCATCCTGTAAAGGTCCAAACTTTTTATTGCTCATAGTCTCCTCTTTAGGAATTCTATAAAGCAATACATATGCAGAATATCCCAAATCATTTAATCTTTTTGCAACATCATGCCCTTCATGGTTTATCGCTACCCCGGCATATCCACCACCCGGTATCACCAAAAACACCAAATCTTTTTGGTCTTGTTCTGCTTTATGAACGTAAAGTTTAGGTTTATCCAGTTCTTCCAGACTTTCAACTTTTACCTTTGCGCCAGGAATTTCTTCCGTACCATATAAATATCTCATTTGCCCGGTATCTTGGGCTTTAGTATGCCATGCAATCATGCTCAGAATAAAAAGGATTAAATAGTTTTTCATAGTTTATAAATTTGCCATCACGATCAGGTTGAGATCTTTGCAAGGGATCTGAAACTTTTCGCTCATGTCTTTATTAGTTAGGTTTCCGTGGTATAGATAGATGGCACTTCGAATGCCTTGGTTTGCCCAGATCATATTGTTCATGCCACCAGCTTCTCCAATTTCAATCAATATTGGAGTAAAAATATTGGTTAGTGCATAAGTGGCAGTCCTGGCAACCCTAGAGGCGATATTAGGCACACAATAGTGTATAACATCGTATTTTCTGAATGTAGGTTTCTCATGGTTAGTGACCTCAGAAGTTTCAAAAACACCACCTTGGTCAATACTTACATCTATCAAAACTGAATTCGGTTTCATCTTGGAAACGGTATCTTCAGAAATCAAGCATGGTGTCCTGCCGTTTTTGGCCCTTACAGCTCCAATCACGACATCACATGTTTTAACGGCTTTATTGAGAACGATTGGTTGGACCACAGATGTGAAAACTCTGCTACCAACATTACTCTGCAACCTTCTTAATCTGTAAACAGAACTATCGAATACTTTTACTTGCGCGCCTAAAGCAATGGCTGTCCTAGCAGCAAATTCCCCAACTGTTCCAGCACCGATAATGACCATTTCAGTTGGAGGTACTCCAGTAACCCCGCCTAGCATCAGCCCTTTTCCATCAAATACGTTAGAAAGATATTCTGCAGCTATTAAAACAGAGGTGGCTCCCACGATTTCGCTCATTGCCCTTACAACGGACAAATGTCCACCTTCATCTTGGAGATATTCAAAAGATAGAGCAGTGATTTGTTTTTTCATTAATGCTTTAAGAACATTCAGGTCCATTAAGGAGGGTTGTTGAGAACTGAATAGAACCTGACGGTTCTTCATTAATTCTACTTCCTTCAATGTTGGACTGGAAATTTTTATGATCAAATCAGCTTTATATACTTCCTTTTTGTCATAAACAATGCGTGCTCCTTGTTCACTGTAATGATGATCTTGGAAATTGGAGGCATCACCGGCTCCAGATTCAAGAATGATATCATGTCCATTTTCCACCAACAAACCTACAGACAGAGGAGTCAATGGAATTCGATTTTCCTGAAAGGTATTTTCCTTAGGAATACCAATGGTCAAACTGCCTTTTTTTCGATCTTTAGACAGCAAAGCTTCTTTAGGTTGTAAGACCCCTTCTTGGGCTAATTTTGATACATTTATCATTTACTTAAATATAATGCAAGTTAAAAATACACAATAAATTTTCAACAAATAAACCCTAAACGATTATATTTGGTTTAAATTAGATTATATGAAAGATAATAATCGGAAGTTTATAAACTAACCTGTTACAATGAGAATAATTAAGCCGTTGAATCACATTAAGATAGTTCCAAGATGGATTATTTTTATGTTCGACATAGCTGTTTCTGCCTGTGCATTTTTACTTGCATTCACGCTTTACAATAATTTTAATGTTGATTCTTTTTCAAAGTTAGACTTCTCTGTGGAATTTTTATTCTGTATGACCCTGACTGCGATTTCATTTTTAGTATTCAAGCTTTATAGTGGTATTGTGAGGTACACTTCTGCAGTAGATTCGATCCGGATCTTATCTACTATTGTGTTCACCTCGATAATCATGTTTATAGCCAAACTGATCTTTATCGCGTTACAAATACAGATCAACATCCCTACAAATCTCATTATTATTTATGCCCTGTTTGCATTTACAGGACTCACTACCTATCGTACTTGTATTAAGATCTTTTTCCAATACACTAAGTCGACAAGGAATGGTCGGAAAAATGCAATCGTATATGGAGCTGGAGATTTGGGAATTGCAGTAAAACGTACTTTTGAACATGATTTCAGATCTGAAAAAACAATAGTTGCCTATATCGATGATAATGAGGAAAAAATTGGAAAATCAATTGATGGGTTAAAGATTTATGGTTCTAAAGATTTTCTAAGGGCAGTTCATAAATTTGGTGTTGATGAGTTGATTATCGCTTCTTCCAATATCGATATTGAAGTCAAGAACAATATTATTGACCAAGCATTGGAGCATAATGTTACAGTCTTGACATTGCCACCAGTAAGTAAAATCATAAATGGTGACCTCTCGCCTTCTCAGATAAAGCAAATCAAGATTGAAGATTTATTGGAGAGAGCTCCTATTCAAATATCCAACGAAAAGTTATTGGATCAATTGCGCGGAAAAAGAGTATTGGTCACAGGTGCTGCGGGATCTATCGGAAGCGAAATTTCTAAACAGTTAGGACGCTACGAACCTCAAATGATCATTTTATGTGATCAAGCTGAATCTCCACTGCATAATCTTCAATTAGATCTTCAGGATCAGTTTAAGAATCAAATCTATCATACTTTTATTGCTGACATTCGTAGCGAAGAAAGAATGAGATTGTTGTTTGAAAATTTCAAGCCTCATTATGTTTATCATGCTGCTGCATATAAGCATGTACCTATGATGGAGAACCATCCTAGTGAAGGAGTTAAAACAAATGTATTCGGCACCTACCTGTTATCAAATTTAGCTGTTGAGTTTGATGTTCAAAAATTCGTTTTTGTTTCGACCGACAAAGCAGTTAACCCAACGAATGTGATGGGTGCTACTAAAAGAATTGCTGAAAAATATGTTCAGTCTTTGAACAATTACCTTACTACGGTTAATGGCATTAAATCTACGCGTTTCATCACAACGCGGTTCGGGAATGTTTTGGGTTCAAACGGATCAGTAATCCCTAGGTTTAAGGACCAAATAGAAAAGGGTGGCCCTGTTACGGTTACCCATCCTGATATTACAAGATATTTTATGACTATCCCTGAGGCTTGTCAATTAGTTATCGAGGCTGGCAATATGGGTAATGGGGGTGAGATTTTCGTTTTTGATATGGGCAAATCCGTTAAAATTGTGGACTTGGCCAAGAAAATGATCAGATTGTCTGGATTTACGCCATTTAAAGATATCGACATCAAATTCACAGGTCTTAGACCAGGCGAGAAATTATATGAAGAGTTGTTGAATGACCTTGAGAACACGATGCCTACACATCATGAAAAAATCATGATCGCCAAAGTTAGAGAGAATGACTTTGAATTGGTAAAAAATGAAATTCATGTGCTTTCAAAGGAATTAAACAGCAACAACAACCTCAATATTGTTAGACAGATGAAGGTCATGGTACCTGAATTCAAAAGCCAAAATTCTATTTATGAACAATTGGATAAGGAAAAAATGGTCAATATCAACTCTTAATGCTGTTAAATATTTTTCCTAAGTTATTGCAAGTATTCTTTAAAAGTGTATTTTTGCGTTCCGTAATCTATTAAAACAAAGAATGTCACAAAATAATCAAAGCGGTTCTTCAGCGGTAAAAACAGGGCCGAAGAAATCATTTTTTCAAGAAAATGAAAAGAGTATCATCTTTATCGTAGCAGGTATCATTGTATTGATCTTGTTATATTTTGGGTACCAAAAATTATACTTAGCACCTAGAGCTGAGAAAGCTGCAAACCAAATGTACCAAGCAGAGTACTACGCAACGATCGATTCATTACAAAACAAAGCGATTGAAGGCGATGGTTCATTCCCAGGTTTCAAAGAAATAGCAGATGAGTATTCTAACACTAAATCAGCAAACATTGCAAACGCTTATTTAGGAGGTTTATATTTGCGTCAAAAGAACTTCAAAGAAGCGATCAAATACTTAGAGCAATATTCTGAAACAGGAAGTGAAATTCTTGACCCATTGATTATTGGTCTTTTGGGAGATGCATATTCAGAAGAAAAAATTTACGATAAGGCAGCAACTATCTACAAGAAAGCTGCAGATAAGAGCAAAAACGGCTATACTACTCCATTATTCCTTAAGAAATTAGGATTGGTTTATGAGGAGTTGAACGACTTCAAGAACGCAGAGGCAGCATACCAAAGAATCAGGGAAGAATATCCTGAGAGTGTTGAATCTACTTCAATCGAAAGTTTTATTGCTCGCGTTCAAGCAAAACAACAGTAGTTTTCTGGATACCAATAGTTCAAAGCTAATCAACAAAAATATTTTAATTAACTTTGAGGGCTACCCTTTGGTAGCCCTTTTTATTTAATGTTATAGTATGTCAAGTACGTTAAAAAACCTTTCAGACTTTTCACATCTTCAAGTGGGGAATGCTGAGAATTTAAAGTTTGCGATTGTAGTTTCTCAATGGAATGCACAGATTACTGGCGCCCTATTGAACGGTGCGTATAAAGGATTGTTGGATCACGGAGCTAAGGACGAAAACATTGAACTTATTGAGGTTCCCGGCAGTTATGAGCTTATCTCAGGAAGTGATATTGCTTTACGCAATGCTGAATTGGATGCTGTTATTACTTTAGGTTGTGTAATTCAAGGTGAAACCCGCCATTTTGACTTTATCTGTGATGCTGTTGCAAACGGTATCGCAAATGTGGGGATAAAATATAATAAACCTGTAATTTTTGGGGTATTAACAACCGACAATGAACAACAGGCATTGGATAGAGCTGGAGGAAAACACGGAAACAAAGGAGAAGAGGCTGCCATTACGGCAATCCAAATGGCTTTAATACATAAAAATCATTAGTGGTATTGTTTTTGATAACTGGGAGGTTATGAAACATTTTGCACATACGGACAACGCAACTCAATCATTCCCAATTTGATTTTGGGGTTGCAAGTTATTGCACGTAGTGTCACCCTCTCATATATCATAAAAATCAGTATTATGAAACAAGGAAAGAATATAGTTTACTATATCTATTTAATATTTGCTGTCTTAGCATTTTCACCAACCTTGATGTTGGCACAATCTAACAGCATTATTGACAAAATTTGGACCGGCGTAGGCGGTAAGAACAAATGGGAAAGCACAAAATACCTTATGTTCACCGTTTCAGGGAACAGCAAGTATCCTTCTATCAGCGGTAGCAGAAAGTTCTTATTGGACAAACAAACAGGGAATGTTCGTTTTGAAGGAACATTGAACAATGAAAATGTAGTCGCCTTATTGAATGTTCAGAACCAAAAATTAAATCATGTATTTGATGAAAATGGTGCTGAAGTGTCATTACAAGAATATAAAGAAGTATTGCCAGATCTAATTGGTCAATATAATATAGACTTGAAAGTATTGTCTTTGCCTATTAGCATTATGGCATCCAATATTAGTTCACAATCCAGCAACAAGATCATCAATGCGGAGAAACTACAGAAACTGGATTTCTCAAACTTCTTGGGTAACTCTGGGAGTTTCTACGTAAGTGAAGAATCTGGCTTGGTGAAAAGATTGGATTTGGACAACAAAAGCTATTTAGTGAATGGCTATAAGGATGTTGGGAATGGATTGATCCTTCCTACCACATTTAAAGGCAGCGGCGACAGCATTACCTACCAAAAGGTAGCATCCTTTACGGAAATGGAGCCTGAGAAATTTAAGGAGTTCTAAACTCCCATACACAACGAAAAAGACGTCTTTAGGGACGTCTTTTTTATTTTGTATGGGGTTAGACAAAAGACATTAGACAATAGACATTAGAACAGTCAGGATCGAAATCACAAATTCATTGGATTATTCGTAAATTTACTATAGCGGTGGTCGCAATTCGAAGGGACTATCGAAGTCTATAGTTTACCAATTTAAATAAGATGAAAAAATCAACGCTTGAAGAAATAGAACAACGGTTTGATGCTGATGTTGAACGGTTTTCGGATTTGAATACCAGTCAGGCGAATACGCTTGATGCGGTCTTCAATATGGAGCTCATCACTGATGGTATTCAAAAGGTATATCCGGATCTTAAAAACATCTTAGATATTGGTTGCGGCGCCGGTAACTATGCTATAAAAACCTTAATGAAGACCAATAACAAGGTGAATGTAGATTTGGTTGACCTTAGTCAAAACATGTTGGATAGAGCAAAAGAGAGAGTTCAGGAATATACATCAGGCCAAGTTAATATCTACAAAGGGGATTTTAGAACAGTTGAACTGGAGGACGGAAAATACGACGTTATTATTGCTACGATGGTTCTCCACCATCTTCGCGACGATAAGGATTGGGAAAGGGCTTTCAAAAAGTTATTTGGTCTTCTTAAGAAAGGTGGCAGTATTTGGATTTTGGACATGGTCCAGCAAAACAGTCCAGAAGTCCAAGAGTTTATTTATAATGAAAGGTATGGAGCGTTCTTGACTGACTTAAAGGATAAGGAATATCAAGAACATGTATTCGCCTATATTGAAAAAGAAGACTCACCAAGACCATTAGTATACCAATTGAATTTATTGGAGAAAGTTGGTTTTAATAAAGTTGATGTACTACATAAACATTTATGCTTTGCTTCTTTTATGGGGTTCAGGTAGTTTTTAGACATTAGACATTAGACATTAGACAGGGTATGGTTTGCTAGTGTCTTCATCCAAAAAGCCGTTAACATGCCACATCTACGGCGTTAGGTTCTTGGGAGATTTCAATGCTATAGATATTACATGAATACAGTATTTAAGAAGGATTTCATGGCCCTGGCATTTAACCCCGATGGGGTTTTCTAGCCGTGGCAGGTGTCCCCACCTGCCACTGAAAATAATCCAATGGCCATTTTTTTCTATAATAGTTCCACCCCTAGCAAGGTTGTATGGCGTGAAATATCATTTTCGATAATAGCACAACCCCATCGGGATGTAACTATTATAGCAGATTTGTAATCCGACCTTCCAACCCTATAGGAGTATAACTATTATAGAAATGTTTACAAAACGCCATGCTGCCCTGTAGTGGTGAAAATACTATGAAAAAAGACAAAAGTATAAAACAACCAACCCTATCTAGGGATTAATACAATTCTAATCTCTTATGTCTTTTGTCTATTGTCTATTCCGTTACATACGTCGACACTCTTCCTACCCTACCTTTGTCATCCACTACTGCCAGATTGATTTTGTCACCAGATTTCACTTGAATTCCTTCAGAAGGATATTTATTTGAATTGGAGTTTGGTTCGGTTCCGTCAGTTGTGTAATAAATCGTAAATCCTGGGTATTCTATATTCGCCATCAACTTATTTTCTTTTTGAGTTACCCCTACGGATGGCAATCTGTAATTGAATCCATCAGCAATAAGGTCGAGTTTTGGCAATTCATAAATACCGACCTTATTTACAAAATCAGCATAAGTTTGGTTGAAAGACTTTTCATTGAATTTGGCTTCCGATTCCCATACTCTTTTTGGTGCCCATGCACGTTCGGATAATGCGTACAACCTTGGGAATAGCATATAGTCCATACGTTCTGGAGTAAGAACCGTTTCCGCCCAAAGCGCAGCCTTAACACCCAATAAATTAGACTTTCCTTTTTCCGTAAGCCTTACTTTTGAAGCGATATAATCTTTTTCCAATTTTTTACCTGGATCTGTCAAGCTCATGTTAGAGAAAAAATCCTCAGGCAACAATGAAAATGAGTTGTAAAGATCTGATATTGCCGCCCATTTAAGTCCGGGTTCTCTGAAATCTTTATCCCATACCATATCTAGGTAGAAGTTGGCGGCTGAAATAAAGATAGTTTTATATCCAGCATTGGCAAGCCTATAAACAAGATCCTCTTGTCCGCCACCAATTACATTTGCCCAAACATCTAAGTACATATTGAGGTGCGACAATTTATCATTTACTACCATCCCCGACCCTTTGTTCACCATTCCGAATTCTTCCCATCCCTGCATGGTTAATCCTTTGGACGCACAGATTGCATTGATTTTTTCAACATAGTATGGCCATACCTCGTAAACGGACTTAAAGCCTTCTTTTTTCATGAGTTCTTGAATAGCAGGAGATTTTTCCCAAGATCCCGCCGGAACTTCATCGCCACCCAAAGAAACTACTTTCAGGGTCAAACCAACTTCCTCGTACATCTTCTTGATATCATCCAGCACAACATCTAAAAACCGATATACAGAAGGCAGCCCAGGGTTCATGACATTATCATCCCAATATTGTGCAGAACTATATTCCGACTGATCAGCTGTTTCATATAACAGGAACTCCTCGGCTTCTTTTGTCTTCCCTTCTTTCATCAAACGATTATACCTTGTTTCCATGGATTTTATAGCTGCTCGGGCATGTCCGGGAGTTTCAATTTCTGGAATAATCGTTACGTATCTAGAAGCTGCATACTTCAGAAGGTCTTGAAATTGGGCCTTGGTCAGAAAATGACCCTCCGTTACATTGTTTCCTGAACCATAAGCTGGCTGTATGCTCGTGCCGTCCTGATAGTAAGGTGATCTTTTGGAGCCTATTTCAGTTAATTCTGGAAGTGAAGGAATTTCTAACCTCCAGCCTTCATCATCAATAAAATGTAGGTGAAGCTTATTTATTTTATATTGCCCCATGACATCAATATACTTTTTGATGGTATTGATATCCTTAAAATTCCTGGCAATATCCATCATAAAGCCACGGTAATCAAATCTTGGCGCATCATTTACTTCCACATAAGGAAGAGATACTTCTCCATTACCTTTCAACTCTTCTGCAGAAAGCATAGACTTGATGGATTGAAGGGCATAGAATGCACCCGCAGCTTCGGTAGCCTCAATAGTTACCCCTTTCGCGTTAATCTTCAGATTGTATTCCTCTGGACCTAATCCCTTCTTATACAAAACCTTTATAGCTGCATTCTTTTCATCTTGATTGATAAAAGAGTACTGTGTCAATTGTTCTGAAAGGTCTTGAAACGGCCTTAGCGCAAAATTAAAGTGCTCGTTGATATAATAACCTACTTGCTGAGAGAATTTATAGGTTCCTTTTCCCATCTTTAAATGCGCAGGTGTAGGTAGGATCAACTGCTCTCCTTTGGTAACTCGATTTGAATTTCTTTCAAACAGCTCATTTAAGACCTTATTTTGTTCCTCGGCGGAAACCTTTAGCGGGTTAACAGTTGGGTGACCTATATTTATTAATTCCCTTGGGTTTGTTCTACTCTGTAGATAGAATCCATTTGGAGTCAATGAAGTGTGAGTAATAGGGTAAGGGGATTTATAATCAATCACCATAGAATCCTGTGCACCTATTTTTGCTTGGTCAGCAAAATCAATGGAATAAAGATTCCCGTTGCGATTGTGAATAGAATATAGTGGAATATTCTGTTCTTCGATTGGATATATAGAATTGAACCAAAGATTATAACCTTTCAAATCGACCGGCTGTCCATCATTGTTCTTGATGATTATTTTTAGGGCAATATTATCTTTGGGATTATAATTTTCATTGAAGTCCCACTTAACTTCTATATTTTTCTGTTGGGCATTCAATTGCAGTGCTGCCAACAGAATTCCGCAGATACTTAAGGCTTTAATTAGTTTCATATGATTTGTTTTCAACCTAAAAATAGCATCTTATATGTAAAGCAGCAATTTTTATGAAAAATATTTTGTGATAATAAAAGTAAATTCTATATTTGCACACCGGAAAACAAAACGGCCCGTTCGTCTAGGGGTTAGGACGCAAGATTTTCATTCTTGAAACAGGGGTTCGATTCCCCTACGGGCTACAGATCTTGAGATCAAAACATACTAAAACGCTGTAAATTAAATGTTTACAGCGTTTTTTATTTTATCAGATTTTACAAAATATTCAGTTTTTCCCAATAAAAAAGTGAGTCATTCGGTGAGTCGCTTTTTCAAAATACACGACTCACTGGAAAGGGGTTAATCTTCTGATTGACAACTTGTTCAGAAAATGAACATCTTGATTTCGTTAGGCTGCAAGGCTAAGTTTGTTTCACTTAAATGATACTATCATGAGTACAAATTATTCCTTGCTCTTCTACCTGAAGAAACCAAAAAACTATGTGAGCGGCCAGAAACCGATCTACATGCGCATTACCGTGGACGGGATACCAAAGGAGGTGTCCACCGGGAAGGATTGTGAACCTGCTAAATGGATTTCAAAGGCAAACCGTGCCAAAGGAACCAAAGAGGAGGTTAAAACACTGAATACATATCTGGATACCGTCGAACACAAGGTTGCCGACCTCCATCTCCAAATGGTCAAAAGCGGCGAGGATATTACCTCAGAATCCATTAAACTGAAATATCTAGGAAAAGATATTAAGAGAAAATCGTTGCTTGCTGTTTTCCTTGAACATAACAATCAGATGGAAGCTCTATTGGGCAACGGATTCAAGCCTAATACACTCAAAGGTTATAAGACCTCAATGTCCCATATCGAACTGTATTTAAAGACAGCACACAAATGCTCAGACATTGATGTCAGAAAGATGGACCACGGCTTTATCGCAGGATATGAATTTTATCTGCGTTCTGCATTGGGCTGTTCGGAAGTTTCTGCTGCCAAGTATATCAAGCATCTGCGTAAAATAGTACGGCTGTGCATTGCCCACAAATGGATTACCGACGATCCTTTTGCATTCTATAAGAATTCTGCCAGACCGAAAGAAAAAGAATTCCTTACCGAGCACGAACTGGAGCGCATAGAACGTAAACTGTTTACCGTACCCAGACTCGCGCATGAACGTGACATCTTTGTGTTCTGCTGTTATACGGGACTGTCATACGCCGATGTTAAAAAACTTACCGATAACCAAATCGGAAAAGGTTTCGGAGGCAAGCTCTGGATATTTACCAGCCGAGAGAAAACAGAAACGGCATCGAACATTCCATTACTACCAAAGGCTCTGGAAATTCTTTCACGGTACAGTGATTATCCGTCCTGTGTTTCTAAAGGAACGTTGCTTCCGGTACTCAGTAACCAGAAAATGAACAGTTACCTCAAAGAGATTGCCGACTTATGTGGTATCACCAAAAAACTGACCTTCCACATGGCAAGGCACACTTTCGCCACAACAGTTACCCTATCCAACAATGTCCCTATTGAGACGGTATCCAAGATGCTCGGTCATACGGATATCAAGACCACCCAGCATTACGCTAAGCTGTTGGATACACGGATAGGTCAGGATATGGATCAATTGGAGGAAACATTGGTTAGTAAAAGACCGAAATATGATACATTAATGCCAAAGGCTTCTTTCGGAAAAATGCCGATTGTTTCGCTACAACCGTGTTTGAATACCGATAAAGCTGGTTAAAAGAAGAATGCAAACAATATCGATTAGCAAGGGCAATCTCCCAGCTAATCTACATTTGTTCGTTCGCAGACCTTGGAGATTCTCGATTGTTTGGGTCTAAGCGAGGTATGGTCACCAGCGAGAAAATGATCAAGCCCCGCGTCTACGTGGTTCATTCAGAAATCACTAACCTACCAAAACTTGAAAACGGTTATATGTTTATTCCGGTAAAATCGCGTTGACCACTTAATTCACCGTATATTTATACTGACCGAATGAATATGAAGACTAATAATAATCGGTTTATGGTGTATCAGAAGTATTTCGTGGTGGTGAAACACCATTTGGTCGAAAATATTTGTCCAAGACCGCCATTGTTTTTAAATTTAATTCCCGTTTTTAAGGTTTTCAAGCTATACGGACATGAAAAGGACGGTAAAATATATGTTCAGGTCGCATGCTGTTGTGACCGATATCACGGGTAATATACCGCCTCGGTGTAGGTATTATACTAAACTTGCTTTGAAAAAGAATGAAACATGGGATCTTATTGTTGGAGTGGATAAAAAGGGTACATTCTTAAGAAAGATCAAAGAGTTTGGATTGGAGAATGTTGAAACAGACCATTCGATCGATCCGCTGCTAAGAGATTTGTATCCGGAGCTATTCTTTTAAGCATAGTTTGATACGTAAAACTTGGGGAATCTATTTCAATGATTAGCCACCATATATCATACACACAGCATCCCATTTTCACCGCTTAGGCCACCGGACACAAGGAGACGGAATCGGGTCAAGGGCGCACGAGAATGGGCCGCAGCGAAGGAGTGCGTTTATTATACCCTTGAACTTTCCGTCTCCGTGGGTAATTTTGCAAAAGCGGTGCAGATGGGAAGAGTTTTATCCCAATATAGTAGCTTTCTTTTACCTCGCAAGTGGTGTGCGCTTTAGCAAAACACCTCTTGCTAATCGAGCGAGGTTTTTCTGCTTTCTGACAAAGGAAGAATGCAGGTGTACCGCAGGGAGTTGTACCTGTCATCATCTCCGTAGTCCCCTTTTTTTCCTTCGCTTGCGCTTCTTTTCTTCCTCATCGGCCACGGTCTGACCGCCGCCCGATGTATCGAATGTAGGCTCAAGCAGCATTTCAAATAATCCCCACGCTCCTCCAGCAATAGAGGAAAGCATACCGCCGACATCAAGGTACTTTTCAGTGTTGATGTCTTTCATAAAACTATCTGTCACATGGGCAGTTTGCAACTGCGGATAGCGTTCAGCTAAGGCTGAAACTGCATGTAACTGTGCTTTCTGCTGTGCGGTGCCGTTCTTCATCGTATTGGCATAATCCATCCGTTCTTTCAGTCCGCGATTAAAACCAAACATCTCATCAAAAAGGGTTTCACCCGATTGCTTGAATGCCGTACGGTCGAACTGTCCCAGCTTTTTCGAATGAGAGACATTCTTTCCTCTTGATGTATTCTGCGGACTGAGCTTGATCCTGTTGGTTATATCCTTACGACTTACGATGATCTGGATATGCATCTGTTGTCCTTCCTTATGCTCGCCAAGTTGTCTGCTTCCGTTCTTCACTTCCTTATCATTATAGCCATAGTATCGGTAGTTTTCCAGTTTACCGAACCAGAGCAGATCTTTATGGCTACGGATATTGTCCCGCTTGAAATTTTTAGCGTATTCGTCCATGACTTTGATAGCAAATTCTTTGAGATTGTCCTTGATTCCTTGTTCTCCGTATTGAGATATCAGATAGGTCAGTTCTTTCTGGCTCGGACTGATATTGATCAGAAAGAATTTGCTGTCATCTTTTCCCAGCTTGGCGATGTTGTTGTCTATACCGATCCGCACATGGGGTCTGATGCCGTTGCTGTTGCCATTGAACCATTTTTCGTGCTGGTCGATGCTTTTCTTATCCCTGTTCTCTTTTTCAAGATAATTTACCAATGTGCCACAGCTCCCTTTGTTGTCGCCCGTTTCGGAGGTCGTGATATTGATGTACATTATGATCTGTTAAAGTTTTTCGACAGCATTCCGTACCTGTTTGGCGAGTTCCTCTTTCTTCGTTGCCGACACCGGCCAGCCCAGGGTTTCTCGCTGTGCGATATAATGTTCCAGTATCTTTCTGAAATTAGATTTCAGGGTTTCCTTCTCTCCGAGTGCTACAATCAAATTTTTCAGATTGGCATCCATCAGCTTTGCATACGCCAAACTTTCGCCTAAAGCCGAGCTTCCCTTGAGCTGACTTTCAGCAATCGCCTTGGTGATCGAACCCATTAGTTTGACCATCGCCGTGAGCTCGTCCAGCATGGAATAGACCGGTACCAACAGGTCGCTCTCCTGTTTCTTGATAAAGGAGAGGATACGGTTGACACCGCTCGACAGTTCCTTTTTCAGTACCTCATCGTTCAGGTCTGCCGGATCCTTCTTGCTCTTGTAGAAATAATCGACCATCTGCATGACCAACAGACGCTTTGTCCTTCCTAGTTTTCGGGACAACAGCGCCAGCCTGTCATCGATCTCCTTCGGAAAACGTACCGATTTGGTATTTTCATCCGATCTAACCATTGTTCTATCCATCAGCTATTTGGATAAACCTGAACCTGCTTGCTTTAACCGGATGCCATGAAGGGATATATTCCAGATAGCCGTATTCCACCAGATCGGATAGGCACTTGTGATAAGTGGCTATGGAGCGTAACCTCGAATACCGCATAAGCCTGCTCCGGCTGGCGTGAAAGAAATCCCACGGATTGCTCCCGCCCTGATGGTAGAAGAGTGCCATGATAAGCCCGATGTGCGATGGCAATAACCTGCTGTCACTGGCTTTCCGCTCAAAATAGCCGCTGAACGAATGTCTGGGTATAAGCATATGTCTATCCATGCCCCGCCCTCCCTTTCATCATGGTTTCGATATCTTCGCTACGGTAATACATTGTCCCACCGATCTTTTGGTACGGCAATGTACCGTTGATACGCAGGTTCTGTAAGGTTCCCGCAGATATACCGAGCATCTGCCTCACCTCTGCGCTGCGCAGCCATTGCCTGTCCTTTGTTTCTACCTTTTTGTTTGCTAGGATTGATCTCATTTCCTCCAGTATTTCCTGCTTGAACTGCTGGAGATCCTTCTTTGTTACGATGTCTATTTCCATATTCTCCCGATTTTTGTTACGATGATCTAGTCGCGATCCTTTCGCTGACCACGGTACAAAAATGGGGCATTATCGCATGTCTAGGCTGACCAACGGAGGCTGTTGGTCATGTTCGGAATCTGAACGGGATGGTATCAGGACTTCTTTTTCGGAACGATCACAAAGAGTTTTTCGTGCTCTTCGATCTTCACGCCTTTTTTTGCATCCTTCGGATCTTTTTTTACGAAGTAGTTGCGCGCAGTACTGATGGGGATATCCTTACCCTCGTAGGTAAAGTACATGGCGACAAGTTTGTAGTAGGGGCTTTCGTAATCGGATTTCAACAGTTTTCGGCCATTGGGTAGTGTTAGATCCTTTAACTGGTGGATGAGATCAATAAAGGTCGGAAGATGGTCATCCTGCACCATCGCCTTGACGGATACCTCAAAGTCCTCCAGCTTTGCAAGTTTTTCTTCCAATGTTCCGATCTTTTCGCGGAGTTCTGCGATCAGGTTGTCCTTTTCTGTCAGCAGGAGTTCGTTCGGCCTGATGTTCCATTTGTCCCTTCCATTAAAAATTCCTGAAATGCCCTTAGTTTTCCGGTATTGGATACATATAGGGCATGCTTGGAAGAAAAGGGATCCCGCCCCTCAAAGTATTCGATCCTCTTTTCTACGATCCGCCAGACATGTTCAAAGAATTCTTTTTCATTGTTCCGTTCGTCCTTTTCCAGATAATATTCCAGATGGTAGAGATAATAATCCTCAAATGCATATGCGTCGAGTTTATAGACCTTTAATAGGAAATGGTTGTCGTCACTTCCCCTTTTCAGACCGGTCAATACCCCCAGATCATAAGGATGTACCTTACGCTGGAATGCTCTGCGGTATTTAAAGTATTTTGACGACATAAATCAAATTTACTAAAAAGATACAAAACAGGTGCCTTGAAAATCAGGGTATATACAGCCATATGTACATCGGCATCATGATATATCGGTATATCTGAAAAAGCCTGTCCGGTATACCCGAGAGTATACCGAAACCGACCTCTACCATGCCGCTAGGCCATAAGGGTATCCCCGGAGGACACCCTAAAGTCCGTTTGCAGCGCATACGGCAAGCAAAGTAGGGCTCTGCCCAACTTCCGCTTGCTCCAGTGTCTCGTCCTGTTATGGGTTTACACATTTCCGTAAAAAAGCATATCGATCAGGCCCCAGTTTTTCATTGACCAAAGAGTTCCTCAAATTTTACTTGTAAGACTTTCGATAGAGACCCCCTGCAATTCGACCCCGTCTACCACCACCAGTGGACCACGTGTCGAATTAATAGATGTTAGGCCGCGTATCAGAAAGGGATTGTCCTCGGCTGTAATCGAATTATTCAGAGTCAGCCCTGGGACCAATCCGTCCAACCGCTGCAGTACATTCACGCTGGAAGAGCGATTTTTCATGATATTGACATTGGGCTTCGAAAAAGAACCCGCACTGCGCTCACGCGAAAGATTCTGGTAACCTGTAGAGTAGCTTACCTCCACCTCCTCGACATTACTGCTCAGCATTTCCAACCGGATATCACCCAAGTTGGGTGCTGCTTTTACCTCTCTACGGTAGTAGCCCACATAGGAGATCTGGATAGTGGCATTCTCGGCGACCTGCTGCAATATAAACCGTCCATTCTCATCGGTAATGATGTCATTGCCCCCGCCTTTGACTCGGATCGTCGCACCGACCAACGGATTACCTTCTTCATCGACCACACGACCACGGACGTCGATATTTAGTATGGCTGCTCCCGCCGCGATACCCGATGAGGGCTGTTCGTTCTTGCGGATGGAAATGATCTTCCCTTCAATACTGTATGTAAAAGGCAGTCCTCTTAGCACACTTTTTAGGGCGGCATCGATACTTGCAGTTGTTAAAGCAACATCGATCACCTTGTCTTTGGGTAGGCTCTTTCCATCAAAGAAGAAGTCATAACCGCTCTGCTCCCTGATTTCTTTCAGGGCAGATTCTATAGATACATTTCTTTTGGACAAGGTGATCTGCTGTCCGAATGTCGATGCACTGACCTGCATCAGGCTTGCGATCAATAGTATGGTGGTTAGTCGCATAATCAGCACGATTTTAGCATAGAGGCCTTTGTATACCTCTATATATTTGGCAAAGGTTTTATACATTTTATTGTCATAGTTTTTAAACAAGCCTAGCAGCCGACAAGAAGCCTCCCATTGTACATACGCACAATTTTCGCTAAGTTTGTTTAGTTTGGTAAGACGGCAATCCTTAGCTTTCGACGGATGAGGTTGCTGTCATAAATAGTTATAATTCCAAGCTGGACCAGGAGCATCTTATGCTTCTGGTTTATCGTTTATAGCAGTTATGTCTTCTCTCGTTTCATGCTCTTCAATTTTAGATTTAAAAATAGGGTTAGTTAGTTTTTTGTTTTTGCCGGTATAGAGCTAACGGATCACATGGATCGTACGGCCTTCTTTCCGAAATCGTACCATGCCCGAGGATTCGATAGATTTAAGTACCTGCGATAGCGGTTTGTCCCTGGATATCCATCCCCCAGATTCCAGACCTTCGGGTACAGAACCGTCGTAGACGATATCGACATCATACCATCGGGCTATCTTGCGCATGGCCACTTTGAAATCGACATGGTTTAAGTAAAAATCGCCGTCTTTCCAGTCGGTGATATTCTCTGTCTCGGTACGTACGATGCGGATATCCTTTCCGGTATTGATGGCCTGTTCTCCAGGTCGGACAAGATGTTCTCCTTTTTCGGTCTTGATCTTAATAGATCCCTCCACCAGCGTAGTGCTCGTCACGGGTTCATCCAGATAGGCATTTACGTTGAAGCTGGTTCCCAAAACCTCGACTTGCTGTGTACCTGTCCTTACAATAAAAGGTTTGGATCTATCTTTGGCCACTTCAAAATAAGCTTCTCCTACAAGCTTGACCCTACGCTTGCCTGCCTGGACCAGTTTGGGCGCATAGGTCAAACTCGACCCCGTGTTCAACCAGACCCGGGTACCATCCGGCAAGCGTAACTGATAGGTCTCCCCATTAGAAGTAGACAAGGTATTCTCTTTATTAACATCAGCACTGTTGCCCTTTAGTGCATAAATCAACTGCCCATCAGCTGATTTTGTAATGCTCACCCCGGATTCTTCGGCTATGGCACCGCTCAAGGCATCGGACAGTCTTACCTTCTTGCCGTCGGCTAAGGTCAACGTAGCACCCTGTGCCCCTGGAGCTACATCCTGCACAAGACCGCTTGCAGACTCCAAACCAAGCTGTTTCTTATCGTAGTAGAAATAAAATCCAAATGCAATGACTAGGATAGCTGCCGCCACAGCACCGATACGCTGCCAACCTTTGAACCTACGGACAGGGGTTGCCGCGTCCGGCTGTAAACGATTCCAGATCTGTTCGCTGGTATCCTCCAATTCGGCTTCCGAAATCTGATCCAGATCCTTACTCCTTAATTGGAAAAGCCAGAGCTTGGCAATGCGCTCTTCCTCCCCATTGTAAGTGCCGGATTCTACTTTCTCTAAAATGGGTTTAATATCTTTTTGCATCGGGTCTGTAATCCTTAGTTAGTGTTAAGGCGTGCAACTATACCCAATTGGTGACAAGGAGAAATAGTGCTACTAAAGGTAAAAATCACCGAAAAATCGCAGATCTGGGTCAAATAGATTATAGTATCAAAGCAGCAGTACTAACTAGAAATGGTAATTACCAGTGCCTCTTGGACTGACAATTACCATTTTATAAAGTTCATGTTTAACATCTCAACCTTCAACCCTTATAACATTAAAGGTTACAAGCCAGAAGATATTGATAATTAGGCATTTTTAATTACTTTAAGAAATCTTCTACTTTATATTTTGGATTAGGATACTTATAAAATCCTTCACCTGTTGCAACGCCTAATTTACCTTGATCTATAAACTCCGATTTTAATTTTTCTACAATTTCAACCTTTACAGGATCTTTAGTCGCGTCTGCGGCCATTTTGTTAATATTATAAGCAGTAGTAATACCTACTACATCCAATATTCCAAAGGGACCAAGCGGCGCTCCTGTAGCTACCATCCAAGTCTTATCGATCGTTTCAATATCCGCAATATCTCTTATCCACAAATCCATAGCAGCACTTAAAAGCGGTACTAAGAGGGAATTTACAATATAACCGGGCTGTTCCTTGTGCAAAGGCAAGGCCACCATGCCTATCTGTTTAGCAAATAGCAGCAAACTTTCAAATACCTCATCAGATGTACCTGCGTGCTTCATCACTTCACCGGTATTATGTTTCCATATTTCATTCGCAAAATGAAGTGCAACAAATTTTTCCGGACGCCCCGTATACTCGGCAAACTGGCTAGGCAACATAGTCGATGAATTTGTTGCAAATACCGTTTTAGCGGGTGCCAATTTTGCCAATTTCTGATAGAAATCAATCTTAATCTCCGGATTTTCAGGAACAGCTTCAATAACTAAATCGGCATCTTTTACAGCCTCTCCCAAATCCGAACTATAGGATAATCTTGCTTTGGTAGCTGCCAATTGTTCATCTGTAGCACCTAAGTCTCTTTTAAAAGCAGCACTTAAAATAGCAAACTTTGCTTTTGCCTTTTCTAAAACTTCATCATTAATATCGTAAACAGTTACATTAAAGTTATGAAAAGCCGTTTGAAAAGCGATTTGATAGCCTAATACACCGCTTCCCGCTATTATTACATTTTTAAACTCCATACTTTTTGTTTTAAGAATTATAAGAAATCAATACACAAATCAGCGCAAGTATTGCGGGCAGCCCTTGTTTTAAAAGGATACTTTTAGAAGAGGTTATACCTCCATAAAGTGCTGCAACAATCACGCATCCCAAAAAGAATACACGGATATTAAAACTCCATTCTGGGTTTTCGATAAAAAAAGACCATATCAGCCCCGCCGCTAAAAAGCCATTGTACAAACCTTGATTAGCCGCTAAGCCTTTGGTTGCCTTAAACAGTTCTTCCGGTAAAGCACCTCTAAAAGTCTTTTTGCCAACCGTTTCCCAAGCGAACATCTCCATCCAAAGGATATACAAATGTTCAAGAGCTACAATTCCCGTTAATATTAAGCTTAAAGTTTCCATATTTTAAATCTCCATAACTTCTAACATGCTTTACTAACCTAAGAAACAATATAAACGGACAACTTGTTTTAAAATATAAAAAAACTACCTGTTCATGATGAAGACCACATAGATCAGCATCCCAAGATTATGTCGAAATTTGATAGAAGACTAATATGAAGATCACATTTCAAGACATCTATTCTTGTATGAAAAAACTTGCGAACCATGCGCAGGACGGTAAAATATATGTTCAGGTCGCATGCTGTTGTGACCGATATCAGCGGGAGTATACCCCGGTGGTGTAGGTTTCGTTTGCCCTATGCCCAGGCAGAACGCATAGATATCAAAGAGGGTACAATCATCAGCCAGCATTACAGCCATATCCTTTTCTTTCTTGAGGTGTTGGAAGTTGATATACATACCGATCTGCAGGCAGATTACCTTATGGAGGATACCAGCCTATTCCTCTTTATGATGTTGGAAGGGAATATTCTATTCCAGAAACACGATGGAGAACATATTGCCGAAGCAAAAGAAAATATCTGCTATGCTACGTACAACCGGCAAGGCACGTATTCGTTCAGCTTACCGGCAGGAAGACACCGTCTCTGCTATATCATTCCTAGGAACGAGTGGGTAACAAAGAATATCCGCTATTATCCAAGATTGGAACCGTTTCTACAGCAGATGGAACAAAATAATCTACCATTCGGACATATGCCTTCCTGCCGAATCGAAAAAGGAATGTAAAGAAGTCTCGATAAGCTCTTTGGAAGGACGGAGATACGGGACAAGGATCTTGAAGCAGTCCTCCTTCGCGATGCAAAAAGGGTGCTATATCATTATCAGCTAGCAGTCGAGGAAAAAATGACTGCCCGTGCATGTCTTATAAAAGAGCATATGGATCAAAATTACATGGATCCCAACCTGAACAATAAAGCATTGATGGATAAATTTTACATCACCGAAAGAACTTTGATTGACACGTTTAAGGACGAGTTCGGAGAAACGCCCCACAGATACCTGATAAATCTTCGTATGAAGGAGGCGAAAAGACTTTTGCAGATCGAGAAAAAAACTCCAACAGAAGTCAGTGTTTTGGTGGGATACGACAATTTTAGGAGTTTTAGGACACAGTTCGTCAAGACATTTGGATTTCCGCCCTCAGAGTACCGTTAGGCCATTTTTCCAGCTCTTTTTAGGTTACTAAAACTTTATGGGTATCAAAAAACTTACATTTTACCCCCTTTTTTTTGCCAAAAACACCCAAATTTTCTCTGTTTTTTGACACCTCCATTCGAGAAATGATATTGAACTTTGTTAAGTAAGCATTAACAATTATTATTTAAAACATGCTAAATGATCTGGCGATGAATTTGAAACATGAATATATAAAAAAAAGGGAAAAGGTGATTATTACGATCACTACGCTAGTTGCTATGCTATTCTTCTACGCTGCCTTTAGCAAACTGATGGACTATGATAAATCACGATGGGAAATGCAAAATCAGGTTTTCCCGAAATACATTGCCAATGTACTCACTTGGTTGGTTCCGGTCGTAGAAATCATTTTGATGACAGCACTGTTATTTCCGACGACAAGGATCAATGCGCTCTGGGGATCGCTCATGTTGCTCACAGTTTTTACGATTTATATAGCCGTGACTCGTCCTACTACAGGCTTACACATTTCTATTGTTATTTAGTCATTGTCCTGATGTAGCTTTTACAACTTCTTCTTATAATACGATAGATCAATTTATGATTTCACTCATAAAACATATCATATATTCGGGCTAAGTTTGTTTCCGAATAATGAGAATATTACGGCAAACATCTACTAGAACATGGGCAACAATAGGTTTGATCAATCTACTTATCGTTGCATTGATGGGGGTAATTATGCGTTTAAAATTCATATTGCCTATGCCGTTCGTCCAGCTAAAAAACTTACAGCACGCACATTCGCATTTTGCTTTTACGGGATGGGTATCACATCTATTGATGTTGTTACTAGTTGTTATAACATTTCGCCTTGGCAAAAATGATCCTATACCTCATAATCAAAATAGAATATTATGGGCGAATCTAATGTGCTCCTATGGTATGCTATTTAGTTTTATCTATCAAGGGTATGGTGTTATTTCTATATTATGCTCCACCTGTAGTATTCTTATCTCCTACTGTTTCGCACTAACATTTTGGAAAGATATGCGAGAGCAACAATTAGACAATCGTATAGCAAGATGGTTTTATATGGCATTGGTATTCTTACTGATATCATCCGTTGGTACATTCTATTTGGCTTATATAATGGGTTCTCATCAGCTAGAAGTTAAGCGTCAATTGTCTGCTATCTATTTCTATCTTCACTTTCAATTTAACGGATGGTTTTTCTTTGCTATCATGGGATTGGTCAGTCACTTGTTATCTCAACTCAATATTCTTCAACGGGCTACAGATAAATTATTCTATACACTTAGTATCGCAACCATACCACTATACCTGTTATCTATCCTTTGGGTAAAGTTCCATAGCGTTATTTACATATTGATTACCATACTTGTATTTGTACAATAGTCCATATGGATTTATTGGTTGATTCAATTACACACCTCTACCACTCAAAAAAAAACGTGTTATATACATCCATATTTAAAAAATGTTTTTTTACTGATTTCCGTCGCTGTATTACTAAAATTTTGTCTACAAGCATTATCTGTCATTCCTTCATTAAGTGACTATGTATATGGATTCAGACCAGTTATTATTGCTTATTTACACCTTGTTCTACTAGTCATTGTTTCTACCTTTTTGATCGGATATAGCTACCAGACCAAGTTATTATGTTTTAACCATCATATGAAGAGCTATTTTAACATTTTCATTTTTGGAGTTGTATTGAATGAACTATTGCTAGCACTTCAAGCTTCATTAGCTCTTTTCAACCAAGGATTCCCTTATGTACCTATTTTTCTATTCATAGCTTCGATGGTAATCAGTATTGGCTTAATCGGCATGCTGACAACAGAATTTAAAATATCAAAAATTAATAAATAAATTACATTTGCCATGACTTCAGATCAAATACAGCTTATCAAAGCAACAGTTCCCGTGCTACGAGAACATGGTGTCCTATTGACATCTCATTTCTACAAAAGAATGTTTGAAAACAATCCTGAATTGAAACATATATTCAATATGGGTAATCAACAAAACAACAAGAAACAGACTGCATTGGCCATGGCTGTTCTAGCTTATGCTGAGTATATTGAAACACCCGAAGTACTACTTCCTGTAGTTGACCATATCGGACATAAGCATACAAGCTTGGATATACGTCCAGAGCATTATACGATTGTCGGCAGGCATTTAATTGCTTCAATTCAAGAAGTGTTGGGAGATGCAGCAACACCTGAGTTGCTAGAAGCGTGGACGTTAGCTTATAGTAAACTTGCCGACTTAATGGCTGGTCACGAACAGAAATTGTATATTAAGCAAACTGAGAGAACCGGAGGCTGGGCAGGTTGGCGCCCGTTTGTCGTTAAACAAAAAGTTAAGGAATCGGAAGAAATCACCTCATTTTAACTGTATCCTACTGATAATGGACAAGTCGCTGATTTCAAGCCAGGGCAATACATTAGTTTACGATTATTCTTGCCAGAGCTTAATTTGTTACAACCAAGACAGTACAGTATTTCTTGTGCTCCAAATGGCAAATACTATCGAATATCGGTCAAGAAAGAAATCAGCACAAATCATCCAGACGGAATGATTAGTAATCGATTACACGACTATATACAAGAGGGTGAAATAATAGATTTAAGTGCTCCAGCTGGAGTTTTTGTCCTAAAAGAAAACAGCAATACAAAAGTTTTTATCAGCGGAGGAATTGGTCAAACGCCACTATTATCCATGCTAGAAGCACTGATTTCTAAAGATAATGTATCAACCAATCTCGTGTGGATTCATGGTTGTCGAAACGAACAAGTCCATGCATTTAAGGATCGATTGACCGAAATCAACAAACAACAAATAAATGTCAAGCAATTTCTATTCTATGATGAAGTGGAAGAAGAGGAAAGTCATATTCAACAAGGTTGGGTTGATTTATCAAACCTTGCCCATGATGTGTTAGAACTCGAAGCAGACTACTACATCTGTGGACCTGCAGGCTTTATACAAAAGCACCACGATTACTTAATAGAACGAGGTGGAGCCAATAGTCATATTCACTTTGAAGAATTTGGTCCAGCTTCACTCCAATTAAGTTAATTATAATAGTAATTTGAGGTACGTTTTGTGATTTTACTTACTAATAATCACAAAACGTACTTCTATACTCTATGTAGCATAAAACTGACGACAACTTTTTAAGTGTCAGTTTGCCTCAGGTGTCGTCATCAGTTATAAAACATGTTCCTTTGACTTCTAATCATCGTCAAAAGCTTCTCGTTGAACATTTTCTTGCTAGAATGTGCTGTATAAAAAATAATAATGGTATATATTTGTATTATAGATTGTAAAAAATGGTAGAAGTTTTCTCAAAAAGACTTCCACTTTAAAAACATGGCAAAAAAAAAGAAAGACTGTGAGAACACATGTTTTATGTGTAAACATATAATTCCTGCATGGAAGGAATTGATTAATGCCAATAGAGAAATAATTAAATTAAAGAAAGGCGATCAATTTATCCAGGAAGGAACGCCAGCAGAAGGTATTTATTTTGTTCAAGAAGGCGTGATCAAAGTACATAAACACTGGGGTGATAAAGAAAGTATTGTTCGTTTTGCAAAAAAAGGGAATATAGTAGGGCATCGTGGATTATCTTCTTCGCAAACACTTTTCCCCATATCTGCCACCGCATTAGAAAACAGCGAGGTCTGTTTTATTCCTATTGATTTTTTCAAAACGATATTGAAAGGAAATTCAGATTTCACGTATGAGATGCTGTTATTTTATGCCGACGAATTGCAAATTTCCGAACAAAAGACGAGCAATCAAGTACAACTTTCCGTAAAAGGAAGGTTGGCATGGAGCATCCTGCAATTAGAACAAAAAATGGGAATTGAAGGAGATGGTTATATCAACATTACACTATCTAAAACAGATATAGCAGCATACATAGGGAGTACGTACGAAACTATCTACCGGATGATGATGGAACTAGAAAACGAAAAAATTATTGAGACTGCAAATAAGCGAATCAAGATTTTAGATCGTCAAAAGTTAATAGAATCCAGTTTGATCTAACCCTTTCAAAAAAGAGAATTAGCCGATAGTAAGCTATCGACCAATTCATTCCCTCGTATCCAATACCTTACAATTTATATCCAATACCAGCTCCAAGTTTCCACTTCCCATCCGTAGTAGCAGTTTTGGGTGTATAGAAAGTCGGTATCTGGATAGCGAACTTCTTTGATACGATGATGGTAGCTCCAAAACCTAACGTCGGGGTAAAGATAGAATTCTTTACAGTTGCTCTATCTTCTTTAATTTTAATCGAAGGGAGTAACCCCAAAAGCACACTGTATGTTGGTTTAGTAAATTTAACAGCAGGTCCAGTACAGTTGATGTACGCTCCTTTATCAATGTATCCTGCTACAATGGTGCCTTCAAAAAGTGTAGTGCTTAATTTTTTGTCTTGCCCTTTGGCAGATAAACCAAACAAGCACAAAACTGTTATAAGGATTTTTAAAATTGTCATAATCTATGATTTATTTGGTAGATAATCGATGTTCTTTAGTCGTATGCGTGTAGTAAATAGCCATACCTGTAAATAACAAACCACCGACGATATTCCCAGCTGTAACGATCAACTGATTGTACAACCACCAATCGCTCATAGTCACCTTAGCGCCAAACATCATACCCGCAGGAATAACAAACATATTCACGACAGCGTGCTCATAGCCCAGAGCAAAGAAAATAAAGATGGGAATACCAGCAGCCAATATCTTACCCAAGGTAGATTTAGATGTCATAGACATAATAACCCCCATACACACCATCCAATTACACAATACCGCTTTTACGAACGCAGAGAACAACCCAGATGCCCCATGACTACTATATCCTATAGTCTTTTTTTCGCTAATGGATACTAATGCTTGTTCAATAACACCAAGATCTTGCAACTGCCCAGACTCTGTACTAGCAGCCCAAAATAATACAGCAAACAACAGGCTTCCTATCAAATTACCAATAAATACCCAAAATAGATTTTGAAGCACCTTAAACCCTGTAATCTGCTTTTCCATCCAAGCTAGAGGTACTAGAGCAAAGCTTCCAGTAACCAATTCTAAACCTAAAATAACAATAATAACAAAGCCTACAGGGAAGACAAAAGCTCCCATGAGGCTCAGTGAAGTTTGTGTTGTCGCCATCAAGGCTAGCGTAACAGAAATAGCCAACAACGCTCCAGACAGGGCCCCTCTTATCAACAAATCTTTGATGCTTAATTTTGACTTATTAATCGCCGTAGTCATCATGTTATCGGCAACTTCTTTTGGTGTGATGTAATCCATGAATTTATATTTTTATTGTTAAAAAAATTGGTTAATTTTCTAAAGAGATGTAGACCAATCCAGCTTCTACTTTGACTGGGTAAGTTTGAATAGCACATTCATCGCCCGAAAGACATTCTCCTGTGTCCAATGCAAATGTCTTTTTATGAAATGGACAAGCTACTTTTGGTTTTTCGCCAAGAGAGCCTATCATTCCGCGACTCAAAATCATTTGCTTTTTGTGTGGACATTCATTCTGAGTGGCATACCATTCGTTTCGACGTTTGAAGTAAAATAGAGCAATTTGTTTACCTCCAATTTGAACACAAACTCCGCCATTTTCGACTGCATCATCAATATGACACGCTAATTCCCATGATGTTGTAGTAATTGTTTCCATTTATATTTTTTTTAAATCGTTATTGTGTAATCACTGCATTCCAATCTGCAGCTTTCTTCTGTCCACGCATTTCGTCAAATTGGACAGTTTCGTCTTTTTGGTCTGGAGCATTTACAAAGTGTACAAAGCGCTTACGAATGTTCGGATCATTGACAGCGGCTTTCCATTCACATTGATAAGCTTTTACTAGTGCTTCCATCTCTTTTTCCCATGATTCTGCCATGCCAAGACTATCATTAACAACAACATTGCGTAGGTAATCAATACCTCCATCCATCTTGTTTAACCATGTCGCAGTACGTGTCAGTGGGTCTGCCGTACGGATGTAAAACATCAAAAACCGGTCTAAGTACTGAATACAAGTATTGCTATCAATATCACTTGCTAAAAGCAAAGCATGTTGAGGTTTACTGCCTCCATTGCCACATACATAAAGATTCCAACCTTTTTCAGTAGCGATAATACCGAAATCCTTACTTTGAGCTTCGGCGCATTCTCGAATACAACCGCTGACTGCCGACTTAAATTTGTGTGGTGCACGAACTCCACGATACCGCTCTTCAATCTTGATCGCAAAAGAAACACTGTCATGCAATCCAAAACGGCACCATGTGCTTCCTACGCAACTTTTGACAGTACGTAGGGCTTTTCCATAAGCATGTCCACTTTCAAATCCAGCTGCAATAAGTTCTTCCCAAATAGAAGGAAGATCATTTACATGCGCACCAAACATATCGATACGTTGACCTCCCGTTATTTTAGTATATAAATTGTATTTCTTCGCTACTTCTCCAATAACGATGAGCTTCTCTGGACGGATTTCCCCGCCTGGGATACGAGGAACAACAGAGTACGTTCCGCCACGTTGGATATTGGCCAAAAAACGGTCATTACTATCCTGCGCAACATCATTTCCTTTGCCCAAGATCATTTCATTCCAAAGACTTGCAAGTAGCGAAGAAACTAGCGGTTTACATACCTCGCATCCATGCCCCTTGCCCAAGTTGTCCAAAACCTCGTCGTAAGTATGCAGTTCATGTATCTTCATCAGATCAAACAACTCTTGCCTGCTATAGTCAAAATGTTCACAGATAGTATTGCGAATATATTTCCCTTGCTGCTTCATGGTGTAGGTTACGAGGTCTTTTACCATCGGAATACACCCTCCACAACCAGAGCCTGCTTTTGTACATTTCTTTACCCCATCTGCATTTTCACAACCTTGTTGGATTACAGCATCACAAATCTGAGCTTTGGTCACCCCTTCACAACTGCATATTAATGCATTGTCTGGTAGGGTATCTAGTCCCGATCCGACAGGTTGACTACTTGCCTTTTCATGAAAAAGTAATAATTCTGGATGCTCCGGAATCGGCATATTGTTATTAACCGTCTGCAAAAGCATATTGTAACTGCTCGCTTCACCTACCAAGATGCCTCCCAATAATCTTTTGCCATCTGAGCTAATGTTGAGTCTTTTGTAGATTCCTTTGTTCTTGTCTTCAATATGGATAGTTCGTGCATCTGGTTCGCAAATAAAAGGGTCTCCAAAGCTAGCTACATCGACACCCATCAATTTGAGTTTAGTACTCATATCAAAACCGCAAAAAGATTTCTGTTCGCCTAAAATTGTGGATGCTGCAATTTCTGCCATTTCGTAACCTGGTGCTACGAGACCATAGATCATCTCATTATATAATGCACACTCACCAACAGCAAATATACTAGGGTCGGAAGTACGCATATTTTCGTCTACCACGATACCTCCACGATGTCCAGTAGCCAGACCGACCACTTTGGCTAGTTCATCACGAGGCTTGATTCCTGCAGAAATGATTAATATATCTGCCTCTACAGATGTTTCGTCAGAAAATGCTAAACCCGCAACCTTGGTATCTCCCAATATTTGGGTAGTCGATTTATGTAGTAGACAATTAAGTCCTAATGAATGTAGTTTATTTTGCAATGTTGCACTTGCGGCATCATCAATCTGTCTTGGCATGAGTCGTGCTGCGAATTCAACTACAGCAGTTTCTTTAATCTGTAGATCGACCAGTGCTTTGGCAGCTTCCAATCCCAAAAGACCTCCGCCAATCACCGCTCCTTTGCGTGCATGTACGGCATATTCTTTAATGCGATCTAGATCTTCAATAGTCCTATACAAGAACACGCCCTCTTTATCTATACCTGGTATCGGAGGAACAAATGCAGCAGATCCTGTGGCAAAAACAATGAAATCATATGAAACTCGTACGCCATGTTTTGATTGAACAGATTTCTGTGCTGTATCTATAGCAATTATGGGATCATTCAGGTGCAGATCTATATTATTTTCATGATACCAGGTCAAATCTGACAAATAAAGATCGTTAACTCCAGATTTTTTAAAATAATCTGTCAAATGAACGCGATCATAAGCACGAATCGACTCTTCACCAAACACAATCAACTTAAATACATCTGTTTTTGCTAGCAATTTCTCACAAAACTTATGACCGACCATCCCATTACCGATCACAACTATTATTTTATCTCTCATAAATTCAATTTTTATAATAAAATACAACTTACATCAGCTAATTTAGATATAAAACCCATATAAATTCAAATATTTTATGATTTATATCATAAATAAATCATAAATTTGATAAAAAAGTTGTGAAAATGATAACAGAAATCAAAAAAACATTATTTATTATTGGATCAGGACCTGGAAATCCAGATTTTTTAACAATAAAAGCCTACAATATGTTAAAAAAATCAGAAATTGTATTATTTGACAACCTTGTTAGTCAAGAAATACTCGATTTATGTCCAGAAGATTGTAAAAAAGTCTATGTAGGTAAGCATCCTTATGGTGAATATGTTCCACAAGACGATATTAATACACTAATAAGTTATTATTGCAACCGATTTTCTAATGTGGTCAGATTAAAAGGAGGTGATCCTTATATTTTCGGACGAGGTTTTGAAGAATGGTTGTATGCAAAGACCCTGGGGATCGCAGTAGAATACATACCCGGAATCAGCAGCATGCAAGGCACAGGCGTAAATGATATTCCCTTGACACATCGTGGCATAAGTGAAGGTGTATGGGCTTTGACTGGAATGAAAAGTAACGGAGAAATGGCGGCAGACCTCACGCTTGCGGCACAAAGTAACTCAACGGTCATTATCTATATGGGTATGCGAAAACTAACGGAGATAGCGCGTACATATGTATTACATGGCAAAGGTGACACTCCTTCAGCTATAATACAACACGCAACTCGTCCCAATCAAAAAATAGTGACTTGCTCGGTTAAAGATTTACAAAAAACAAGTCAGCAACATGAAATGGCTCATCCTGCTATTATTGTTATTGGACACGTTGTAAACTTGCAAAACAACATCTACAGCAGCATATTACAAGATAATAGAATCGTGGTCTGAAAACACAAGTCTATGAACACCTTATTTCCGATATACGTCAAACTGGATAAAATACAAGTGCTATTAGTCGGAGCTGGGCCAATCGGCTTAGAAAAACTTCAGGCTATACTAAAAAATTCGCCCGAAGCGAATGTTCACATCGTAGCCGAAAAAGTATGCCTCGAAGTCGAGATACTTGTAAACAAACATAATCGTACACATCTTTCAAAACGCTCGTTTAAAGAAAGTGACTTAGATAAAATAGATTTAGTATTGGTTGCCAGTAACAATAGATGGCTAAATGCCCACATACAATATCTATGTAGAACAAAACATATTCTATTGAATGTAGCCGACAAACCTTCTTTATGTGATTTCTACCTTGGCAGTGTTGTGCAAAAAGGAAATCTCAAAATAGGTATTTCTACCAATGGAAAATCGCCTACAATAGCAAAACGTTTAAAAGAATTTTTGGATCAGCTAATTCCTGAAGAGATTGACGAAACACTAGCACTAATGGGACAACTACGAGATTCTATACAAGGCGATTTTCACGAAAAAGTAAAAAGGCTCAATGAACATACCAAAAACATTCTTGAAAATCAACTTTCAGCCCGAGCTAAATCGGATTCTTTATACGATTCATAAGTATAAACATTATAAGGTAACAACCATTGAGCAAAATATTTGGTTATAAAACAACATAATGCTAAAGGAACGATCAACGCATAGCCATTAGGTGCCAAACTACACGCCAAGAATATGGCTGTCATCGGTGCAAAAATAGATCCTGCCAATGTACAAGCAGCTCCTATTATCATAAAATTGAACAACAGCAAATTCGTACCAAACAACAAGTTTGCACTATACGCAACCAGCAAGCCTAAAAATGCTCCTGCAACTATACTAGGTGCAAATACACCTCCATCTCCACCTGCACCCAAAGTAAGTGAAGAAGCTATTGGTTTCAAGATTACAAACAGTCCCAAAGTTAAGAGAGAATACTCTTTTTGTTGTAGTATCTGATCTAATACATTGTGTAAACCATGGTAACTATCACCATACAATATCGGTAAAAAGAAAATCATTAATCCTACAGTAATAGCACCAAGATTTACTCGGATAAAATTATTGGAAATCTTCTCAAAGAGCTTTTTAACATTGATCACAACACTGGTAAAATAAACAGAAAGAGCTCCAGCAAACAAACTCAAAACCAAAAAGAATGGTGTGGCTTTCCATTGTCAGCCTTGAACCGGAGTGTCAAAGAATGGTTTTCTATCAAAAAAATAGATAAAAACCCCAGCAAACAATGCTGAAGCAATACAGCTAATCAAAATCGTTTTTTGAACCTTTCGGGCAATAACTTCTATGGCAAACAAAAGGCCTGCTACTGGACTTGCAAATAAAACTGCTACACCAGCCGCGACTCCTGCACAAATCAATTCGCGCTTATATTTGAAAGCAGAAAATCCCCTTTTATACGATTCATTACCGATAGTAGCAGTTGCGACAACCGTTGAAACTTCAACACCTGTAGATCCACCAAATATGACCGTCAAAAAGCCATTGATAAAATGTGAAGGAATCTTAAAAAACGGTAAGTGATCTTTTCGCTTATCCAATGTATTGTAAATTTCTGCAATCCCTTTGTTCTTCCTATTCTTAAACAGAAATTTACGTAAAAAATAGATAATCGTGATGCCAAAACTAGGTAATACAATCAACAAGATTGAATTAAAAGAATCCACATATTGGAAGATGAATTCTTCGGCTTGCTCAGTAAGATGTTTAAGCGAAAAACTCAATAAACAGCAACACAAACTAACACATATAGATACTACCAGTAAGTGTAAATCGATGTATTATTTTGATAATTATAGTAATTATAAACTGTTAACCTTATAAGCAGCCTTATGACTGACCAAAAAGCCAGCAAATATAGATGGACTATATGTGCCCTCCTATTTTTCGCAACGACCATTAATTACTTGGACAGGCAAGTACTATCCTTAACGTGGAAAGATTTTATTTCTCCAGAATTTCACTGGACGAATAACGATTATGGTTTGATCACTGCCCTATTCTCGATTTTCTATGCTGTTGGGATGTTGTTTGCCGGTCGATTTATTGATTGGATGGACACAAAAAAAGGTTTTCTATGGGCGATTGCTGTTTGGTCATTTGGAGCCATCCTCCATGCATTCTGTGGAATAGCTACATCAGGCATTGTCGCAGGAGAATGGTTTGTTGGTTTTGAAGGAGCAAAAGAAGCCATCAAAAAGGTTCATGATTTTTCTAGGGTTATCAATGTCAGTGTAGTCTTATTTATTTTTGCCCGATTTGTTTTAGCCATAGGTGAGGCTGGAAACTTCCCGGCAGCGATCAAAACAACTGCGGAGTACTTCCCTAAAAAAGATAGAGCGTTTGCCACCAGTATATTTAATGCCGGTTCTACTATTGGTGCGTTGATTGCTCCATTGTGTATTCCTGTCATTGCTAAATACTGGGGTTGGGAAATGTCATTTATTATAATTGGAGCATTGGGATTTGTATGGATGGGATATTGGATTTTCATGTACGATAAACCAGAGTCGCATCCAAAAGTAAACCAGGCGGAATTGGAATATTTCCAGCAAGATGACGTAATCGAAGCGCAACAACACGATGTTACAATACCTTTGACGCAAGGAAAGGTGAGTATACTCAACTGCTTAAAACACAATCAAACTTGGGCATTTGCAGTAGGTAAATTTATGACCGACGGAGTTTGGTGGTTTTATTTATTTTGGATGCCTGCATACTTAAGCTCCGTTTATGGAGTTAAGTCTTCCGACTTAAATGGTCAATTAGCTTTGTTTGTGCTATATAGCATCACGATGCTTTCCTTGATTGGCGGTTGGTTACCTTCATATTTCATCAACAAAGGCATGAATGCATATGCCGGAAGGATGCGTGCGATGTTGATATTTGCATTTTTCCCATTATTGGTTCTGTTAGCTCAGCCATTTGGGCACTATTCTTTTTGGATTCCAACAATCTTGATCGGTATTGGTGCTGCTGCACATCAATCTTGGTCAGCCAATATATTCTCTACGATTGGAGATATGTTTCCCAAAAAGGCTATTGCTACTGTAACGGGCATAGGAGGTTTAGCTGGAGGACTAGGTTCATTTTTCATAAATATCTATTCTGGAAAGTTATTTGATTATGCTGAGACACATTGGAGCGAGGTAAATGGAGAAAATCTGCTGAAAAGATTTCCTGAAATAGCTAACGTAGAAACAAGTAATGCTTTTTTTGAGCAAAATGGCGTTGCCAATATCGAAGAGTTCCTGAAACAACTTTCTTCTCAGGGTGAAACCGTAGCCAATGGTATAGATCAAGGATACATGATCGTATTTACCTTTTGTTCTTTGGCTTATTTAATCGCATGGATTATCATGAAGATTTTGGTTCCTAAAATGAAACCCGTCAAACTTTAGTTGAGTTTCGGGCAACGATAAATGTATCTAGGATAGTTGTGTCAAAATCCATTTTGAACCTATCCTTAGATTCAATGAGTTGAATTAATTTTTCAACCCCTATCTGTCCAATTTCAAATGCAGGTTGAATGATTGTGGATAAGGATGGGTTTAAGGACTCTGCAGCTTCGGTATTTGCAAAGCCTATAACAGAAACTTGCTCCGGCACTTTTATCCCTAGGTTTGATAGAATTCCCAGACATGAAACCGTTAGGGTATCTGTTGTACCTAATATTCCCATAGGTTCAGAATTTTGATTTAATTTATCCTTTAAAATTTGAGTTAGGTTTTTAATTAAATCTTCTCTTGATTGACCATATTCGACTTGGATTATATTTTCTTTATCAAAAGGTATAAAATTAGCCATCAATGCTTTATTATATCCTGAAATTCTTTTTTGGTTTATTCCAATATTCATTCCGCAGAGCACTAAAATGTTCTTACGTCCTGAATTGATTAAATGCTGAGTGGCATCGTAAGCTCCTTTTTCACTGTTAACACCAATTTTAAAGGTCGGCAAATCAAAATCAATTCTATCGACGAGGACTAGGGGACAGATTTGATGAAATTGTTTTAGATACTTGAGATTGCTGTTTGCAGAAGGAGTAATTATCACTCCGTCTACGTTTTGTTGGTTCAAAGTTTTTAAAGATTCTTGTTCGAGCTTCGCATTCTCTCGGCTTTGCATAAAGACAAGTTTGTAATTTCTTTCATAGGCAGCTTGGTGAGCTCCTTCTAAGACTTGGGACTGAAATGGATTTCCTAAGTAAGGAATGATCACTCCAATTGAATTGCTACGGCCTGTTTTTAGGCTTTTGGCCAATATATTAGGTTTATAATTATATTTTTGAGCCATTTTTCTGACCCTATTTTTGGTTTCATCACTAATTTCAAAGCTATTGTTCAAAGCTTTTGATACGGTAGACACCGATAGACCCAATTTTGCCGCCAATTCTTTTAATGTAATGATGCTCATAATCAACCTTAATAATGGCGCTATTTTTTCAATTAAGAAAAGTCCTAAAATAGCACAAATTTAATAATAAAGCGCTTGCTCTATAAATTATGAATTATCGAAAAGAGGAATATCCATTTTTTTAAAAAATAGGATTCAAAATTTGCTCAATAATTAGCTTATAAATACTATGAACACATAGCATTGTTACAATGATTAAAATTAGTCTTTATCAAGAATCAAACTTAACAGAAAATGTCCTAATCAGCCTAATTTTACTGATAAATTCAATAAAGCACAATTTATTAAGTAAAAAATACACGTATTTAAACAACATATTCTTATTTATTTTCCAATCTAAACCCAATTAATAAATAAAATGTTAAAAAATGTAAAACATTACTTTTTATTTAATAAATTTACTTGTCGATTACCTCTTTAGCTATAAAGACGGTTGCCACATTATGATAAACAAAACAACGAACTATGAAACAAAAAGTACTTAGTATTTTGGTGCTATGTGTGCTCTTGGTTGGAGTCACTTATGCGCAAAATCGAGAAATTACTGGGAAAGTCACCTCCTCAAGTGACGGCAGCCCTATTGCAGGGGTTTCAGTAAGCGCAGTTGGGACAACTGTAGGAACACAGACCGATGAAGGTGGTAATTACACCCTCACCTTAACCGAACCAGCAACAGAACTTTCATTCTCTTACATCGGTTACAGCTCACAACGAGTTTCCATTTCCAATCAAACCGTTATTAATGTACAATTAGTACGAAATGATGAAGCCTTAGATGAAGTTGTGGTAACAGCATTAGGTATTTCAAGAGATAAAAAATCCTTGGGATATGCTTCACAGGAGGTAAAAGGAGATGTATTAAATGCTGCAAGAGGCGGAAATCCATTGCAATCTTTATCAGGAAATGTAGCCGGTGCGGTAATTAATGCCCCATCTTCGAGTTTAGGCGGATCTACACGTATCGTCCTAAGAGGTATTGGATCCCTAACAGGTGAAAACAAACCATTAATTGTTGTTGATGGAATTCCGATGGACAACTCCAATTACAATAATCCAAATACTGACCGTGGTGCAGGTGGTAGGGATTATGGTGATACAGGATTCGACATCAACCCAGATGAAATTGAGTCTGTAAACGTTCTTAAAGGTGGTCCGGCATCGGCGCTATATGGAGCACGCGCAGCGAACGGTGTTGTGTTAATCAAAACTAAAAACGCTAAAAATGGTCGTGATGAAATCATTTTCAACACAGGAGTTGGATTTGAGTCATTAGGGATTACCCCGAAATTACAAAAATTATATGGTGGTGGTTTTGAAACAGACTTCGCTACGCAAATGATTGACGGTAAAGAATATAAACTAGTCGATTATACAGCAGATGAATCTTGGGGACCTAAATTGGATGGTCAGGAGGTATTGCATTGGGATGCATTCGACCCTGAAGACACTCAAAATTATTTAAAAACCAGACCTTGGGTATATCCATCAAAAGATTATAGATCATTTTTTAATACAGGTGTAAGTTATACCAATTCAATTGCTTTAGCTAAAGCTTATGAAAACACTTCTGCTAGATTATCAGCATCAAATGTAACTCAATCTGGTATTGTACCTAATTCAGACCTAAAGAGAACAACCGTTGCTTTAAGTGTGAACAATAAATTTGGCGAAAAACTTACTGCTACAGGAACGATCAATTATATCAGAACCAATGGTTACAACCGTCCTGAACAAGGATATGGAAGTAATTCAATTGGCCAAAAAATGTTCCAATGGGGTCAGGTTCAATTGGATTATGACCGTCTGAAGAACTATAAAACATCATTGGGAGAACAAAAAACATGGAACAGAACAGCATGGAATAATGCGACTCCTAAATATTCTGACAACTATTATTGGATTGTCAATGAAAATATTGCTACTGACCAACGTGATCGTTTTTATGGAAATGTTGAATTGAAATATGACATTGCTCCTGGCTTGTATGCAACAGGTAACATTTATGGTGACAACTATACCCTTAAAATAACTGAGCGTACAGCCGTAGGTTCACAACCTGTATCTGAATATTTGGAAAACATCCGTGAATTCACGGAGATGAACTATGAAGCTAGAGTTCATTATGACAAAAAATGGGAAGATTTCTCATTAAATGCTTTTATAGGTACCAACAGAAGAAACACTACTAGAGCACTGAATAATACAAGTACTAATGGTGGATTGATCGTAAAAGATCTTTATTCTATTTCAAACAGCTCTCAGGCGCCTTCTGCTTTGGTTGAAAACTTCAAAAAGAGAGTGAATTCCGTATTCGGTAATTTCTCTTTTGGTTACAAAGATTTCTTATTTGCAGATTTTGGATGGAGAAATGATTGGTCATCTACCCTACCAAAAGAAAACTCATCATATTTCTATCCTTCTGTAACCGGTTCCTTGGTTTTCTCTCAATTGGTTAAAGCAGATTGGTTAAACTTTGGTAAGTTACGTGCAGGATGGTCACAAGTAGGTAATGATACAGATCCTTATCGTTTGAGAGATATCTATTTAAACACGACTTATGCCAACACAACATATATTGGAAATCCTTATTTCCTTAAGAGTTTAAGTAAAATGAATGAGGAATTAAGACCAGAATCTAAAAAGTCTTATGAATTTGGTGTTGAGATGCAAATGTTCCAGAATAGAGTTGGAATTGATGTAACCTATTACAATGAGACTACCACTGACCTTATCATGAATGTTCAAACCGGTCCAGAAACTGGTTATAATGCGAAGTTTATGAATGCTGGAAAAATGAACAATCAAGGTATTGAAGCTATGCTTACCTTGGTTCCAGTAAGACATGAAGATTATGAGTGGACATCAAACATCAATTTTTCAAGAAACAGAAATAAATTGATTGAATTATATGATGATATCCAAACTCTAACAATCGGAACAGCTCCATTTAATGCAAGTTTAATTGCGATGGTTGATCAACCATATGGACAAATCTATACGACTGATATTATCCGTGATTCAAATGGAACTCCAGTAGTGGGAGCAAATGGTCTTTATCTAGGTACAGATGTTAGAAACTTAGGTACGATATTACCTGATTTCAATGCCGGTTGGAGAAACAGCTTTAGATATAAAGCATTTAATCTTAGTGCATTGATCGATATTCAAAAAGGAGGTAAATTCTATTCTATCTCAAATATGTTTGGTAGCTACACAGGTGTTTTGGAAGAAACCGCTGCAAACGGCATCCGTGAGGAGGGAATTATTGTTGATGGTGTAACTGGTGATGTTACTCGTAATCCTGATGGAACTTATACTGTAACGAATACTGCGAAGAACGAAACAAGAGTTGATGCTGAAACCTACTTCAATCATTTCTATGGGGGTCCTACTTCTCAGAACGTTTTTGATGCTGATTATGTTAAGCTTCGTGAAATTACTTTTGGTTACGATCTTCCAACATCTTTCACAAGTAAATTAAGGATCAAGAATGCAACTATTTCTGCATTCGCTAGAAACTTAGCAGCATGGGGATTGGCAAATAAAAACTTCGATCCAGAAATGGCAACTACAGGTAGTGGAAATATTCAAGGTTTTGAAGGCGGTAACTTACCGGCATCTAAAACTTTTGGATTGAACTTAAAATTACAGTTTTAATTATTTGACCTTAAGCATATGAAAAATATAAAAGCAATTTTACTTTCTTCTGTAATCGGGATTTCCACAATGAGTATGGTATCCTGCACAAAAGATTTAGCTGAAATAAATGTGAACCCCAATAATCCAGAAATTGTACCTACAAATACAATTTTTAATGGGGCGAACAGATTTTTATTCGACAATACTCGTGATGGTTGGTGGATGGCAAGAATGTCTATGCCATGGATGCAATATTCAGCACAGAACAACTATGTTGAAGAAGATAAATACCAATATAGGGCCAATCAAACGAACAATGGCTGGGCAGCTTTGTATCGTGCAGCTAGTAACTACAAAGATGTGATTGATAAATGCGAGACGCCAGAATTAGTAGCTCAAATGGAAGCTTTAGGTAGTATTCCCAACCAAATTGCAGCTTCTAGGATTATGTTGGCTTATGTTTTCGACAACTTGGTTACCCACTTTGGAGATATTCCTTACTGGTCATACGGACAAAAAGATAATCCTGATTTTCAAGCATTAAACATTGAGGAATATCTTGCCCCTGCTTATGTATCTCAAGAAGAAGTTTATAAAGACTTATTGAAGGAATTGAAAGAGGCCGCTGCACAATTGGAGGTAGGAAAAGATGTTTTCACAGATGGAGACAATATCTACAGTGGTGATGCTGGTCAATGGAAAAAGTTCGCAAATTCTTTGAGATTAAGAATCGCAAATAGAATAAAGGCCGTTTACCCTGCGGCAAATGCTGAGATTCAAGATGCAATAAATTCAGGGGTATTCACTTCAAATGCAGACAATGCAATACATGCTTCTGGAACATCAGATGCAGAAGGAAATCCATTTTGGAAGACTTTCTATGTAGGCAAAAGAAATGACTTCTGGCCAAATAGTTCCTTTATAAATTTACTTAAAGGTACAACAGGCGGATTTGGATTTGACCCAAGATTATATAAAATCGCAGCACCTAAGAATATCACATTCCCTGAATATAATGCAGGATATGAGGATTCTCCAGATATGAAGTTATACACAGGGATGCCTTACGGCTTGCCAAGAGTTGAAGCATATTTTACTGCCGAAGCTAACTTGAACTTCTTTGCAAAAGATATCCTAAAAGTGGATAGAGGTGAAGTATTGATGGAGTATTCAGAAGTTGCATTTATTCTAAGTGAAATTAATAATTGGAACCAAGCTGATTACATTAAAGGGGTTAGAGCAAATATGGAACGTCAGAATATTGATGCTGCAGCCATAGATAAATATGTAGCTACTTTACCTGCTGCGAATCAAAAAAATGTGATGACTCAGAAATACATCACTTTATTCTTCAATCCTGATGAAGCCTGGAATGAGTTTAGAAGAACAGGATATCCAGATTCTGATATTCTTTTAATGCCAGGAGAAACCGGACGTAGGCCAAATGATAATTCAACTTATGTGTTTACTCCGCTACAATCAGGAAACGTTGTTGCAACACGCCTTCCTGATCGTGTAAGGTATCCGACAAACCAACAGACGCTAAATCCCGAAAACTGGAAAAAAGCAGCTGCTGAATTAGGCGGTGATGAAATCGACAAAAAACTATATTTCGCTAAGAAATAATAAAAGCAAACAAAGGGCGATATCGAATGATGTCGCCCTTTTAAATTTTATATATTGGTATTTAATCTAAAACTTCTATTTTATATACCGCTCCGTACGCTAAAACCTCCGTCGTACAGTATATATTATCATCTGGTTTCCGAACCTTAACGATAATTTGTTTCCCTTTGTTATATTTCCCAGTGAAATTAAGTACACCAAACTTTTCTGAAGAAACCGTATTCCCTGAAAACTTAGAAATTCTCTCACGATCCTCTTCCCTGTATTCAACCAATTCTCCAGAACACTTTGATTTTTCGTCCAAATAGGTAACAATAAATTCATCTTCGTTCAATTTGGATCCTTCTTTTTCACAATACTGGAACAATACCGAGGAAAACAGAAAAAATGGTACCGCAAATGAGAAAATGACTTTTCTTTTTGATGTTAGTGTGATTAAGCTCATAACTTTTTGGTTTATTAGTAAAAGGATGAACAGCGAATAATTGCTACAGACCGTGTAGGTAAAAAAAGCGCCATCAAGGGCGCTTTTTCACTATAACTATATAATCAACTTAAACCTTCAAATTTATTTCCAGCGATGAACTTGCCGGAATACTGTATTCCTTGTCCACAACCGCTATTGTAATATCATGATGCGATTTATTTACAATTTCCATAAAACCTTTACTAATTTTTATGGATAATATATCTCCTCTAAATCCTATATGGAATGTAAATGAATTCCATTGTTCGGGAAGGAAGGGTTGGAAATAGAGCTTATTGTTTTTAATGCGCATTCCTGCGAATCCTTGAACAATACTCATCCATGTCCCTGCCATGGAAGTAATATGCAGACCGTCCTCTGTATCGTTGTTGTAATCATCTAGATCTAATCGAGCGGTTCTTAAATAAAACTCATATGCTCTAGATTCATCATTAAGTTTCGCTGCAAGGATATTATGGATACATGGTGACAATGAGCTTTCATGGACAGTACGAGGTTCATAGAAATCAAAATTCCTTCGGATATCTTCTATATCAAAGTCATCCTCAAAAAAATACATCCCTTGCAAAACGTCAGCCTGTTTAATGAAATTTGACCTCAATATCCGGTCCCAACTCCATTTTTGATTCAATGGTCTTTCTGATGCTGGCAAGTCTTTAACCAGCCATTGCTCCTTGTCCAAATACCCATCTTGCTGTAGATAGATTTTTAGCCTGTCGTGATAAGGATAATACATGTTCTTCTCAATATCCTTCCATTGGGCTAATTCCCCAGCATTGAAATTAAGCTTGTCGAGGATTTCATCATATCGAGATTTATTGTTTTCTTCGACATACTTCATGGCTTCTTGGGAATATTTAATACACCATACAGCAAGGTAATTCGTATACCAATTGTTGTTGACATTGTTTTCATACTCATTCGGTCCTGTAACCCCGAGCATGACGTATTTCTCCCTTTCCTGGCTCCAATTTACACGCTGTGCCCAAAATCGAGCAATGGCAATCAATACCTCGAGGCCATATTCTTGGAGATAATCCCAATCTTGGGTGTAATTGATATAATTATAAATGGCATAGGCAATGGCTCCATTTCTGTGAATCTCTTCAAATGTGATTTCCCATTCATTGTGACTTTCGGTACCATCCATCGTTACCATTGGATACAATGCAGCACCATTTATAAAGCCCAGCATTTCTGCATTTTCAATTGCTTTATCTAAATGATTATATCGATATACCAATAAGTTCCTGCCGACCTCTTGAGGAGCAGTAGCTAGGTAAAATGGAATACAATACGCCTCGGTATCCCAGTATGTGGCGCCGGCATATTTCTCCCCTGTAAAACCTTTGGGACCTATATTAAGACGAGAATCCGTCCCCGTATAAGTCTGGAACAAGTGGAATATATTGAATCTGATCCCTTGTTGTGCTTTTATATCACCTTCAATTTGAATATCACTCTGCTCCCATTTCTCTGCCCAAGCTTCTTTTTGTTCATTCATCAAATTGTCAAATCCTTTTTTACTAGCATCAACAAGTTTTTTCTCACAAGAGGCCATTAATTCATCAGCCTTGTAATTCAATGAAGATTCAACACAGGCAATTTTGACAATCTCGACCTCGAAACCTTTTGATACATCTAAGGAAAATTCCTCAGCTATGTATTTTGGTTTATGATGAACGATATATTTTAATTTCTCAGCAGGTTCATTATTTACTTTTAGTTTTGTCTGAGCACCCACACAGAGATCAAATTCAGTCTTCAGTGTTTTTGTCTGAAGGAAGATTCCATTATCTGTTGACCGATCTGAAACAGCATTCCAAAACTTAAAATCATAGTTGCTGTCTTCATTTGCAATATCACCGTCAAGCTTTGAAACTATTCGAATATTTGCATCAAAGTCAACAGGGGTTATTGAATATTGTATTGCACCGATTTCATCATCTGCAATGCTGCAGAACCGGATTGCATTCACTTTAACATTTTTGCCAGATTCCAAGCTTGCAATAAAGGTTCTTTGCAGATATCCTTCTTTCATATTCAAGACACGCTTGAATTCCTTAATTTGACATTTGGCAAGGTCCAATAATTCATTGTCAATATAGATATCGATTCCGATCCAATTCGTTGAATTGATAACTTTATCAAATGTTGGTGGGTATCCATTCTTCCACCAGCCCACTCTAGTTTTATCTGGAAAGTATATACCTGCAACATAGGATCCGTGTAAACTTTCTCCAGAGTACGATTCTTCAAAGTTTGCCCGCTGCCCCATCTTACCGTTGCCGATACTAAACAAACTTTCAGAAATCTTATTCAGTCTTGGGTCAAAGCCCTCTTCTATGATATTCCACGGATCGGCTTGGATATAATTTTTCATATATTAAATGAATTAGATACGCACTAAAATAGATTTTGAATTGTTTTCAGGTCGATATGTGTTAAATCACTAACGACTAAATGAGCTTTTCCGAGGTCCTTTTCAGCACCTATTCCTATAGCTTTCATTTCTGCTCTCAAGGCTGCTTCTACACCAGCACTTGCATCTTCAAAAACTACGCAGGATTTCGGATCAACATTCAACAATTCTGCTCCTTTGAGGAATACTGCAGGATCAGGTTTAGATTTGTTGACAATATTTCCATCAACTAAGGCATCAAAATAAGGTGTAAGTCCTGTATTATCTAATATCAGCTTAGCATTTTTACTTGCTGATCCCAGTCCAATCTTGATATGGTTACTCTTTAGTTCTTCCAAAAGTTTTATTGAGCCTGGTAACACCTCATTAGCAGTCATCTCAGATATCATTTCCACATACCAGCCATTCTTTAAAACTGCGAGTTCATCTTGTCTTTCCTGAGGGAAGTCAACTCCGCCCCAAGCTAAAATCTTCCTTAAACTCTCCACTCTGCTGATTCCCTTCAACTGTTCATTTTCCTCTTCAGAAAAATCAAAACCCAAGGAATTTGCCAATTGTTTCCAGGCCAGATAGTGATATTTGGCAGTATCAACCAATACTCCATCCAGATCAAATAAACATGCTTCTAAACCCATTATAATATTATTTTAACTCAAACACCTGTGTACTTACAGCTGGAACATCTATCTCCTGAATATGGTCCAATGATGCCCCGGTGACTACATTCATTGCTTTGGTTGATGATCCAATTCCTTCCTGAAATCTTTTAGCATTGAGTTTTATATCTTCTTGTTTACTGTTCATAACTACCATCACCCTCTTCTGATTGTCATAGCGGAAATACACATAAACCCCATCTTCCGGAATAAACTGCAACATTTTACCGTGATGCAAAACAGGGTTGTTTTTGCGGTAATTAGCTAAGGTTTTCACATAATTGAAGGCTTCATTTTCCCTTTCGCTACGACCTGTAGCAGTGAATTTATTGACTTTATCTTTTGGCCATCCACCTGGAAAATCCTCACGGACCAAACCATCGGGACTAGCGAAATTCTTCATGAGTATTTCAGTTCCATAATATAATTGAGGAATACCCCTGGTGGTCAACAACCAAGCTATTCCAGACTTATATTTTTTGAAATCCTCGCCAACGACTGACAAAAATCGACTCAGGTCATGATTGTCCAAAAACACAACATTACGATAAGGATCTTCATAAATAAAATCACTTGCAAAGGTGTTATAAAGTCTTACCACTCCATCCATCCAGCCAAACTTTCCGTTCAGTGCTTCGTTGATAGCCCAATATGCTTGGAAATCAGTTACTCCTTGAAGCTTGGTATCTATACCCTGATTAATCTTATCGGCCTTTGTAAAATAGGCTTGATTCGGGATCCCATGTACCCAAGTTTCACCAAAATAGGTCATCTTAGGATATTCAGCATCTATTGCTTTCCCCCACTCTGCCATAAAATCCAAATCATTGTATGCATAAGTGTCAAGGCGGAAACCATCAATGCCCATTTCCTCAATCCACCATATATGGCTTTGGGTGATGTAATTTTTTACAAAAGGATTGTGTTGATTCATATCAGGCATATGTCGGTCAAACCAACCGTTCACCATGATATCCTTGTCTGCTTTTGCAGCATAAGGATCCATATGAACCTGTTCACGGTAGTTTGTTTTTGTAAAGCTATCCCATTGATGGACCCAGTCCTTCATTGGCATATCTTTTACCGTATAATGCTCGGTGCCAAAATGATTGTGTACAAGGTCCTGAACCATTTTGATGCCTCTTTTATGGCATTCGTCGATCAGTTTCCTGTAAGCTTCATTCCCTCCAAATCTAGGGTCAACAAAATAGCTCTCCGTATTTGCATAGCCATGATAGGATGTCTTAGGTTGGTCATTGGTCAACACTGGGTTTAACCAAAGTGCTGTAACTCCCAATTCTTCCAAATAATCTAGATGGTTAATGATTCCTTGAAGATCACCACCATGACGGTAATACATGCTGTCACGATCAAATGTCTGATCTGCCATTCCCTTTATTCTATCATTTGAAGGGTCTCCATTTGCAAAACGATCTGGCATAATCAGGTAAATAAAATCTGAAGCATCTACTCCCTGAAGTTTTCTCTTGGATTCATCACGAGCTTTCAGCTCATAAGGCCTGACGAAGTCTTTTTTTCCTTGTTCTTTAAATACTAGGGATACTTTTCCAGGCTTGGCATCCGATGCTATTTTTAAATCCAAGAAAATATAATTTGGATTTTCTACTCTATGCTGTTCGAGGATTTCTACTCCCGGATAGTCTACCGAAACAGATTTATTGGAGATATTATTGCCATAGAACAATAATTGTACATTTGGATTGTTCATTCCTACCCACCAATTCAATGGCTCTATTCGGTCCACTTGTGCATAAGATGATAATTGCAGGCAAATAAAGATTGTGGCAATAATGATTCTCATATTTGTTGTTGTTTAGTTTTTAACCATTGTGAAAGTAAGATCGGTCGGATTCATTGTCACAGTATAGTTTCCTGCCTCCGTTACCTGGATATTTCCTCCTCCTAGAGTAAGAGTTCCGTTGCTTCCTCCGAGATCGGTACCCCAATCATGCCCCTTACGGAATTTAAACTCACCTGGAATAAGATTGGTGGTTAACACCCAATTCCCTTTACCATCGTTAATAAATTTCATGTCTGCATCAACGCTCCAATTTGAATTAGGAACTGCATTACCGATCATACCCCAAATTCCTGTAGCCTCTATGGTAAATGTATTACTGTTCATGTCCATGGTCAGCAATAATGTGCCGGCAGAAGGAGACATAAAATTACCTCCAGTTGGGCTGATTGTCCCATTGCCACCATCCCCAAAATTGACATTCCAGTTCTTTCCAGTAGTGATCTTAAATCCAGAATCCTTAGCTGGGAAATTTATGATCCCTGTGTAAATACCGTTACCAGTCAAAGAGATCAAACTATCAGCGGTTGCAGGATTCCATGCTTGATAGTCTCCAGGAATGTAAATCCAAGATGTTAATGGAATAGGTTTTGAATTAATGTTGACTACATTACTGTAGACTGCAATATTTGGAGAAATGCTTGATTTTAACCGGACCTCAATATCAGAATTGGATTCGAAAGGCAAATTCATGGCTGATAAAAGATTGTTTAATTCCATACCAGTATATGACCTAGAGGTTACACCATTTGCAAACACCACTTCACGGGCAGGGGAAAAATTGGTTCCTTTTTTCGCAAATTGGAGTGAGTAAGTAATTCCGGCATTATATCCAAAACTAGATTCTGTATAATTAAATTCAAGGACTTTTTCGTCCAGTTTTTCTTTAGTTAAATTGATGGTGCTAGCAGAACTAGTCAAGCTTCCCGACTGGCCTTCCTCAGCAATTGTCCTTACCTCATCCTTTTCGCATGAAGTCAGCATCACAGTGCTCAGACAAAATAAAATCAGAAGTTTATTTATTAGGTTCATAATTTCTACTTATTAATATTAATAGCCTTCGTTTTGAGTCAAATTGGTATTTGCAATCACATCAGACGATGGCAATGGCAGCAGGCTTCTAAAATCTTCGATTGAACGACCATCTTTTACTCCACCCTTCCAAGGCCAGATATAATTGCTTCCTGTAAATCTTCCAAAACGGATAAGATCTGTCCTGCGATAGCCTTCAAAATACAGTTCTCTAGCTCTTTCTTTGAGGATATCGTCTAAGGTAATTGCTGAAGCATTGCCACTTGTATTTCCATACGCCCTTCTTCTGATCTGGTTGAAATAATTTAGGGCTTGTGCAGTAGAACCACCTGTACCACCTCGCAAAACAGCTTCTGAATACATCAAATAAACATCTGCCAATCGGAACAATGGAAAATCAAGTGAACTGAATGTTCCACCTTGTGACGGCCCAGCAACTCCTGTTGAAGACATATTTTTAAACTTGGTAACTCTTAAGCCGTCCTTGAATTCTCCCAATTCATCATTTTCTATTTTATCTCCGAAGAACATGGCGCGCTTATCCGTTGCTCCACTATAATCGGTGAAAGATAATGGCAATGCTCTGGTTGAGCGGTTACCACCCCATCCACCGGTCGGAACTCCATATGTTGCGGGGTTCATTTCGCCGTTGATCAATGAGTTGATCAGGAAAGTTGTACCACCATAATTTCTAGTTTTAACACCATCATAGTTAATGCAGAAGATAATCTCATCTTTACTGGTCACGTGGTTATCTTCTAAAAACAGATTAGCATAGTTTGAAGCCAAGGCATAGCCTCCATTGATCACTTTATTTGCATAAGCAATAGCTTCGGTATATTTTGGCTGACCGGTATAAACTTGCGCATTTAAATAAAGACGAGCCAACAATGTCCAAACCGCACCTTGATCTGCCCTTCCATATTCGTTCTGTTTTGGACCTTTGATCAAAGGTTCAATGGCCAATAATTCAGTCTCAATATATTTGAACAAATCAGGTCTTTTGATTTGCTCAGGTGACACTTTACCAATTAGATTATCTTCTGTTATAAACGGAGGGTTCCCAAACAGATCCAACAACACCCAGTATTGATAAGCCCTTACAAATCTTGCTTCAGCTCTGTAATCTTCAATCTCTGCGGTATTGCTAATTCCTCGAGCAGATAGTTTTTCAGGAGTACTTTCTCTCAAGAATTCATTGACAACGGTAATGGTATATAGCGTACGTGTATAGAGTCCTTTGACCATGGTGTTGTCTGCGTCTGGCATTCCATATACCATATCCGGAACTCCTGGGTCATTCCAACCACATAAAGTTTCATCAGAAGTCAATTGCTGAATGTTCCAGTAAAGACGGAAGAAATCGGACTGTCCTGCGTCAATACCAGCAAGGTCACTTGCACCTTCTCCACCTCCTGAAGTCATGGACAAACTTCCATATACTTTTAAGAAAGCTTCTTTATATCCTTGTTCTGAACTATAGACCTGATCGGCTGTTATATCATTCTTTGGAGTTAAATCTAATAAGTCTTCACTACATGAAGTTATAGACAAGATCAGCATGCTGCCCCAAATTGTGTTTTTTATATATCTTTTCATGAAATTCTTATATTAAATTAAAAACCAAAGTTCAACCCTAATGAATAAACCCTTGGTCTTGGATACATCGTGTAGTCAATACCATTGAAAAGTTCGGGATCAATACCTTTGTATTTCGATATCGTGAATACATTCTGAACATTTGCATTAACAGTCATTGTTACTGTTCCTGCCTTGTCCAGATTACCGACGTTATAGATCAATCCTAAGTTGTCCATTCTTAAGAATGAAGCATTATTGATATAGTAATCGCTGTAATATTGGTTGTTGTTAAAATTGGTATTATAAATATCTGTTGTTGCGTTATTAACAAAACGTGAAGGATTGAGGATATTGCGCGCTACTCCAAAATTTGAGGAAATATTGTCATAAACATAATTTCCGAAATTCGCTCTCAGCACCGTATTTAGCGTCAACCTTTTATAGTTAATTGAAGTAGTCAGACCCATAAAATAATCTGGAGCTGGTTTTTTATAATAGTAACGGTCAGCTGGAGTAACAGCACCATCGCCATTTAGATCTTCATAGACACCTTCCATAGATTGACCTTGTTGATCATAAACTTGCTTGTAAACAAAATATTGATAGGGAGCCAATCCTACAGTATGGTATTGGATAACGTTTCCTGTACCACCTGTGATCCAACCTGCTGCTAATTGATAATCTGGGTTTTCATTTAAAGTAAGATTGGTTACCTTACTTTCATTGACAGTCATATTGAAACCGATGTCCCAGTTAAAATTATCAGATTTTATAGCTTGAATATTGATGCTACCTTCAACGCCACGGTTTTCCATATTACCTACGTTGGTCAACAATTGGTTACTGTAGTTAGTACCAACAGGGATTTCTATAGTCGCTAGCAAGTCTTTGGTCTTTTTGTGATAGGCGTCGATACTACCTGAGATACGACCGCCCCAAAAACCGTAGTCCAAACCAATATTTGTGGTAGCTGTAGATTCCCAACGTAATGTCGCATCATACGCAATTGGAGAATAAACATGGTAAAATTGGTTTCCAACTTGATATTGGGCTTCATTTGAGCTATAGTAATAACTTGGAATAAAACCATAGTTTGCAATTCCATCTTTATTACCTGTTTCACCATAACTTAAGCGAAGTTTCAAATCAGAGATACTGTTGTTGTCTTTCAAGAAGTTTTCACCTTTAATGCGCCAAGTAAAAGCAGCTGAAGGGAAGATACCCCAACGACCATCAGGATTGAATTTGGATGACCCATCCGCACGGATCGTTCCCGAAAGAATATAACGATCTGCAAAGGAATAAATCAACCTTCCATAATAAGATAATAGTCTGTTTTGCTGCACATCATCAGGAAATGTTGGTGTAGTGATCACTTCATCAAAGGAGTTAAAAGACTGAAAGTTGTATTTAGTTTCTTTGTTATCATAGTAACCATAACCAGCAGTTACGTTAACATTGCTGTTGATGCTTTCAATATCTTTCACATAGCTCAAATAACCTTCGATAAAGGTATTGTTTGATTTTCCTTTATATCGTTGGAAGAACCCTTTATTGGCAAAATTTGATGCTGCATAGAACGGGATTGTTGTTGCTCCATTTCCAGCGGCGATATCATATCCTACGTTTACATTTGCATGCAATTCAGGCAAAAAGTGAAAAGAATAGTCCAATTGGGCGTTACCAATACTTCTTTTGGCAGCACCTCTATTTCTGTAATTCTCTAACAATGAAACTGGGTTCCTCGGAGACAATGAGTTAGGCACCGCCCCCTCTTGCCATTCAAAAAATCCACCATATGGACTTGTAGGGTCATAAACTTCTTGAGTCGGATCAAATACAATCGCAGAACCAATAGCTCCTGAATTTGCGAACTCTTGATTGGTCATAGTTCCTTTGAAGTTGATATCTAATTTCAAGTGATTGTCTAAGAAACGAGGAGAAAGGTTAACACCCATGGTTCCTCTTCTCATCAAGTCGGTCTTTAAAATCCCCGCCTGTTCCAGATAACCTATAGAAACACGATAAGGCATATTTTTCAAACCGCCTGACATAGTAACATTATTGTCTGTTGTCAAAGCATTTTGATAGATGAGGTCTTGCCAATCCGTATTGGCAGATCCCAATAGACCTTTTTGCGCATCAGTACCTTTTTCATTAACAAAAGATCTGATTTGTTCTGCAGTCAATACATTTACTTGACTAGCTATAGTAGATAGTGAGTTTACGGAAGAAAGTGTAAACTTAGGTCTTCCAATCTTACCTGATTTGGTTGTAATCAAAATAACACCATTCGAAGCTCTTGAACCATAGATAGCGGTTGCATTTGCATCTTTTAGAATGGTCATCGATTCGATATCGTTCGGGTTGATCAATGAAAGTGGACTTGCGGATCCTGGCACATTATCTCCGCTCAAAGGGTTTCCATCAACCACTATCAGCGGATTGTTACTTGCTGACAGGGATGCTCCTCCCCGTACTCTAATAGTACTTCCAGCACCTGGCGAACCACCATTTGAGGTAATTGAAACCCCGGACACTTTACCTTGGATTAATTGATCCGGTGAGGTAATTGCCCCTTTTTGAAAGTCTTTGGATTGCACATTTGATACAGCCCCTGTGACTTGTTTCTTTTCAACGGAACCGTACCCGATTACCACCACTTCTCCAATTTCCGCGGCATTCGAGGACAATGTAAAGTCCAAAGTCTGTGAAGATGATAGATTTACGGTCTGTTCTGATGTCGAATGACCTACATAGGAAGCCTCAACTATAATAGTTCCGGCAGATAGTCCTTGTAACACATAGTTTCCCGACGGGTCGGAAGAAACCTGTTTGTTTTGACCTTTAATACTTACCGTTGCTCCAGCAAGAACGTTCCCGGAATCGTCAACAACCTTACCCGATAGTTGTAGATTCTGTTGTGCAGATACAAACTGAAAACTGAAGATGAAGATAATTATTAGCCGAAAGTGCCAAGAGTAAAAATCCCTAATCATATTTTATTTTTTTGTTTATAATCGGCAGGCATACATTTGCCCCCTATTGGTTTGTTACTAAATTATTATAGAATTGTTAGAAAAAAAATAGTTTTTCACTTTTTTTTATTTTTAGCAAAAAATCATCTTATTTTTTATTTAATTATTTGTTTACTAGTATTTTAAAAACATAATATTACAACTAAAAAAATTAAAACCCTGACCAATTTCCGAAACCGTTCCCGAAAAGAAAGGCAGTTTTCTTCTTAAAATCTATACTTTAACCTAATTCTTTGATAAAAGTCTACATTAATTTAATGGAGATAATATTATCAAAATTAAGGTAATGAAATATTCAATGGATAATATAAACCATATAGATGCGTAAATTCCCCCGAAACGATTGAGATCTTCCTACTTAACTTTGTGTAAAGACCAAATTTATAAATCATGAGCAATACCCAAAATCAGATACTTGATGAGATTAAACCTATTTCAGCAGCTGAAATAAGCGATTTCCAAAATAATGGCCATATTTTAATTCGAGACATACTGGATAAAGAAACAGTTGACCATTTTCGAGAAGTTATTGGTGAAGCTGCCGAAAAACATAACGAAGAAAAAAGAAAGCTTGAAGACCGAGATACCTATGGCAAGGCATTTCTACAGATCATGAACTTATGGCGTGTGGATGAGGAAGTGAAACGTTTTGTGATGGCAAAAAGATTTGCAAAGATTGCAGCAGGTCTCTTAGGAGTGGAAAAAGTAAGATTATATCACGACCAGGCATTGTTCAAAGAAGCTGGCGGCGGTCCTACTCCATGGCATCAAGACCAAAATTATTGGCCATTGGATACCACCAACACCATTACGATGTGGATGCCCTTGGTTGATATTCCTAATTCCGAAATGGGCATGTTAACCTTTGCTTCTGGTTCTCATAAAGACAATAATGTATCTGATATTATTATTTCAGATGAGTCTGAAAAAACCTTTTCTGAATATGTAAAGGAAAGAAAATTCAAGATTAGCCAGCCTGAATATATGAATGCAGGGGATGCAACTTTCCACTATGGATATACCATACATAATGCTCCAGGTAACTCTTCTGATAAATTAAGAGCAGTGATGACGATCATTTACTATGCAGATGGTGCAAAGGTAACTGAGCCCAAACACAGATGGCAAGAAAACGACCGTCAACAATGGTTAATGGGAAAAGAAGCAGGGTCTCTTGCAGATTCTGAAATTAATCCTGTACTGTAACCTTTATTTCATTATGACCAGGGCCATAAAATTGACCCTCTTTGTTTTTCTTACGGCAACCACCTTTATTGTTGGTTTCTCCGCATGTCAAGTTAAACAAAGACTAATAATGACATCAAGGATGAAATTATTTATCATGTATTCCAACGAAGTTTTTTTGACAGCAATGGTGATGAACATGGAGACCTAGCTGGTATTCAGCAAAAATTGGACTATTTGCAAGATTTAGGAGTGACCTCCATTTTGTTAACGCCACTATATGAATCCGTTTATTATCATAATTACTATTCCAGTGATTTTGAAAAAATTGACTCTACTTATGGCAGCAAGGAAGAATACTTGGCACTTATAAGGGAAATGCATAGAAGAGGAATGAAACTTTATATGGACATGGAAACACAATATGTTACTGAAGACCATCCCTGGTATAAAGAAACATTGGGCAAGCCAGAATCAAAATTTTCAGACTACATTCTATATGATGACAAGGAACAATTGAAACCATCATCCATTGTTTTTGACATCTACGATTTATTGGGTTATGATGGACAAAGAAGAAAAATCACAACTGTTAATTTGCTCAATAAAGAGGTGATCAAATATAACAAAGATTTATTTGCGTACTGGTTGGATCCCAACCAAGACGGAAATTTTGACGATGGAGTTGATGGTTTCCGGTTGGACCATATGATGGATGACCTTGACAATAAAGGTCGATTGACGAATTTGTTCAGGGATTTTTGGGTGCCATTGATAGACTCATTAAAATCAATAAATCCTAAAATCCACATTATGGCTGAACAAGCCGATTGGGGCTCGTATGGCATTGATTACTTAACGGATGCCAAGGTGGATTGGGTGTTTGCCTTCCGAATTCAACAGGCGATTCGCACGATGGATAAAGCCAAGATTATGGCTTATGCAGACACAACCTTCAAAGAAACTCCCCAAGGGAAAAACCAGATTTTATTTATCGAGAACCATGACATCCCTCGTTTTTCTACCGCAGTAAAACAGGACAAAGGCAAGGAAAAAGTTGGAGCAGCTTTGAATTTGCTGATTGGCGGCATCCCCTCGATTTATTACGGTCAGGAAATAGGCATGTTAGGAGACAGCTTTTTTGGGAAATATGGCGGCATTACGGATTCCAATGAAATACCATATCGAGAGGCATTTGAATGGACTAAGAACAAGGACACTCCGGGTATGGCCTACTGGTATCGTAATTCTGGCCCTTGGTGGGAAACAAGTACCGTGAAAAGCGATGATGGCATTTCTGTAGAAGAACAACAAAATGACCCCAATTCGCTCTTAAGCACCTATAAATCTTTGATAAAGTTAAGAAAAGAACATCCTGTGCTGATCAATGGCAGCTATCAGTCATTAAATAACAGCAGTAAAGATGTTGTTAGTTTTTACAGAATCAATGATAATACTAAAGCTTTAGTTGTAATAAACCTTTCAGCAAACGAGGAGAAAATTGAACTTCCCCTAGAAAAAGGAAATCCAAATTTAGTATATGGAGAAAATAAGGGTGGTTTCAAGGATGGAAAATTAGAGGTAGTCATTTCGGGATCAGCGACACAGGTGTGGCAGATGAAGTAAACTACTCCATAAATTTCTTTCGATAAGCCAGGGGGCTCATGCCCATTTTTGTCTTGAAAGTTTTATAAAAGTAAGACATATCATTGAATCCAGATGCGAGAGCGATGGAACTGATAGGATCATCAGTATGCAACAATTGCTGAACAGCGTAATTCATTCTATACTGAACAACCATATCGACAAATGTTTTGCGTGTTAGTTTTTTGAAATATTTGCAGAATGCATTAGGTGTTAAATTGGCAACATTCGCAACATCATCCAGGCTTATATCATTTTTGAAGTTTTCAACGATATAAGCCATGATAACATTGATCCTATTCGTATCGGTGCTACTATTGTTGCCATTTTCCAATGCTCCGATGTTAATGGGATCATATTGTTGTTTGGTCAATTGGTTTAGCAGTTCGAGAAAATTCATGATCCGCTCTACCCCCTGGGATTTACGAAGCCTAAGGATGTATTTGGTTAATTTTTTATGGTTTCGAAATCCAAGGCCGGCCTGACTCTCCTTCAAAAGAGAATTGATGTTGGAGAATTCTGGCTTCTCAAAGAAGTCTTGACCAAGGAACTCATGTGTAAACTGAATAACAACGGCACTTGCCTTGGGGTCATCTTGGTCCAACTTCCAGCAATGAGGTTGATTGGGACCTATCAATACAAAGTCACCATCGCTGAAATCATCAAGCCTATTTCCAATATACCGTTTTCCTCTGCCATGGATTATATAGGTCAATTCATATTCTGGATGGTAATGGTAAGGTGCAAGAAAAGCCTCATGACCAAAGGTTCTGATCAAAAATGATTCTTGCAATCCATTCTGTAAAATCTCAGGTTTTGCTTTTTGCATATAATGGCTTTTATATTCTTCAATGTAAAGCAATTTTTTCAAAATAAGCCATAAATAGATTAATATTTTACGCTTATGGACAATTGAAAAACAATAACTTAGTACAACCAATTTATAAACAGATGAACAAAATATTAGTGATAATCATGCTTGTGCTTACCATACAGGTTTATGCACAAGATGTAAACTTGACCATTCGTGTAAATGCGCCAGCAAATACTCCCCCTCAAGATTCTATCCTCCCAATCGGCAACCAAGGGATTTGGGGATTTTGGATCTATCCAAAAAGCAAAGTCCTTAATAAGGTTGACAACAATATATGGGAAGGGGTTTATTCCTTTCCGAAGAACACAGATTTGGAGTTTAAAATCACAAGAGGTTCTTATTTCAAGGAGGCGCTCTATAATGGAAATGGTCACAGTGCTCAACCGATCAAACTAAAAATTACAAAAGATACTACGGTGGTTCTCAATCCCAGCAATTGGAATGATATTTATCAAAGGAGCATAGTTGGAACTGTACGCTATCATCATAATTTTTCAAGCACATACTTGAGGAATACGAGAAATGTGGTGGTTTGGCTCCCACCAAGTTATGAGGAAAATCCCAAAAAGAGCTATCCCGTATTGTATGCTAATGATGGACAAAATTTATTCGACCATACAAACTTAAGTGGGAGCGAATGGCGAATGGATGAAATTGCAGATAGTCTGATGAGAAAAGGCGAAATTGAAGAGTTTATCATCGTTGGAATCGCCAATACCAAAGATCGCTGGATTGAATACAACGGAACTCCTGAGGGAGAGAATTACCTGAAGTTCATCGTGACGGAACTCAAACCTTTTATTGACAAAACCTATCGGACCAAAACAGACAAGTCCAATACTGCGATCATTGGATCTTCTATGGGTGGATTAATTTCCTTCTATGCGCTATATGATTATCCTGATATCTTTTCTAAGGCAGCTTGCCTTTCAAGTGGTTTTTTCTTTGATGATGGGGATATTATGTCGAAGATCAAATCTGATTTAAGTCCGATTCACAACAGCAAGATCTACCTTGATTGCGGAGGTAAAGAATTGGATTACGATTTTCTTCCAACCAATCGAATGGTCAAGGAATTGCTAAATAATGACAAGCAAATAAGTGTTTTATACGAGGAATTTCCTGAGGATCCACACAATGAGGTTGCATGGTCCAGCAGGTTGGATATTCCCTTTAAGTTTTTATTTCCGAAAAAATGATGATAACATGTAAAGCAGCGATTACCGATGGTAAGGGCAAATTTTTTGTTGATGAAATTGAAGTTGCTGATCCAGCGAGGGATGAGGTCCTGATAAAGATTAAAGCAGCGGGTATTTGTCATACTGACTATGATTCCTTGAATTGGGGCAAGCCATTAATTTTGGGTCATGAAGGTGCCGGAATTGTTGAAAGAGTGGGTTCTGCAGTAACGCATGTGAAAGTTGGAGATTCGGTCTTGCTGAATTGGGCGATCCCATGCATGAATTGTTTTCAATGTAATATAGGAAACTATCATATCTGTGAGAAATCTTCCCCTGTCACGGGACAAGGACATAGCACGAATTTAGGTCATGCACATCCTTCGGGTTCACTTTGGAAAGGCCAAGAGATAGAACGGTCATTTAATATTGGAACTATTTCAGAATATACATTGGTAAAAGCTGCTGCGGTCACAAAGATCAGCATTGAGAATTTACCATTTGAATGTGGGGCAATCATTGGTTGCGGAGTAATGACAGGATATGGTTCGGTTGTCAATGCTGGAAAGGTAGAATCTGGCAGTTCGGTTGTTGTTTTGGGAACCGGTGGGGTCGGGTTAAGTGTAATCCAAGGGGCAAAGATTAGCAAGGCTGCAAAAATCATTGCGATCGATATCAATCCGAATCGTTTAGAAATGGCCAAAAAATTTGGCGCCACACATTGCTTATTGGCAGATCCTAAAGATGAAGGGTTATTAAAAATATCGGAAGAGGTAAAGGAACTTTGTGAAGGCAAAGGTGCAGATTATGCTTTCGAATGTACAGCAAGACCAGAATTAGGAGCCGCTCCATTAGCCATGATCAGAAATGCAGGAACAGCGATCCAGGTTAGTGGGATAGAACAGGAGATAAAGTTTGATATGAACTTATTTGAATGGGATAAGCTCTATTTAAATCCATTGTACGGAAAGTGCAATCCCAACAAAGATTTTGACCGCATAATGAAACACTATCAAGAAGGTGAATTATTATTGGAAGAAATGATTACCGCTCGATATTCTTTGGATCAACTTCCGCAAGCATTTGAAGACATGCTAAAAGGTAAGAATGCAAAAGGAGTAATTATTTTTTAGGCTATGGAAAATAAATTTAGATCATTTGAACATTCTAATCCAGAATTTGGAACGAAGAATTTAAGTTTTATAACGGTAAAGTCGAATAATCTGAGAGGAAGGGGTGACATTTGTATATATATTCCTGAGAATTGTCCCGATAATGTTTCAGTTACCATTTTATTGCATGGTGTTTATGGAAGTGCATGGAGCTGGGCACTGAGTTCAGGAGTTCATGAGCAAGTTGATAGAGCAATAGCTGCAGGCGAGATACAACCAATGATCCTACTGATGCCTTCAGATGGAATGTGGGGAGATGGATCGGGATACCTCAACCAAGGTGAGATAGATTTTGAGAAATGGATTATAGAAGATGTTATCCAAGCTGCACGACAGTTCTGTCCAGAGTTCATCTCCGATAATTCTCAATTCTTTATCGCTGGCCTTTCCATGGGTGGCTATGGAGCTATTCGCTTGGGAAGTAGACATCCTAAAATTTTTTCAGCATTTTCTGGTCTGTCAAGTATCACCTCCATTCCTGAATTCTCATTTTTTGTGGAAGAAGATTTAAAGCTGTATGAAATAGATATAGAATTAGCCTTAATAGATAGTTTAGTTGCCAACAAACACACTTTAGTTCCATTTCGATTTGATTGCGGAAAAGAAGATCTCCTGATAGACTACAACAGGAAATTGCATACACAGCTGCTAGAAGCAGGAATTGACCATATTTATGAGGAATTTGAAGGCGGGCATAGTTGGGATTATTGGAAAAATAATATCATGAAAACAATATTATTTTTTAATTTACATACCAATACCAATTTATAACATCTACAAATCATGAAACAGACATCTAAAAGATCAAAGCCTCGGCTTACTCGTGCGCAGATTTTCAACATGAGCTTTGGCTTTTTTGGAATTCAATTTGGCTTTGCATTGCAAACGGGCAATGCTTCGAGAATCCTACAAACTTTTGGGGCCGATGTAGAGCATTTATCTCTTTTTTGGCTTGTTGCTCCGCTTTCAGGGATGTTGATCCAACCCATTGTCGGTTATTTTTCGGATAAAACATGGACACGTCTGGGTAGAAGGAGGCCTTTTTTCTTGGGTGGAGCTTTGGTCGCTGCTGCTGCATTGGCGCTGATGCCCAATGCTTCTGTTCTGACGCTTCTACTTCCACCTTTGCTGATTGGTGCCGGTATGCTGATGATTATGGATGTCGCATTCAATGTGTCGATGGAACCGTTCAGAGCCCTTGTTGCTGACAACCTTCCAAAAGAACAACATGGTTATGGATATGCCGTACAAACATTTTTAATTGGAGCAGGTGCGATTATTGGCTCTTTCCTCCCTTTTGTACTTTCTGAATATTTTGGTGTAAGTAAGGTGGCAGAACAAGGACATGTCCCTGACAATGTAATCTGGTCATTTTACGCAGGTGCAATCGTATTGGTATTGTCTCTTTTATGGACCGTCATCACGACCAAAGAGTATACGACGGATGAACTCAAGTCTTTTGATGAAAATGAAGAGGAAATCGAATCCCATAGCCATAGTTTAGGCTCTATTTTTAAGGATTTTAAAAATATGCCAAAAGCCATGAAACAATTGGGTTTGGTCCAATTTTTCTCTTGGTTTGCCTTATTTTCCATGTGGGTTTTTACGACACCAGCAATAGCACAGCATATTTACCACCTGTCTCCAAGTGATACCTCATCTGCATCTTACGCCGATGCTGGAAACCTAACTGGAGTTCTTTTTGGAGTATATAATTTAGTAGCCACTATTTTCGCGTTGATTCTTCCAAAACTATATCATGCTATTGGCAAAAAGAAAACACATATGTTGGCTTTGGGTATTTCAGGAATTGGATTAATATCTATCTTATTTATTCAAGACCCTAACCTTTTGTATTTACCTATGATAGCTGTTGGTATTGCTTGGGCGAGTATATTGGCAACACCTTATTCCATATTGTCTGGCGTTGTACCTGTGAAGAAAATGGGTTTATACATGGGCTTGTTCAATTTCTTTATCACCCTCCCACAATTAGTCAATGGAGTGATCGGTTCTGTTTTGGTGAAACATGTCTTCCAGCAGCAAGCGGTTTATTGCCTTACAATGGCTGGAGTATTTATGTTGTTTGGTGCCATTTCAACCTTGGCAGTTAAAGCAGAATAAAAGGTTTTATGATATCCTTAGCCTCTGGATGATGCTTTGATGACAAGATCAGAGTTCATGGTGACAAACTTTTCATTTTCTTGAAGAGTTTCACCCGTCAATTGCTTCAATAATGTGGCAGCAGCTCTTTCCCCTATTTGAATAGCTGGCTGGCGAACAACTGAAAGAGGTGGGTTCAGCAAACCTGCAATTTCCAAACTTGAAAATGCAATAATTTTAATATCCTCGGGGATTTTAACACCAATACGCTGACATACATAATAGGTAGAAAATGCCAAACGCTCTACCGATGCCAAAATTCCATCTGGTTTTTGCTTTAGAATTGCTGTTTCGATAATTTCATTGTTTTCCTCATAAGAGTTTGAACAATCCACTATCAATCTTTTTCTTAAAGGGATCTTATATTTTTTCAATGCATCTTCATAACCCTGCAAACGAGTCTTACCAATAGATAACTCTTTATTGATAACGAAATAGGCAATCCGTTGGCAACCACTTTGGATAAGATGTTCTGTTGCCATAAAACTACTCTCATAATCATCCGTCACAATCTTCGGGAGATTTATATCATCATAAATCCTATCAAAAAGAACGATAGGCAAATGGTCATAGTTTATTGACTCTAGGTAACTATGGTCCGTTGATTCTCCTGACACCGACATAATCACTCCATCTACCCTTCCACTGGCCAAGCTGCGAATGAAATCTCTTTCTTTGCTAATATCATCATCGGTCACAAAAATCAAGATATGATAACCTTGTTTCTTTGCTTCCCGTTCAGCTCCTTGAATGATCTGCGTAAAATAATTGTTGGCAAGTTCAGGTAAAACAATAGCTATGGTCTTACTCTTTTGCTCTTTCAAATTACTTGCGTAATAGTTGGGCTGATAGTTTAATTCCTTTGCTAACTTAAGTATTCTCTCTTTGGTCTTGGGATTGATATCAGCGCTGTCACGGAATGCACGTGAAACTGTTGATTTGGAAATATTCAACACTTTTGCAATCTGAACAATATCAATTTTGGCCATATTAGAGTTTATAATTTCATAATCATTTATTCAACTATAGCTCAACACAAGTTTTTAGCTGAATAAAAAACTGCACTAATATAGTAATTTTGATAACATTCAAAACAGGAAATAATCAAAGGTATTTTTACTCCTGACTTTTGATTTTCACAAAATTTAACCCAAGTGTAGCTATCAATAGAAGTATTGCTACAATTTGAAAAGTAATAGATAGACCAACGTTAGCATCCTTTAATGCACCACCTACATAAACCATAATCCCTCCAACAATGGTACTTAAAAAATTTAAAAACCCATACCCTGTTGCTATATATCTCGGATTAATTACTTGTCTTAGCAAAGGCATTAAATTCGCATCATTAAAACCTCTGGCTAATCCAAAAACCACCATGCAAAATACAGCCATTATAAACAACGAAGCATTCGATAGTAAAAATAAAAATGGTGTTCCAATACTGAAGCCAAGTAATATAACATTTAGCCGACCTTTCGGATTTCTTTGTACCCATCTGTCCGCTAAAATTCCTCCTAAAATTACCCCAATAAACGACCCTACTTGCATATATCCGGTAGCGGAAATACCTGCATTACCTAGACCTAAATCGAATTGTTCTTTAATAAATGTTGGTAACCATCCATTAATCAACCAATTTGCCATGCCAAGTACTGAAAAAAAGATTAGTATAATATAATATGAAGGTATTTTAAATAATGACTTGAATGCTTCTTTTATCGAATACTCTTTATATTCGGTTAACAACTTTTTTTCTACACTTTGTTCTTTATCTTTCAAAAAGTATAAAAGCATAAAGGAATACAAAACCCCGAAGGCTCCAAAGACATGGAATCCATACCTCCATCCCCAAAATTCAGCTATATAACCTCCTAATCCCCCTAAGGCTAATCCAGTGTACAGTCCGCACATATGTAGCCCTGTGGCTAATGAACGGGTTCTTCCAGAATGGTAATCTGTAATTAATGCCAATGCTGCTGGTATATAACATGCTTCACTTATCCCCATCAACACTCTAGTAATTAACATTTCTGAAAATGAATTCGTATATCCTGTCCATAATGTTACAGCAGACCAAATTCCTACAGATAAAATAATAACCATTTTTCTAGAATACTTATCAGCGAGGTAACCTCCAAATGGACTTACAATTCCGTAAGACCATAAAAAAACTGAAGTTAGCAAGCCAAATTGGGCATCATTGATTTTAAAATCTGCAACTATTGGATCTCGCATAGATGTTATCAACAACCGATCGAAATAATTTAAAAATGCAACTATCCATAGCAATCCAACAACTAACCATGGATAAAAAGATTTATTGTGATAAGAATTCATAGGTTTTGGTTTGGTCTTTCATTAAAATATTGGAGAACTTGTCTTGTTCTAACAGCTGGTCTCGATTCTCCGCCTGGAATAACAATTTTTCCTTTCCAATAAATGGCTGTTGAAGTTACAGGCGCAACTAAAGCAATAGTAACACCATCTTTATTTTGTAATTCATTAGGTATTACATCGGAGAATTCCCACTTGTCTGCTTTAATATTATATGAATATACATTCTTAGAAAAGCCTGGATGCATTTCTTTTAGATCGAAATCCACTAATCTACCATCATCTCCTGATATGAAAGTAAATACATCTTTCTCTAATTCAATCCCTGGATTTGGTGAAGCTGTAATGGACTGAGGTAATTCAGCGGTTGGTTTCCAAGTATTACCATCAAACTTAAAACCATCATTTAAATATGTTCTCATCCCATCTTTCAATGAAGCTCCTGAAAACACAAACAAACCCTTTTCGTTTGCTGCTGCCACAGCTAAAATTCTTCCAGGACCTGGTATACTTGGAAGCTCTACCCACCCATTTTCTGGAAGGTTAAAATTAAATTCAAAACACTTATTTGATGCTATTTTTGAATTTGGGTTTTCTTGCCCACCAACAACATACCATGAATCTCCGTACTGTGCAAAAGAACAATTCGCTGTTGGAACCGGTAATTTAGGCAATTGACTAATTTTAAGTTCACCTTTAACTAATGAAATTTCTAGGACTTCATTAAAATGTTTTGATTTATTACTCCCACCAGCTATATAAAATTTCCCATTGTAGCTTGCTGAAGCTCCATATCCGCATTTATAAGGCATAACTCCAATTTCTTGCCACTTTCCACTTTCATTAGAAAGATAAAATATTTTGTCACTCCAAATCTTAACACCTGAATCCCATGGTGGAACCCCATTTTCAAATTGAGCTCCCCCCATATATATAATTCCGTCATTTATTTTTCCTGCAAATGAACCTGCAAAACCATATGGATCGGGTAGAGTATCAAGTACATTCCAAACTCTTTCTTGGGCATTACCATTCATTTGAATCATAAATATTATTGGTAGGAATATAAATTTATTTATTCTCTCAATGATTTTGTACATAATTCTAATACCTTAAAGAAGCCAATGCCATGTAATTCAGATTCTAACTCGTTTTTTTGCTTTTCAGATAAGGTCTGTAATGGCAATCTGGAAGGACCCATTTTAAAACCTACCATTTCCATTATTGCCCTTTGAGAAGGAATTGGGCCATATTTAATTATTAACTTAATCATTTTTACGGCTTCATATTGCAAATTTTCTGCTTCCTTTATTCTGCCTTCTTTGAAGAGTTTTATAACTTGTAGATAAATTGGAGATGCGTAATTATATGTACTGCCAATTGCTCCTTTAGCACCGACGGCTAAGGCTGGCAATAATAGTTCATCAAATCCGAACAACATATCAAAATTATCATTGCAAAGATGGATACCATCTTGGTATTCATGAATCGCTGATGATGTAAATTTAATACCAGAAAAATTCATTGCTTTTTTTGCAATTTGTGGAATAAATGTATCGAGATTTATATTTACTCCTGTAATATGAGGAATATGATAATAATAAAATGGTAAATTTGGTGCTGAATTCGCAATTTCAACAAGACTATCAATTAATACATTTTCATTGGAAGGCTTGAAATAAAATGCACATACAGACGAAAAACCGTCAGCTCCGATTTTTGCAGCATGTTTAGACAATTTTTTTGCTTCTTCCAAGGAACTGTGTCCAACATGAACAATGACCTTTATCCTGCCTTTTACAATTCGAACATATTCTTCCACAATCTTTTTACGCTCTTCTATGGTTAAACTAAGTCCTTCTCCATTTGTTCCACAAACAAATATTCCAGAAATCCCCTCAGCTATTAACTTTTCAGCTAATTCAGAAATATATTCATAATTTATACTGCCGTCAGAATTGTAGGCAGTAAAAGCAGCGGCAAACAGACCGTTAATTTTTTCAGCAGATTGAAATCTCATATCTTAATTATTTTAACTTGGACAATGTTTCAAGGTGAGGACGTAGATGTTCTTCCATTCCTTTCTTAAAATCACTTTTGTTTCCTTTTCGGATTAGTTCTACTAGATCAGCATGACTTACCTCTGGAGTAACCACTCTTTTTTCTGTTTTAAGGACATAATCAAATAGTGGCATCAACATAGATTGAAATCGTTTCAAGGTTTCGTTACCAGTAATTTCATATAATTTTCCATGAAAGGCAATTTCATTTTTTATCCTAAAATTAACATTCGTAGGATCATCGTTTTTAACTATCTTATCTAGTTCCTCAAGGTGTTTCTCTTCAATTCTTAAAAACAACAAATCAGCCATTCCCAGTTCAAGAACTAATCTTAACTCGAAAATATCATGCAAAGTATTCTTATCGACCAATTGAGGTTGCAAAACTTTTTCTAAACTTCCCAAAACATCTGGATGAGTAAGAATCATTCCTCTTTTTTTCTTTGATGTAATAATACCGAGCATTCTTAATCTACTTAATGCCTCCCTTAGAATATTTCTACTTACCCCGAGTGCTTCTGCTATTTCCATTTCGGTAGGTAAACTATCACCAGCAATTAATTTTTTCTCTTGTAGATAATCTCTTAGCTTTACTTCAACCAAATCAGTCAATGAAGTGGTTTCAATTGGTTTAAAGCCCATGCTAGATATTTTCGCGCTCATTTGTATGTCAATTATTTTTTTTCTAATTAAGTTTAAGGATTTCCTTCAAAGGTATCCTCTGAAAAATCATATCTGCTTGGCTACCCTCATACAAAACTCCAATTGAATTTTCATCTACTGAGGTTATACACGAATATCCCCTGCCATTCCATTCGTCTAAAAGTATGTTTTTTTCGGATGGCCAAGTTTGACCATGATCAAAACTTGCTTGAAGGGTAATATGATCTCTATTTTTAGTTGAATGTGGATTACAAAAGAATAAAATTTCTTGAATTTTACCACTATTATTAATTTCATGCTTGTGCAAGCTAGCCATGCAAGTAGGTTCAATTAGGGTATTTAATGAAGTAGTATGCTCTGTCCATGTTTTACCTAAATCTTTTGTCGTGGCAATGGCTCGTCCGTTACTTGGCTTAGGAGTTCCTCTATTCCGATTCGCACGCATGTTTAACATTAAAACTCCAGGCTCTAATTCTACAACGGCACATTCTGTTGTACCCTTATCTATTATTAAAGCAGGTTCTGAACTTTGCCATGTAATTCCACCATCTTTACTATATGTAACATTTGAAAACGGGTCACCATTTTTGTCTCTACCTTGAGTGGGAAAAACTAATGTTCCATCTTTCATTGTTATACCTTGTCCTGGGGCAGGTGCCCATAGCCACCATTCTTCCTTTTTCCCTTGTTTGGTAATATTTATTGGCTCAGACCAAGTTTTACCATCGTCTAGACTTTTAGTAATCAAAAATTGAGAAGTCTGTTTAACATCAAACCCAGGTTGTGACCCTTTTGTACGCCATTGATGGTTCCAGTTTGTACTAGTATCGGTCAATCCTTCCACCCATTTGCCCTCATCATTAATCACCCCATAAGACCATAATCCTGCAATATAAATCGCGTCTGTATTTTTATCTACTAAAACACACGCATCTGATACGCCATTGAATTTTTCAGGTAGGTTTCCCCATGTCTTCATATCTAATGCAATTTGCATCGGTTGCCATGTTTGACCTTTATCTAAACTCCTTTGAACACCGATATCCATATGCCCTTGTAAATCTCTAGCACTTTCATATCGAGCATCATAAATAGCCAATAATGTACCCCTATTAGAGGTTGTCAAGCCAGGAATCCTTGAAGTATGGACTTGATCTTGCATATGAGTTCTTAAAGGAAATGCTAACCTATAATCTTTACTTTGGTTTTTTATATCATAAATCCTTTTATTTTCAATTTTTCCTGATACTATTTTAAGTTTAACTTTTTCAAGAAGATCCGCCTTTTCATTTGCACCTAGTGCTAACCAAAAATATTGGGGACCTTCTTTTTCTATTTTAATATTAAGCGGAATCTCAAATTCACCATTGCCAACACTTATTTTTGAAATCGGCATCAAATTATCTAAATTTGGATTTATACTTGAGTCTGTTCTCATAGAAAACAGACTAACTGAGGATATGCTAGTTAATTTTGCACTTTGTTGCAATGAAATTGTCAAACTATTAACAATTTTCCCAATTTCCGTTTCATCAGAATTTATTTGAATTCTAACTACAGGATTGTTACTCTTGCCTAATAAAACTGGAAGAGTATAATATTTTATAATTATTTCCGCAGCACTCAAGCAACCTACACTAAAAAATAAAATAAAAGCTAGAATTATATATTTAAGAATGTTCATAAGATAAATCATTAATTATAACCTTCTGTTTGTTTAATGTTTGGATTTGTATTGATAGAATTATCGTGGACAGGCCATAAAAGAACATTTGGTTTGTCCTTTTGAGACTTCAAAGATTCAACCTCTTCAAATACGACTCCCATCCTAATAAAATCCCACCATAATTTACCTTCCGCCACAAATTCACGTTTTCTTTCCAATAATATTGCTTGATCTATTTGTTGTTTATTCATGTCAACATATTTATGGTCCTCAGAATATGCTCTTTTTGCAATCTGATTTAATTGGTTTAACGCACCAGTTGTATTATTTAATGCATTCTCAATTTCTGCGCTCAATAATAAAACATCTGCATACCTATAAACTATAAGGTCAGAATCAAATATTCTTGTGCCATTTTCCCAAGTTCCAGCATACTTATTAATCCATTGAAAGGTCGATTGTTTCCCTATATCAAAAAAAGTTTCATAACTAACTGCAGTCCTTTGATCATTGGATTCCCCAGCCAATAAGTCTTTATAAGCTTCAGTTAAAAAAATCCATTGTTGATGTGAGCCTACTTTAATCGGATTCTCAATTACTCCTGCAGACACATATTGTAATGGAACCAAATAATCACTTGGATAGCCGCCGGTTGCTTCATCTACTACCATTCTCCAACAAAAGATGATTTCTGGGTTTAATTCTGTTTTAAAAACATTTGAAAAATTTGGCAATAAAGAATGTTTGTTACTAGAAATTACTTTATTCACTGCTTCTTTCGCTTTATTCAAAGCATCTTGGCCACCCGCGTTTACTTTTGCCATCCATAAATAATAATCAGCCTGTAATGTTTGAATAGCAGTTTTTGTTCCTATTTGAGGCTTGTTGCTTGAATTAGAAACCAACTTTTCAGCTTCAATTAAATCTTTTTCAACCTGTCCAAAAACAATATTAGCCGGTTCCCTATGGGGATATAAATCTTCTTGAGTGCTAGACTCAAATCCACTTAAAACCACAGGTGCATCTCCCCATACTCTTCCTATCCAATAATAACAGAAAGCACGTATAAAATGTGCCTGTCCTAATAAATCATTTTTTTCAACATCAGAACTGAAACTAATTGAAGGGACATATTTTAAGATTAAATTACAATCATTTATAGTAGTGTATAAATCCTTCCAATTTGCTTCACTATGGGTACTATTTAGTTGATTGGAAAAAGCATTACTATAACCTGCATTAGTTTCCAATCCTTTCCCCCATAAACCTGTTCTGTATTCACCCCAAAAAATATAAGAAGTCGAAAATGCAGACCTCATTCGGGTATATGCTCCAAAAATGGCTGCTTTCGCATCACTTTCGTCTTTCCACATAGAATTAGCAGTTATAGCACTCTCTAAATCTACTTCCAATTTATCTGAACAGCTAGGAATTAGTATACTAGCAGCAAAGAATATAATCGTATTAAAAATTATTTTTTTCATGTTATAAGAATTAAAGGGTTAGCTTTAAACCTAAAGAATATCTCCTTATAGCTGGATAATTGAAATATGATCCACTATATGTAGAAGAAGTTCCTACTTCTGGTGATATACCTTTTCCTGAACCCGCCCAAAAATACATCAGGTTTTGACCAGATACTGCTACTTGAAGATTGGAAACTCCTATTTTTTTTACCAAATTTTCAGACAGGTTATAAAGAAATGTAATCTCCCGTAAGGCCAGGTAGTCTCCTTTGTAATTGAATGCAGAGGATGTTCTAGAAAAATTTGAATTCCCAACATCTGGATCATTTGCAGTAAATCTCGCATATTGCGAATTATCTCCAGGTTGCTTCCACGTATTCTTTACTTCCTCCACTAGTGTATAATTGTTTGCGAATGTATTCATGAAATATCGCATATATGCATTGTGATTTATGCTGTGACCTAATGCCCAATCTACAAATACATTCAAGCTAAAAGCTTTATAGGTAAATGTATTTTGCAAACCTCCTGTTGTATGTGGTACAGTAACCCCAAGTTCAAATTGATCTTTACTAGAGATCACACCGTCTCCATCTTTGTCAACCCACTCGTAATCCCCAGGCATTTTTCTCCCTTTTATACTTTTGCCATCTTCGGGATCCCAACCCCTTGCTGATTCATCATATAATGCATTCGCGGCATCTTCTTTTGTTTGGAGTATGTGATCTACTTGATATCCATAATATCTATATAATGATTCACCTTCAGCTGTTCCGCCAAATGCTGAACCATTCGCTAATTGAATACCTCCAATTCTATTCTTATCCCTTCCGTTATCAGGTAACTTAAGGACTTTGTTTTTAACATAACTCCAAGTTAATTTTGAATCCCATGTAAAGTTCTCACCTTTTACATTCTGAGAACTCACTTCAAAATCAAATCCATGGAATTTAACCTTACCTACATTAGTTTGGACATTCGTAAAACCAGATGTGTTCGGAAGATCCATACTGAATAATAAATTATCAGTAATTTTATTGAAATAGTCTACTTGAAAACTTAATCTGTTGTCCCAAACATTAAAATCCAAACCCAAATCAAATTGTGTAGAGGTTTCCCATTTCAAATCTCTATTGGGCATTATCGAAGCTCTTATACCAGCATTCCCATCATATCTAACATCAGCCACATACCTACCTAAGGCATCATAAAGTCCGATATTGTTATTCCCAGTTTGTCCAAAACTACTTCTTAATTTCAGGTAGTTAATAACATTTTGTCCTTTAAAAAATTCTTCTTCAGAAATTATCCATCCAGCTGATATTCCTGGAAAAAATCCCCATCTATTTTCTCTAGCAAATAAGGATGAGCCATCATATCTAAATGTACCCATCAAAAGGTATCGCTGTTTATAACTATAATTTAGACGACCAAAATAACCTATTAATACCTGGCTCCACTTATCACTATCTGCATTAGTTTTGTTTGGACCAGCAGATAAAGAAGGTACCTTGTCTGAACTAGCCCCATTCACCGCCGCTGAAAAATTTGAGTTGTCAGTTTGCTGGTACGAATAACCAACCATTGCATTTAAGTTATGGATTTCTGAAAAAGTTTTTGAATAATTTAATAATCCGTCAAATTTTAATCGATCCAATTGTCCATTGCTTTGTTTTGTGGTTCTTAATCCACTAAATTCATGAGCTTTCTCAAAATAACTATAGTTTGTCGTGTGTGAAAAATTAGATATGACGACTTGTGCTTTTAGCGATTCCAAAACCTGATAATCTAAGCCTCCAGATAATGAAAATCTTTTATCTTTATTTTCAATATCTCTTGTAAAATCCCACCAAACAGGATTAGGTGAAGTAGCATTATATCCTGGCGTGGGTCGTCCATTATCATAGTATATTTTTTGAGTTGGAGGAGTCGCTAAACCTCTGGCAATCACGTTCATCTGATTTTCAAACTCCGAAGAAAGTGTATTTGAATAATCAAACATCGTGTTAAAAGTTAATTTTTTAGCAATATTAACATCAATCTTTCCTCTTGCCGTAAATCTACCATAATTAGTACCTAAGGCAACACCGTCGTCCTTTGTATATCCTGTACTCCCAGCATAACGTAAAATTTGATTGCCCCCATCTAAACCAACATAATAATTTTGCCATGAAGTATTCCTATATAATAAAGATTGATAATTATTGTCTTGGAAAATAATTGTTTTTGTAGGATCTAATGGATCTGCCATGCTTAAATAACCGCTAGGAACAGATTCACCTTCTTTTAAGTATCGGGTTGAATAAATAGAAGACTCATCATTACCTGAACTTGCTGAGTATCCTGAATTATAGTTATATTGAGGATTTGGACTTAAAGCTACCGCTGGTCTTACTATAGAAATATAATCTTTTGAGTTCATAAAATCCATCAAAGATTCTGGAGTTTGGAATGCATAATTTGCATCAAACGTAATTCTTGAACCTCCGATATCTTTGCCTTTTTTTGTGGTAATCAAAACGACTCCATTAGAAGCTCTAGATCCATATATAGCTGTTGATGCCGCATCTTTCAATACTTCAATTGATTCAACATCATTTGGATTTACCCCAGAGAAGGACCGCTCAACTCCGTCTACCAGAACTAAAGGATCGTTCGTTTTATTTATTGAAGACCCTCCTCGAATTCTAAAAACAGCATCTGCTCCAGGACTATTATTTGATTGGTAAACTCTTGCTCCTGCAATTTTTCCTCTTAATCCTTCCCCAACTGTGCTTATTGGAATATCTTCTAAAGACTTCCCATCAACTTTTGAAATAGCTGTAGTTAAACTTTTCCTGCTTTGTGTACCATACCCAACGACCACAACCTCATCAATATTTGTATCAGATGGCTTTAAATGGATTTTTAAATCATTTTCTCCGGTAGAAACAGAATATTCTAAAGTTTCAAATCCAACATTACTGAAAACTAAAGTGGTGGGTAAAGTGGTTGATTCGATCTCAAAAATCCCACTCTCATTTGATGTGACTTTGATTTGGCCTCCTCTAACCCCAATTGTAACCCCCATTAAGGGTTGCTCTTTGTCATCGAAAATCTGACCTGTGATTTTCGTTTGAGCAAAAATAGGATGGCCAATAAGAAGCATAAGACAACAGCTTAAGCATCTGATTAACATGGTTTTCATAACAAATTAGTTTATATTGATTAGTATTTATGTACTACATATATACAAATATAAAACTTTATTTTTGTTAAACAACTAATTTTTAGTTTTCTTCTATCCTTTACCAAAAGAATAGAAGAAAACTAAAAAAAAATACGAACCATCTGATTCGTATTATCTAATATCCCGTCGGACCAATTTCCATTAAAATTTATTCAGAATACTTTTATTCCAAAAAATCTCCAAAACAGACTACTATAATGAACAAAGCATTAAAATTAAACTCATAAATATCAAGATTATATCTATTAAATTTACACAACTTAAGGTTACTAATTAAATCTACCAAATGAATTATCCAATCTTATTAATTGCTGAAAAGCTGCAGGTTGAAAATATTTCCAGGGAGCAAACCTTTCAAGAACAATTTGAGGGACTTGCGAATTATCTCGATCATCTGGCAGCAACTGATTTCAACAGATTAATAAGTATTTTATACCGAATTGATGTTTCAGAGGATAAGGCCAGAAAAGCCTTGGCTGATGAAGCTGGCAAAATATCGCCTGGCCATACCTTAGCAAGATTACTTATAGAAAGAGAATCTGAAAAGATAAAATTCAGAGAACAATATCGATCCAAGAAATCTGAAGAATAAGCTACTTAGACTCGAGTTAATTTATAAGGGAATACTTTTCCTGATGCCCATTGAGCCACATAGATATTCTCGTCATCATCAACGCATACATCATGTGGGTGTGCAAAAATCTTTTCTTGTTGTTGGACTTGGTTTAGCACCCCTTTTGAATATACCGGCTTTGATCCTCCGACATTGCTGATTACCTTATTTTTCTTATCAAGGATAGTTACAAATCCTGAATTTGCTAAATCCATATTCGGAGACCGCAATACCGCAGCATAGATATTTTCACCTTTTACAACTGGTCTGCACACGCATGCTCCAGGCATAGAAATGATTTCCAACAATTTGCCTGAAGTATCGAACCGTTTAAAGCAGTTCCTAGTTCTATCTGTAATCAGTAGAGTTTTTCTGCCGTTTCTGTTGTCGAAAGTGATTCCATGTGCATTGTCAAGATGTGAATGGCTCTCTCCTTTTCCTCCGAAACGATTCAGCAATTTTCCTTTGTTATCATAATGCAAAATATGTTGTGCACCATATCCATCTGCAATAAAAATATCACCATTACTATCGATGGCAGTTTCAGTAGGAATGAATTCTTCTGCTTTATTGTAAACATCCAATGGAGCGTCAATGGTCAATAGGATCTTTCCATCAAGCGTTGTTTTATATACTTGATGTTTATTATTGTCGGTGATATATAAATATTCGGTTCCGTTTTCATTGTGCAATGTCAAGCCATGTCCACCTGGAAATTCATGCCCCCAATTGTCTAATACAACCCCATCTTTATTGAATATGATAATATTGTTCTTCGTATCATTTGTTAGCAGGAAAATTCTGCCCTTACTATCTTGAACCATTTCATGACAGTCATTTACAGTTACTTTTGGATTATGTTTTGATGCCCATGCAGTATCAAGGGTGTATTTCATATTATGGTGTCCATAAACAGGACCTTTTTGCTTTGCGAACAAATCCTTCATAATAACTAGACTTCCTGTCAATAAGGAGGATTTTTGAATGAATTCTTTTCTGTTCATTATATAGATTTTGAGGGTTTAGGGATTTTATTTCAATATAATCTCATCGACGAACAACCAAGGAAGATTTCCGTTACCCGGAAATCCTTCAGGTATCTTAGCATAAGGTTTTGTTTTCAAACGGATAAAGGAAACTTCTTGATGGGGAATATCGCAGGCGATTATCCGTCTATTTTTAATCTTGTCTGGTTTTTCTAGGGTGAGATTTACTTTTTTCAATAATTTAAGGTTCAACGAATCTAGTCCCGCCCAGATCTCAATGGATTCTGGAGGATATATATGCTGATTATAGTCTTGTTTAATGCTCAAAGCAATGGTATCCATTTTAACGGGCTTATCAAATGACAATATAGTAGACATATCAGATCCCTGAAACCCAAGCCACCTACCGTCGGCATTGTTATCACTACCACTTTCAAGATCAAAGAAACTTTCACCTTTTCTGGCTTTATATTGTTGATGTGGCTTTGTCTCGAGGTTTATTCTCTCGGGTTTGAAAATAGCAATATAAAAATTCTGTCTTACTTCTGGGCTTTTCAACCACCCTTCTTTATCTGCTTTAACCCGTAGCAACGCATTTTTATCAATAGTTATAGATGATTTATAAATCTGTGCTCCAGAGCTGTCAGGATCACTACCGTCAAGGGTATATCGCAAGGAAACACCTGGAATAGGATGACTTAAGGAAACTAAAGTTTTGTTCTGAAAGAAACTACGATTAGGAGTTATCTTTGGAGCAGTCAAAGCTAGTTTCTGATTGTTATCCTGAGGAACACCTGCATCAATATTTATTTTGGGGTTCTCTTTCCTGATCTGCTCTAATTCCTTGGGTTGAATAGCGGTATTCCAGACATAGAGTTTCCGTATGCTTGGTAAAGCAACAATTTTATTTAATCCATCTAATTTTATTTGTGTCCCAATCAGACTAAGGCTTTTAAGATTTTTTAGATCATCGATCTGAGATAGATCGTCATTCGATAGCTGGGTCTTATTTAAATTTAGGATTCTTAAATTCTTGAACTTTTTGAGAGTTTGTAAATCTTCCTTCGAAACTGGCATTGAGCTCAAGTTTAAGGAAACAATCTGTTCAGCAATTGGCAGCAATTCTGAAAGTGACTCCTTGGTGTAAAAATCTTTACCATAAAAATTGACATCCAATGCTGGGGATCCTTGGTCCAAGGAATTGATAATCCGATATGGAGTATTCAACTCAGCAATTTTCTCTTCATTTGCAGGACTGAAATCATATTTTTCCGCACCTTCAAAACCATAAACTGCCTTTACAGATTGAAATAAAGTGTCTTGTTCTCTAAAAGCAGAGAGAGGCACATCAAATTTTCCACCACTTTGGATCCATGATCTCAACAAAGATACCTCATCGATACTTAATTGTGGTTTACCCTTTGGTGGCATTCGATGTTCATTGTCGATATCCATTAATATACGCTCTATCATCAAGCTAGTTAACGCGTTTCCAGCTGTAAATACTTTGCCATTTTCACCCCCTTTTAAAATAGAACTGCTATCTGTTAATATTAATCCTCCTTTTGCTTTGTCAGCATTGTGACAGCCTGCACATTTCGCTTGTAATATTGGCAATACAGCATCTTCAAATACCATTGCATTCTCTAAATTGAGTTCAGTAGATTTCTTTTCCCTCATTGGGGCAAAAACAAAATCTTCTCCATGGGTAAGAGTGGCGCCGAAATGTCCAACAATCAAAAGCAAAATAAAGGATAGGTTTATACCCACTGTAAATAATAAACGGTTTTTCGAAGATATGTTGAATCGGATAAAGGCTATAAGACCAAGTGTTAGAAACGAAAGGCCAACACCGCTGTATTTATGCCATAAATATGCTTCTCCCTCAAATCCACCTTCTTTCGACAGAAGGAGGCCAAAAATTGCAGTGATTGCAATTGTTAATGCACTTACATAAAATATAAGATTGATAAATCTGTTTACATTTGGAATTTCTTTTTCTAATGGTCTTCTAAATAGATACAGCAGCCAAGAAAGAATCAATAGTACGATAGGAAAGTGTAGCAATAAGGGATGCATCCTTCCGAACACTTGAAGAAAAGCAGGAATTTGGATGCTTTTTTCGAACAGAATGAAAAACAGGATAAAGCTATTAAGGCCTATCAACACATTGAAATGAGAATTCTTGATGATCATTCAGCTTTTTCCTTTAGGCTAATATATCTTTCACAACAGTACCTGCAACATCTGTCAGACGATATCTTCGCCCTAGATGTTTATAAGTCAATTTCTCGTGGTCCAAGCCCAATGTATGTAAAATAGTAGCATGGAAATCATGAATATGAACTGGATTCTTTACGATGTTATAGCCTACTTCATCCGTTTCTCCATATACCAGCCCTGGTTTAATTCCTCCGCCTGCCATCCAAATGCTGAAGCACCTTGGATGGTGGTCTCTTCCATAATTATCGAAGGTCAATCCACCTTGGCAGTAGTTTGTCCTTCCAAACTCACCGCCCCATATTACCAATGTTTCATCTAAAAGGCCTCTTTGTTTTAGATCGGTTATCAAAGCGGCAGATGCTTGGTCGACATCTTTGGCTTGTAGGGCCATTTCTGCTGGCAATCCGCCATGCTGATCCCACCCTTGGTGATATAATTGAACAAATCGAACACCATTCTCCGACAATTTACGCGCCAGCAGGCAGTTTGCTGCATATGTTCCTGGGACCAGACATTCTGGACCATACATTTTTATAATGTGATCAGGCTCTTTTGAAAGGTCTGTTACTTCAGGCACTGAGGTCTGCATCCTGTAAGCCATCTCATATTGCTGGACTTTCGCCGTAATCTCAGGATCTTTAAATGTTTCATACTGCATACTGTTGAGCTCTGCCAATTTATCCAATAGTTTCCTCCGGCTCATTTTATCCGTACCTTCTGGATTGTTTAAATAAAGCACGGGATCTGGCCCACCCATAAATTGAACTCCTTGATGAACAGAGTCCAAAAATCCATTCGTCCACAATTTAGAGTAAACTCCCTGTCCATTGCCTTTTCCTTTAGAGACAAGAACGCAGAATCCAGGAAGATTTTGGTTTTCACTCCCTAGACCATAGCTTAGCCAAGCTCCCATACTTGCACGACTGCCTTGTTGCGATCCTGTTTGAAAAAAAGTAATTGCGGGATCATGGTTGATAGCATCGGTATGCATTGACTTTATAATACAGAGGTCGTCTACTACTTTTGCCATATGTGGAAATAAGCTACTCACCCATGCCCTACTTTGTCCATATTGAGCAAAGTCAAAATAAGAACCTACCAATGGAAATGTAGCCTGTCCGGCAGTCATCCCTGTCAATCGTTGATTCCCACGTATAGACGCTGGCAGATCCTGTCCCATCATCTCTCTTAACTTTGGTTTGTAGTCAAAGGATTCTAATTGAGAAACCCCACCTGATTGGAATAGATAAATCACTCTTTTTGCTTTTGGAGCAAAATGCGGCAATGCTTTTTCAAATGCTTCTTGGCTCCCAGCTTTACCTGAAAACAAATCCGGAATCAATAAGGCACCCAGAGCTACACTGCCAATCCCAATGCTCAGACTCGACAAAAATTGCCTTCTGTTTTGGAACAGCTGAGCTTCCTTTACTTCTTTATCTAAATTTGAGTCTATCTTCTTTCTCATTGCAAACAATCAATAATACAGCAACACTTATCTTATCCTTTCGTCAAGGTTTCCTCCAGATTATAGATGGCATGCACTACTGACATTAATGCCGCCAATTTTTCCTGAGGAATATTGTTATCTATTGGCGCTTCTCCGACTTTCAGAAATGCTAAAGCATCCTCTCTTTTTTTAGTGAACCTATCCAATTCTTCGTTATAATATTCTACCAATAGATTAAGCTCTTTTTCGGATGCATTTCGGCACAACACCTGTCGGAATGCTTTCTGTATATAGTCTTTTTGGACTTTATTGGGCGAATCGGAGATTAAGTTTTCTGAATGGATACGAGCGGCTTCCAAGACGGCAGGATCGTTCATCATCACCAATGCTTGCAAAGGGGTGTTGGTCCTTTGTCTTTGCACCTCACAGACATCACGGTTACTAGCATCAAAAATCAGCATATTGGGAGGCGGCAAGGTCAATTTTATAAACACATACAATCCCCTCCGATAAAGATCCTTGCCATGATCTTGAACATATTGTGCCAGAGCACCACGTCCAGAACTGCTCACCTCCCAAATTCCATCCGGTTGATACGGTTTTATACTTGGTCCGCCAATGGTCCTGTTCAACAGCCCACTAGTTGCCAAAACTTGATCCCTAATCATTTGGGCCGGCAGTCTTATACGCTTTGACCTTGCCAAATAAATGTTCTCGGGATCTTTTTCTAAATGTTTTTTATTAATTTCCGAAGACTGTTTGTACGTCTCAGTCATGACGAGCTGCTTCATGAAGCGTTTAATATCCCAGCCACTCGCTTGGAAATCTACGGCCAACCAGTCCAATAATTCAGGATGGCTTGGCAAATCCCCTTGATTCCCAAAATCAGCTACTGAAGCCACCAACCCCCGACCAAAAACCATGGCCCACATCTGATTCACAAATACTCTTGCTGTCAGTGGATTTTTACTGCTGAAGGTCCATTGTGCTAGACCGAGCCGATTGGATGCATATTTTGTGCTGTCAAAAGGTAAAACCGACTCGGGGGTTTGTGGATAAACCCTTTCAGTAGGCGAATCGTAAAGGCCCCTGTCAAGAATAAATGTTGGTCGGATACTATCTCTTTCACCCATGACCGAAACCGAAACCTCTTCTTGGTCATCCCATTTATTGATGAAATTTAAAATGCCTTTCAGATCTTCTTGCGTGACGGTCATTCGCGGAGTTTTTGATGGACCAGAATTTACTAAGCCCTCCAACCCTTTCTCCATTGAATTATTAAAAAAGGCATACATGCCGTAGTAATTCTTTTGGGTGAATGGATCATATTTGTGGTCATGGCATTGAGCACATTCCATTGTGATGCCTAGAATACCTTTAGCATAGGTATTTGTTTTATCGAGGCCATATGCCACCCGATATTCTTCTTCTACCACACCACCTTCTTCGGTAATTTTATGGTTTCTGTTGAATGCGGTGGCTAATATTTGTTCTTTATTTGGGTTTGGCAACAAGTCGCCAGCCAATTGCCAAGTAACAAATTGATCATATGGCATATTTTCATTGAAAGCATGGATAACCCAATCCCTCCATGGCCATTGCGTCCTGATATCATCGTCTTGATAACCGTAGGAATCGGCATATCTTGCTACATCCATCCAATGTAGAGCCATTTGCTCTCCATATGCGGGGCTTGCAATCAATTCATCAACCAATCTTTCGTAAGCAGCTGCGGAAGTATCATTCAGGAATTTGTCCATTAATTTTTCATCAGGAGGGAGGCCAGTTAAATCTAAGCTCACTCTTCTTAGCAATCGGTTTTTATCAGCTTGAGGATTCGGTTCAAAACCAGCATTCTCCATTTTTGCCAATACAAAATTATCTATACTGTTACTTCCCCAATCAGAATCCTCATTCACTGGCACTTCAGGTTTTACAGGTGCGGTAAATGCCCAATGCGGCTTAAACACTGCTCCTTGCTCAATCCATCTTCCAATGAGGTCTATTTCATAATTTGTCAAAGGTAAATTTGCTGAAGTAGGTGGCATTTTAATAGATTCATCCTCTGATGTAATCCTGAGGAAAGCCTCACTAATATGTGGTTTGCCAGGAACAATTGCGTGCTTGTCTGGACTTTCGGCCAATGCCTTGTATGCCCCCTCCTCGGTATCCAGCCGGAGTCCTGCCTCTCTAGTATTGTTGTCAGGACCATGGCAGGCATAGCATTTATCAGATAATATGGGTTTTATATCATAATTATAATCCACATATTTTGGCAATTTATAGTTGCTCGCAGAATTGGAATCGTTGGATTGACATTGAGGAAATAGAATGGCAATAAATGTGGACCCTGCAACAAGTAAACTTATTACAACCAGCTTATTTCTTGAAATATGCAGTTTTCCGAACATCATAACTAAGCTCAAGTAAGATTAAAATTCACCTTATTATCCGAATAACCTACCCATTATAAACACAAACTATTTTATAATCGGTAATTAAAAATTCTCAATACGGTTACTTTAATTTATTTTAGAGCAGTAACACTTTACGCTCTAGGTTTAAGGTTTTCTTTATTTACAAATGGTTATTATAAATTCATTTATATTGAAAGTCTCAAGTAATATCTGAGATTGGATATAAAAGAAGCAATCAATTTCTAAATCAACAACTTGTAGATTCAAGTTAACATTTAATATTTAAAATAGAAAGCATATTCGATTAAGTTTTACAATTAATATATGTAATTGTCCTGTTACAGACATGTTTAAAAGTAATAAATAGAACTGTTTTAAAAATAAATTTTTAAGTTTAAAAAAAAATAAATAACCTGGTCATTAAAATTTTACATCCTCTACCAATTGAATTTTATATTTTTTTATTAAATTAAGGACTTGTCTAAACTTCAAATTGACAAAATGACTTTAGGACATCAATTAAATTTTAAATCTATACATGGAACATTATAAAGATGAACCTAAAACACTGCTTGCTGTTGATTGCATTATTTTTGGATTCAATGGTGAATCATTACAGATATTACTTATTAAGAGGGGGTTCGAGCCCGAAATCAACAAATGGAGTTTGATGGGAGGTTTTGTCCAGCCCGATGAAAGTCCTGATGGGGCAGCATCGAGAATTCTTTTTAAACTGACGGGACTTCAGGATGTTTACATGGAGCAGTCTGCAGTTTTCGGTAAACCTCATCGTGAGAAAATGGACAGAGTTGTAAGCATCAGTTATTTTGCGTTGATAGACATTAGAGAATATCAACATATAAACAGCCAAGAATTCAAAGCTAAATGGTTTCCGATTGACGAATATCCTGAATTGATCTTTGACCATGTTGATATGATCAATACCGCAAAGAGGTTATTGAGAAGCAAAGCCGCATTGTACCCCATTCTTTTTGAATTGTTGCCCGAGAAGTTCACACTCCCTCAAATCTCCAATCTCTATGAAGCTGTTTATGAAATTGTCATAGACAAAAGGAATTTCAATCGAAAGCTTTTATCTTCCAATCTATTAATCAAGCTCAAGGAAAAGGACAGGGAAAATTCTAAAAAAGGTGCATTTTTTTTTGTTATTGATAAAGATGTCTACAAAGAGCATATCGTGACATTTTTGCGATTTTTGCCCAGTTGGTCTGCTCAGGATATGGGAAAATAATTTTATATACCCTTTTCATTTACGGTCCCCGAGACCTATAAGATAGTTAAATAGTCCAAATGTGGACCGTAGATCTCTCTTTCCCTTGTCGAAGGCAAACTCTGTTTATAAAATGTAAACTAATTGATATAACAAATCAAAATGGACTACAAAAATTCAGATAATTAAATATAATTTATTAAAATGACTAAATCAGGAGCTTTATTGGCCTTGCCACAAGATTTCGTGATATTAACTGTGAAGACTCTATTAAAATCAAGATTGAAAAAAGGATGGATAACCTAATTTTTGATCCTAATTATGTATGATATAATAACGATCTTTCAATTCGATATCAACAATGCTAATGTTTTAAAAATTAAATTAAAAAGAATTAAAAGCCCTTATAATTGGCGTGAATATAAAACAATTGAAATGGGAACAGCATAAGGTTAAGCAAAATTTCACCAAAAATATCAGTAAAAATATTAGCAATGGATAAAAAATATGATGGCACAAGATATATCGATTGGTAATTATGATTGTACTAAATATTTAGAAGCGACAAATTACTGTCGCTTTTTTAATTGAGGAGTGACATTGCCTTTTTCTGAAAACAGCTATAAAGTACTGTTCCTATCCCAAAGACCATACAAGCCGACAAGATTAAAAGGGCATGATGTGAACCATTGATATTTAACTTCATGATACCCGATAATCCTTGAACTGCAAGGATTCCTTCATTCAGCCAAACCCCTATCAACAGCACGCATATCCCTAATTTAAAAGTACCAACCCCTACTTTATCCAAGATTAAAACAGAATACACAACAAGAAACATAGAAATCACGACTAGCAGAACCAAATGAAGGTACGCTACAACAATAGGCCTAAATCCGTATACTATTTCACTGATGCCAGGTAATAATGAAATACCTTGAAGTGTCAACTTCAATACTAAACCCATACCCACACAAGAAATAACCAGTTGCAAGATTTTACTCAAGTATTGATGGTGAATAAAAGAATTTACTCTGGAAATTTTCCAAATAAGTTTTATCCATATTGCCAACTGTCCAATGACAGCCAAAAAAACGAGCACCAAAACCGGAGATGAAAATTCTCTTAACCAATTAATAGATAGAAAATAGGTTGGAAAGACTGTTATTAAATAGCCTCGAATCATAGAAACAGAGATATATTCCTTTTCGTATTCCCTGTACAGAAAATCTAAGAACAACCCTAAACAGCAAAACAAGAACCATCCATTATATTGAAAATGCAAATAAAAATTAATGGATGAGGTTTGAAAAAACACATCTGGGTTATGGCTGGCCTTTAGAAAAATAAGAGCGAAAGTCCCTAGGCTCGAAATCAAATTGAATGCAAATGCAGCCTTAAATATCAATCTTATTCCTTTAGTAAAATGGGATTTTGACAATAATTTCCAAGCGTAATATACAACCCAATAAGAGATTACAACAGATAGAAAAGAAAGGACAATAGAAGGTACAGAATATCCCGAAATCGCGAAACTTATTAACATTCCATAGGATATAAGTAGATTTGCCAATAGCAATAGCTGTTGATGGTGAGTAAAAGTTCCTCTGTGATTTATTTCACGAGCTGCAGCAAAGAAGAAGACAATCAAAGAGGTTGTTATCCAACCCGTAAAAGCAAAATGGGAGTGAGAATGCAATAAGTTCATTTGATCTATCCAAAAAAATGGATATAAAAATTTTACACGCATCAACAAACCCAAACAGCCCACTATAAAAAAGTTGATCAGTGAAATTATGACCCAATTTCTTACAGTTATGACATTTAAAATATTCATTTAAACCTATGGTATTAATCAATAAACAAAACACAATTATTAAAGAGCTCTGCCCATACAAAAGTAACCTGATTACCTAATTATCCAATTGACAGCCATCAGAGTAAATAATGACATTTATCAATCACAATTTAAGCTCCAAACAATGTTCAATATATAAGCACTACAAATTTAAAAGAAATTCATAATCCATATTATTTTCAAACCATCCTTAACACGTTCACGTTTTATTTATGGTTCAATATTCCACTGTCATTGCTTTTGATTATATAAGAACATTTTTAATCTTAAACTACCTAAAACCAGGTATTTCTACAACCATACTTATTCATTTCTCGGCCCAAGTCTTCTCACACCTTTTACTTTCGATTAAAGTATTGGTAATTAAAACTGAGAGTTGCTTTCAGGAGAAAGCACTAATTTCAGTTCAGTTGTAATAACCCCTCACAACTCTACTTGTTAAATGTTGGGTTGAGCATTCCATTTTTCATATTACCAAAGCCAGAGTACTCTTTGGAGTCTTTTTTGCAGATTACAAATAGCCTATGGTATATTCATAAATTTTGAATCAGACACTCAACAGTCAATTAGATGGGCTCCTATTTTAGAGAAAACCCAATTAGTCCATGTCAAATGAAGCTCGACAGGAACTGGCGTTGGTGCCGGATTGGAGAGTTTATTCGGATATACTAAACAGGATATCTGTAGAACTTATCGAATTTTTCCAGGTTTATTCTTTAGCGAATGTTTGAAATAGGGTTTCGGAAGTTTCAATTGAACGAAAAGCTAATGGTGACTTTCAATCCTTTTCTCACGATCGTTTTCCCTATTATTATAATTTGGCATCCTACCTCCCAAGGAGAACACCAATAATTTTGGGGCTATTTTTAGCAATAAATAATACAACCCAGCGCAAATTGCCAGGCATAAGAATGGGATTGCAAAATAGATTAAGATCTTTCCTCCGCCATTTTCATACATCGTCAATCCATAGAAATACCCCTTTAACCAATTGATGATATATATTTCATGGACAACATATATAAAAAAAGAAAGTGAACTGAATCCTTGCAATAAATTCATTACAGCGAACCGCTCACTCAGATAAGAAAAAAGGTTGAAAATGGACACTACTCCAGTTAAAATAAATATTCGTAAAAAATATTCTTGATATTGCTGACCATTATTTGCTAATGATAAAACAAGAAAGCAAATCATTAAAAGATAAGCAGGACTTTTAATCTTATTGAATACGTATAAAATATCTTTTTTCTCGATTGAGAAGTAAGCTCCTAAAGAAAAGAAGAAAATTGCCGTTAAACTCAACCCTGGCACATTGGTATCAAAACTTCCAACGTACAAAACAGCCAGAATGATTATTCCATATCGTTTTAAATATTTTATAAAAAAATAAATCAATGGTGACAAGACTATCATACAGAGCAGGTCCCTGATATACCAAAGGGGAAAATTGGCGGGCAGACCCCAAAAAATATTGTACAGATTTCCCTTTTCCAATATTGAAACATGGTCATCCAATGGCATCCCTAAATAATTGAAAGTATAATTTTTGAAAAACACAGCAATTACTGTCAATACATTCCAAACAACATACGGAATCAGCAGAGTTCTAAACCTACTCTTAAACTGCCTTTTCAAGAATGCTAATAAGTCATCTTTATACCTATTGAAGAAATAATAGCCAGAAACCAAGAAATAGCACCTTACGGAAAGTTTCGCCAGGTGATGGGAAAAAGTTTCAGAGATCAATGTATAGAGTACATTGGCATTGCTGGGAAAATGTACAACCGGTAATGTGAACGGAACCAGATGAGCAATTATCACAAAGAATATCAAAGGCAATCTCATAATGTCGATCACCTTTGATAGTTCAGAATTATTCATTAACAATTGATTTATTAAATTAAAAATTAATTCTAAAAATTTAAGATATTAACAACATGTCATATGCTCCTTTATTTAAAGGGGCTCTCAAGGATTTATATACTTAAATTCATCATTAATTTCGCAAAAATAAATATAAAATTTTTATTAATTTAATTTAAATAATTATTAATTTTAAAATATTAAATGTAACTTAAAACCTGAATTTTGAGAAGAGTCCTGGCTTTTTCCAATTTTGTTTAAAATCTTCGGCAATCGGATTGTGATCATCATAGGATAGAACGTAATTTAATATCTTATGAGCTTCTTTTAGATTTCCGTTTACATAATTGCAATGAGCCTTTGACAACAGTACCTCTTCCGACAAACTATCATATGCCCATTCTTTTTCTGCATAAATTCCTTGAAATCGATCAACTAGCGCATTGACTTGTGATAGGTTGTCTAATTTGTCATATAATTTAATACCATAACTTAACCAAAGTACATATTCTGATGGTTCAAGAGCTTCAAAACAGAATTCATTATATTCAGTAAACATTGCAGCCCCTTCCCGAAGTTGGGTAACTAGAAAATGACTTTTCACAATCATATAGATTGTTTTTGCTTTATCGAAGCTATTTAAAAGAAAGGACTGTTTATTTTCGAGATACAACCTTGCAGATTTATTTACATTTTGATAGTCTTCCAATTCATTGAAAGCTTGCATTAAGTTGAATTGAGGGTTTGCTTCATCAGGATATTTTTCGGCGAGCCCTAAGTAATAATCTCTCCTTTCCTGAGCTGACCGATGTTCATTTTCCTGATACAACACTACTTCCACGGTGTTCTTGGCGGCTTCAAAATCTCTGAAGTCATAATCCGATATATCTGGGTTTTCTTGATAATGCTCATAAATCTGGAACAATAATTCTTCAGCATCTTTATTTACATCTTCCGCATTTCCCAGCTTATGGCTAACATTTACCCAATCCGCTCTGTGTTGTAGGTGTCTATAAAATGATGCTGTTTGTTCATCATATAAACTGAAATAATTTTCGAGTGCATGTTGAGCTTCCTGGTAGTCTTCTTTTTGCAGTAAAGCATCAATTAAGCTATGGTGGAGTTCAGAGAAGTCAGAATGGTTCAATCCTTCTTGAGCTACCGAAATTGCTTCATCAAATCTTCCCAGAGCAGTATATACGATGCTTAGATTGTTACAGCACATAGCCCAACAATGTTCATCTCCATAGAAGTCACTTTCATATTTAAATTCTTCAAAATACTTTCTGAAAGAATCAAGGGATTGTTGATAGATTTTAGCATCCAAGGTTCTCAGACTTTCCTTAATCGAATCATCGGCCATGTTCTTTAGAAAGTCATCTAGGTTCACCCCTTCATTATAGATATCGCGTGGCAAACTTGAAAACTGTGGTACATCCTGTTCTACCAGCCCTGTCGATAAAAACTGTGACTCTACCATTCTTCTCCAGGTCGTAACATCTGGATTTACCGACACTCCATTCTTTAAAACTATATATGCCTCATCAAAATCTCCCATTTCATATAAGTATGTACCTACGAAATGGCTGGCGGCGAAATTATTTGGAAACTTATCCTTGATCTCCAGCCCATGATGGTAATAAAAATCTTCAGGCACACCCAGTACTTCAGGATAATTACGTTCGATTATTAATTGGTAATAGAATACTTCTGAGTTTTGATATCCGAGTTCGATTTGCTCATTAAACCTTTTATGCCATTTTCCATAAGCATCGATTACTTCCTGACTATGATTATCACCTTTGATCAATTTGAGCAGCACTTTCAGTGCAACATCCCAAGCATTTCCTTCGAAAGCAATTTCGGCAAGATCTAGATATTCCATGTCATGCGGGCTCACGAAATTGTAAATACCTGAATCAATAAGATGAATTAAGTCAGATTTATCCAGCATATTTGTTCGATCCAATAAATAGATTTTTTTCATCCAACAGATTGAAATATTTCGATCTCTTAGATCTCGACTATCTTTGAATTCTATTTCAAAAAGTGCCATAGCTTCGTCTAAGCTCTTTAATAGATCTTCATTATTGTCCAATATTTCATAAATCTTGATTTTAAAATCATGACCATACACCCGATTCAATGGATCTTGCATTAATCGATGGGCATAATCGAGGTATTCTTCTTTATTAGTTTCAGTTAGGTGTTTTCTAGGTCTCGCTATCTGCTCAAGTGTGTATTGATTACCGAGTGGATAATTCAAAATATTGTACAATACTCGAGAATTATTAGGTTCATATTTCAATACCCTCTTCAAGTAGGGTATTACAAACTGTTTAATGGCATCATAGGCTGCCTCATGTCCTTCTTCATATGCACTATCATGATGCGCCACCGCCATAAGAAATAAGGCATCGGTATCTTCTGGATGGTCTAATAAATATTCTTCACCTTCTTTAATACATAAATCTAATTCTCCGGCATAAAACAACTGCTCTAACTCTTCGTAATTCATCTATCTTATTTTAAACAACCAATTCTGAAATCATTATCGGAACAAATCTTTAAGCAAATTACAAATTTAAGCCTCATAAATAATAGGGATTTTCCGGGATTTTTAACCTTAACATTTATTTAATAATCATCCTTGGCTTGAAAATTCCGTAAAGAATGTATAAGTCAAAGATTAAAAGATATTTACCTTATCTTTATTTTTCCACCATATCTGAGGAGAATATTCATGAAAAGTAGAGAAGAGATTATCGAAAATTATATTGCTGGCTACAATAGCTTTGACATAGAAAAAATGACTGCAGATTTAGATGATAATATCAAGTTTGAAAATATATCCAATGGCAATGTAACAGATAGCCTAATTGGCAAACCTGACTTTATTCATCAGGCGGAGCAGGCTAAATCCTTATTTTCACAGCGTCAACAGAAAATTACTTCCATTACACATCATGAGAACAGCACTGAAGTGACCATTGACTATGTAGCTACTTTGGCAATTGATATCTCCGAGAGTTTAAAAACAGGGGATAAGATCAAATTGGAAGGGAAATCAATATTTGAATTCAGCCCTGAGGGCAAGATTTTGGTTTTGAGGGATGTAAGCTAGATATAAATCGATAGACATAAGACATAAGACATAAGACATTGGAAAGGTGTCTCATATCTCACATCTCATATCTAAAGATTCTAAAAGGCGTCTACGACGGCATTAATAAAATCTATTTCTTCTTGGCTGATGTTGAAGTCCATTGCTTTTGCGTTTTGGACTGACTGGTGAGCATTTCTTGCTCCTGCAAGGGCAATGGTTATGCCGGGTCTTTCAATTGTCCATCTCAGCACCAATTGAGCCAGGGTTACAGCTTTGTCATCTGCTAAGGGTTTGATTCTTTCAAGGAGCACATTGGTTCTTTCGATAAAGTCAGGTTGAAAGTGTGGATGTGATGCCCTATGATCCCCTTCTTGGAACTCATATCCCGGTTTTATCTTTCCTGTCAACAAGCCACGTTCTAGAGGACTATATGCAAGTACTGCCTTGTTGTGTTTAATACAGTATGGTATTGTTTCTTCTTCTACTCCCCTGTTGACCATACTAAATGGGATCTGGTTAGAAACAAGCGGTACAGTTTTTTCAGCTTCTGCCATTAGTTGGGCATTGTAATTACAAACACCTGCATATCTTACTTTACCTTGCTCCATCAATTGGACTACAGCCTCAAAGGTTTCGTCTAATGGTGTTGTCGAATCTGGCCAATGGATTTGATAAAGGTCGATGTAATCTGTCCCCAATCTTTTTAAACTCTGTTCACATTCGTATATGATGCTTTCTTTCCCAGCATACTTATAGATTTCAATTTCTTCGCCATTGTTTTTCTTGCTATGGAAAGCGAAATCACCTTTTTCCAAATCCCAGCGCATCCCATATTTTGTTAGGATTTGGGTTTTGTCCCTTGGGATATCTTTTAATGCTTCACCTACGATTTCTTCACTTGCTCCTTGTCCATAAATAGGTGCGGTATCGATTGTAGTAACACCAACTTCATAAGCGGCAACTATTGCTTCAACAGCATCTTTACGGTCAGTTGAACCCCACATCCAACCTCCTGCTGCCCAAGCACCAAATGCTATGACAGAAGCATTTATTTCGCTATCTCCAATATTTCTATATTCCATGTCAATTAGTTTTTATAATGATTAACAGACCATTAGCTATATGGTTTATTTTAATTCATCTTTGTTTCCGTTATAGATTTCATTCAACATATCATAAAGCTCGGGATGATCTTCCTTGAGCATTTTAGGTTTTTGAAAGAAATATTCTGAGACGACTGCTAAAAATTCCGCTGGATTGGTAGCGGCATAATCTCTGATATCGGATTTATCTCTTCTTATTGCGGCAATTGTAGATTCCATTTCTTCGAGCCAGGGTTGGATTAACTCTTTGGGGATCAGATATTCTGGGACTCCATCTACTTCTCCATCGGCTTTATCGATTAGATGTACAAATTCATGTATAGCGGTGTTGTAATCGCCATCATGATTAAATCCAGACATCAATGCAGGGAGCGAAATAATCATTTTCCTGTGCATTGCACCATCTCCTACCATTCCCAAGATATTTCTTTTATCTTCTTCAGTATTGTATTTTTCATTGAACGTGCCTGGATAGACTAGTACTTCATCCAGATTCTCATATGACCAATTCTGAAAGTGGAACAGTGGAATTGTTGCGCTGGCAGCAATCAATATTTTATGTTCATCATTTACGACTGCTCCTTTTTCTGGAGAAATCTTGGTGGTATGCAAAAAATAAGAAACTCTATTTATAAAAGTTTCTTGTTGCTGTAGGTCTAGTTTATTGAAGAATGAAACTTTTTCATGTAGAACATTTTTAATTAGTGCCACATCTGGAATTTCTGGGTTTATGATTTTTTTATTGCCGACTTTTTTCCAAACAAAAAGGCCCAGGGTAATACCTCCAACAAAAATTATTATTAATACAATGATATTGTAAGCATCCATAAATACAAAATAGCTTTTCTAAGATACAAAATTTGGGTTTAGAAAATTGTTTGGATGATAGTCACACCCCTAGTGGGCAATCTCATTAAGTTAAGAAAAGTTAAGGCCATTGGCATTTTTTCAGTGGCAGGTGGGGACACCTGCCACGGCGAGAAAACCCCTAGCGGGGTTTGGTATCATGTTGATAATAAAAAAAGAGCTATCCTAAAGGATAGCTCTTTTATATATCTGTGGGGGGGTGATATTACATCATTCCGCCCATGCCGCCACCCATTGGAGGGCCACCAGCACCTACTTGATTTTCTTCTGGTTCGTCAGCAAGGACACATTCTGTAGTCAACAACATTGAAGCTACTGAAGCGGCATTTTCCAATGCTACACGTGAAACCTTAGTTGGGTCGATAACACCTGCTGCGATCAAGTTTTCAAACTTGTCAGTACGAGCATTGTAACCATAGTCTGCAGTTCCTTCTTTCACTTTTTGAACGATCACTGCACCTTCGATACCTGCGTTATCACAGATTTGGCGCAATGGTTCTTCGATAGCACGTTTGATGATATCGATACCGATTTGTTCATCTTCGTTTTCACCTTTAAGGTTAACTAAAGCCTCTACAGAGCGAATGAAAGCAACACCACCACCAGCAACGATTCCTTCTTCTACCGCAGCGCGAGTAGCATGAAGAGCATCATCAACACGGTCTTTTTTCTCTTTCATTTCAACTTCAGAAGCAGCACCTACGTAAAGTACAGCAACACCACCTGATAATTTTGCTAAACGCTCTTGTAATTTTTCGCGGTCGTAATCAGAAGTTGTTGTTTCGATTTGGGAACGAATTTGAGCAACACGGGCTTTGATATCTTCAACGTTACCAGCACCGTTGATAATTGTAGTATTGTCTTTGTCAACTACTACCTTCTCAGCTTGGCCTAAATAATCTAATTCTGCATTTTCAAGTTTGAAACCCCTTTCTTCGGAGATTACAGTTCCACCTGTTAAGATTGCGATATCTTCCAACATTGCTTTACGACGGTCACCGAATCCTGGAGCTTTTACAGCAGCCACTTTCAGAGAACCACGTATTTTGTTAACTACTAATGTAGCTAATGCTTCACCATCAAGGTCTTCAGCAATGATCAATAGAGGTTTTCCAGTTTGCACTTGTTTTTCCAAGATAGGCAGCAATTCTTTCATGTTGCTGATTTTCTTGTCATATATTAAAATGTAAGGATTTTCTAAATCCGCTTCCATTTTATCTGAATTGGTTACGAAATATGGAGATAAATAGCCCCGATCGAATTGCATACCTTCCACAGTTTTGACTTCTGTCTCAGTGCCTTTAGCTTCTTCTACGGTTATTACACCGTCGTTGCCTACCTTTTCCATAGCTTCAGCGATCAATGAACCGATTACCTCGTCATTATTAGCAGAGATTGAAGCAACCTGTTTGATCTTATTGTTATCTGCACCTACTACTTGGGATTGGGATCTCAAGTTTTCCACTACCGCGGCTACGGCTTTGTCAATACCGCGTTTCAAATCCATTGGGTTCGCACCAGCTGCAACAGATTTGATACCTGGCGCTACGATTGCTTGTGCCAATACTGTGGCAGTTGTTGTCCCGTCACCAGCTTGATCTGCTGTTTTAGAAGCAACTTCTTTAACCATTTGAGCCCCCATATTTTCCAAAGCATCTTTCAGTTCGATTTCTTTAGCAACCGAAACACCATCTTTAGTAATTGCAGGGGAGCCAAATTTTTTCTCGATAATTACATTACGTCCTTTAGGTCCTAAAGTAACTTTTACAGCATTCGCAAGAGTGTCAACACCTTTTTTAAGGGCGTCACGCGCCTCAACATTATATTTTACTTGTTTTGCCATTGTTTAAAATTTGAATATCAGACCCTTATTAAAGCTTTTTGCCTTTAATGGTCATATTAAAAAATAATAAAGTTTAGATTAATTTATAAAACTGCGTAAATATCAGCCTCACGCATAATTAAATACTCTTTTCCTTCATAAGAAAGTTCAGTGCCTGAATATTTACCGTAAATTATTTTATCACCAACTTTTACAGTCAATGGTTCTTCGGGTTTTCCAGAACCTACAGCCACAATAATTCCTTGGGAAGGTTTTTCTTTCGCTGTGTCAGGGATATAGATTCCTGATGCTGTTTTTTCTTCTGCTGGAGCAGGTTCTACAACTACTCTGTCTCCGATAGGTTTAATACTTAATGCCATAATTGTATATCAATTTGTTTTTTTCGATTATCGTAACTCAAAAGCATCACTAACTATGCCAATTGAAATTAAGCAAAATATTTTGCCATTTTTGCACTAACTGTCATTTTTCATGTCAACAATCCATCATCTTAATGTCATGATGGCATTCCAGTGATGCATTTAACAAAAAACCCCACCTATTGCTAGGAGGGGTTATATCTTTTAAAGTCTTAGACTACTTATTTAGTTGTGTCAGTTGCGGCAGGAATTTGTGTTGCCGGTGTTTGAGTAGCTGCAGGGTTACCAGTTGCTGGGGTTGCAGTAGGATTAAGGTTCAAGTTTGGAGCCGTCACTGGGGTTTCAATTTGATCACCTAGGCCACCTCTGTTCGATGATGATGGACCAATGATGTTGATTGCAATACAGAAAACCATTAATGCGATTGCGAAAATCCAAGTTCCTTTTTCCAAAATATCACCTGTACGTTGTACCCCAATTAAATTAGCACCTCCTGAAAAGCCTGAAGAAAGACCTCCTCCTTTAGGATTTTGAATCAATACGAAAAATGCTAATAATAAACTAGCTAGGATAATTAGGATAATAAATAAAATGTCCATTTTTATATTTCAATTATAACTTTTGTTCAATCTCTTTAATTCGGGTCGCAAAGTACGATTTTTTTTCTGGATTATCTGAAATTAATTTTCTAAAAACCGAGATTGCTTTTTCATACATGCCCTGTGACTCATAGATATTTGCCAAAGTTTCTGTTACGACTTGCAATTGATCTTCAGAGCTACTTCTAGCTTTATTTTCTGTATTTATCGATTCAGCTTTTGGAGGTTGTATTTGTGGTTCTTCACGTATAAACTTTTCAATGACCTCGTCTACGCGTTCTGTAGATTTAAATTCAACCGTTTCTTTTTTATGCTGATCGCTGAGTTTATCCTCTGGATTCTGCAGGTGAAAGATATTCTCTCGAATCTGCTGATCTAAAATTGCATCATCTAATTTCTTAGGGTCAAATTGACCTTTATGTTGTTTAGGAAGAACAGGAGAAGAAAACGGCTGATATGTATCAGCATGTTCTAATCTAGTTTTATATAACCACCATCTGAAACTATAAGGCATCAACTCATCATTATATAAACTGATGTCTTCTTCTGCCGTTCTTTGATTTTCTTGAACTGCGGGGGTATTGATATCTATTTGATTTTCATGTTCAATTTCAAAGTCTTCATCTTCTTCAACATCTTCATCATCATCTGCGAACTCTTTTTCAATATTGTAACCAGATGGGATGTCAAAAACAGGCTCTGTTTCCAAGATGTTCTGCTGATCTTTTTCTTCTGGAATATCCTCGATATTACCGAGTGGCTTATCCTCTTCTACGAAAGTTTCTAGCAGCTCAGGGTTATCATTTTCTAAATCTTCGGTTTCTACTTCGGTTTCATCAGCTACTACCTTTTCTTCTTCAACATCTTCGTAAGCTATGTAATCGTCTGAATCCACTTCCAATTCAGGAATTTCTTCTACGGGTTTTTGGAGATAATCTCTTAGCCAAAAAGGGTTATTTGAATAAATAAGAGTCTTTTGTTTATCTACAGGATGTCCTTCCAGAAATTTCTTGCGTTCAAATGCATAAATAATAGGCTGAGAATAGGGGTATTTTGAAAGAAGTTGCTCAAATTCAGCAACATTTACTTCCATTGGGTTCTCGAGTGCTTTTCTAAATACATTTACTTGATCCATATTATTCAAAGGCTCTAATTTTACCAGTTATTAAATGCACGGTTAAACACATCCTCAGTCAGCATTTTCACGATTTCCGTATTCAATTGATTTTCTTGGGAACTGATTTCACCACGGAATTCTTTGAACTGAGTAAAGTTTTCTTCAAAATCACTTTCCCCTGTTTCATCTTTTCTATTGACATACTTCACTTTTACTGTGATTGACAATCGATTTAATGCTGCCATATCGGTTCCAGCTTCTACTGCTGCTGGAGTGATGGCATAATTTGTAATAACGCCTGAAAACATGGCATCTCCGTCTTGATTGATCTGGCTGAGCCTAGATTGTGTACGGATTCGTTCTTTCAGGCCTTCAGTAAATGTTTGGCTCAATGTAGGAGACACGAAAGGAGAAATATTCTCAAAGATCTCAACTGAGTATGTTTTCATGTTCTCAGGAATAGTTCCGCCGCTTAGACTATATTTCACGCCACAACCCTGAACAGTAAGTATAACCATGGCAATGATCATCAATTTTATCAGATTGCCAGTTTTCATTAATTTGGACATATTAATCTAAATTCAAATCTTTAATCTTTCTATAAAGAGTTCGTTCTGATATTCCTAGTTCCTGAGCCGCTGCTTTCCGTTTTCCTTTATGCTTTTTCAGGGCTTTCTTGATCAGGTCAGACTCCTTGTCAAGTAAAGATAATGATTCTTCAACCTCTTCTACATCTTGGGTATCATACAAATAATCATTATTATTTCCATTAGCCTGATTAGGGTTATGGATCGTAATTGTTGGATTTGGATTCAATCCGTAATCCTCAGCCGCTAATGATGGTGAAGTAGGCCTTATTTCTTGATATAATTGATTAATATACGGAGAATTTTGGTCCATTGTTCCTTGATTGAAACCTTTCTGCATTAATTCTACGACTAATTTTTTTAAATCAACCATATCCTTTTTCATGTCAAAAAGCACTTTATATAAAAGATCGCGTTCCGAGATATTCTCTTTAGACTGATCTTTTAAAGCCATTGGCAATGTACTTTGATTTTCAACCGGCAAGTAATGGCTAAGGATGTGTGCATTTACCAATCTTTCTTTTTCAAGAACGGCAATCTGTTCCGCAATATTTTTCAATTGTCTGACATTTCCTGGCCAAGAGTAATTTTTCAATAATTCTTGCGCGTCTTCAGTCAATTGAATTCCTGGGGAACGATATTTGTCGGAAAAGTCAACTACGAATTTTCTGAACAATAGTACAATATCTTCTTTTCTTTCTCTGAGTGATGGAATTCGCAATGGTACGGTATTCAATCTATAATAAAGATCTTCACGGAATTTACCTTTCTTTACTGCTTCATATACATCGACATTTGTTGCAGCTACCACTCTAACATTTGTTTTTTGGACTTTAGATGAACCAACGCGGATATATTCGCCTGATTCCAATACCCTCAACAATCTTGCTTGAGTACCTAATGGCAGTTCACCCACTTCATCCAGGAAGATTGTACCGCCATCGACCACTTCGAAATATCCTTTTCTGGCTTCATGTGCTCCGGTAAAAGAACCTTTTTCGTGTCCGAATAATTCTGAGTCGATTGTTCCTTCTGGGATTGCGCCACAGTTTACAGCGATAAAAGGTCCATGTTTACGACCACTCAATTGATGGATAATATGTGAAAAAACTTCTTTACCTGATCCACTCTCACCTTGAATCAAAACCGATATATCGGTTGGTGCTACCTGACGTGCAATATCGATAGCCCGGTTGAGCAATGGAGAGTTTCCAATTATCCCAAACCTGCTCTTAATATCTTGATGATCCATTCTTAATATTTAGTGTTTAGATTAGTGTTAATCAACAATTCTACCTATTAAGGTAGCTGATGTACAGGTTTCGCCAAGTACATTTACATAATCTCCAACCTTGTATCTTTGATCTACTGGAAATACGACCATTGTATTTTGGTCATTACGTCCACAGAAATCTTTGTCTGATCTTTTAGAAGTACCTTCAATCAGCACTTTATGAACTTTTCCTACAAATTTTTCGATCCTATATAGGCTATGTTCTCGCTGTTTATCGACTACTTCCGTTAACCTACGTTTTTTGACTTCTTCAGGAATATCATCTTCATAACGTTTTGCTGCCAAAGTGCCTGGACGTTCAGAATACGCAAACATATAAGCAAAATCATATTTGACATAGTCCATCATAGACAATGTTTCTTGATGTTCATCTTCAGTTTCAGTACAGAATCCTGTAATTACATCTGTTGAAATTCCACATTCAGGGATAATACGTCTGATGGCATCTACCCTTTCCATATACCATTCTCTGTCATAGGTTCTATTCATCAAGTCTAATACTCTAGAGTTACCGGACTGAACAGGAAGGTGGATATATTTACAGATATTTTCATAACGAGCCATTGTATGCAATACCTCATCAGTAATATCTTTAGGGTGTGATGTAGAGAATCTAATTCTTAATTCTGGGCTTACTTGAGCCACTAGCTCTAGCAATTGTGCAAAATTAATGGTAGGTTTTGTTTCTTCTCCTTCTTTTACGGTTGGAGTATATTTATAGGAGTCAACATTTTGTCCTAGCAGAGTAACTTCTTTATATCCTGCATTGAAAAGGTCCTGCGCTTCTTTCACGATTGACTCAGCATCTCTGCTTCTTTCTCTTCCTCGGGTAAATGGCACCACACAGAATGAACACATATTGTCACATCCTCTCATGATAGAAATAAATGCAGAAATTCCATTTGAATTTAAGCGTACAGGGCTTATATCTGCATAAGTTTCTTCTCTTGACAGCAATACATTGACAGCTCTTCCGCCTTCATCTACTTTATCAATTAAATTAGGAAGATCACGGTATGCATCGGGTCCCACCACGACGTCCACTAATTTTTCTTCTTCCAAGAATTTAGCTTTTAGTCGTTCGGCCATACATCCCAAAACACCTACCACCATTCCTGGATTTTTTGCTTTTGCAGATTCAAATTCTTTTAATCTGTTTCTTACGCGTTGTTCAGCATTTTCACGGATTGAACACGTATTTATAAATACAACATCAGCATCTTTATAATCCTTCGTTGTCTCAAAACCTTTCTCAATCAAGATGGAGGCTACAATTTCGCTATCAGAAAAGTTCATTTGGCAGCCATAACTTTCAATATATAGTTTACGGCCGGTTGACTGTCCTGTAGGTACCATATCTAAAGCCTCACCTTGGCGAGATTCATCATGTGTTTTTGTTGTATGTGTTAACTCTAACATAGTCAAATTTCAAAGACTACAAAGTTAGTAATTATCTATTAAACAAATGACAGTTTGTCAGCAGTTGTCTTAAATTTTAACAAAAAAAAGGCGCTAATGTGAATTAGCACCTTATATATATTTTTTTTAATTGTCTTATTGAGCAGCTTCTTGTTTAGCTTCTTGTTGCATTTTTTTGTTAGCAACAATTACGATTTCTACGCGACGGTTTTCAGCTCTACCAGCATCAGTATCATTTGATGCGATTGGCTCCGAATAGTTTTTACCTTCAGTTTTGATACGGCTACCAGCAAGACCTTGAGATACTGCAAATGATTTCACAGATGCGGCACGGCCGTCAGAAACTTTTTGGTTTGCTTGTAAAGTACCTACATTGTCTGTATGTCCTAATACTAAGATATCAGTATTTGGTTCTTTGTTCAATGTTTCAACTAATTTAGCAATATTTTCTTTTGCTGAAGGTTTCAATGCTGTGCTATTGAAATCAAATAAGATACCTGAATCAAACTTCACCAAGATACCTTCACCTACTTGCTCCACTTCGGCGCCAGCTACAGTGTTTTCGATTTCTTTAGCTTGTTTATCCATTTTCTTACCGATCAAAGTACCTGCAGCACCACCAATTACGGCACCAGCGATTGCACCTACTGCAGTGTTACCTGCTTTACCACCTATAAGTGCACCAATTGCACCACCTGAAGCTGTACCTATGACAGCACCTTTAGTTGTGTTACTACTATTTTGAATGGTTGAACAGCTAGCAAACAACATAGCTGAAGTAGCTACTGTCAATCCGTATACCGCTAGTCTTTTATTCATTTTCATAATCAAATAATTTATCTTTTGTACTAATTAATTTATTGTTGAACTAATAGATTTCCTATTTGCAAAGCCAATGCCAAAATGCAATTTTAACAAAATTTCAAATGACAAAACCTTAATAATCAATAGTTTATTTTTCTTGAACTGGAATATCTAGCTTTGGTAGTTTTTGTGGTTTTGGGCGTCCCTGAGCATTCCAAGTCTTAAATGAAGAATTAATATAATTCATTACGTCATATTGACCCCATTTTTGAGCTGTTGAATAAGATGGTCTATAAAGGTCCATAAATGCTTGTAACTCTTCTCCATGGAGTTTGGTTAAACTTGAAACAAGGGTTTTATTAAATATTCGGTCGACTTTGGTTTGTTCGAGTTCGACATTCATATATTGTTCAAACCTTTTTGCATTCTTAGCTTCTTTACCAAAAAGGTTATACAATGCTGTTGCGGGGCTTGATATATAAGTTCCGAATTTATTATGACCACCATTATAAACACCTTTACTTCCATAATCTTCCATCATCTGGCGCATTTCGGATTCTTTTGTGCTCCGCGTTACGACTACAGTTTCGATTTGAGTTCCGGCAGTAATATCTACTAAAATATCTTCGAGGGTGTTGATTCTTGTTTTAATAGGCCCGTACCCCACTTTTGAAATGGAGAGCGTATCACCTACGTTTACTTCAACGGTAAATACACCGTATGAGTTTGTCCTTACGTTTTGTTTCGTTCGCAAATTCACAACATTTGCATCACTAATCCTTGTGCTAGTCCCCTTCTCCAGTACTAAACCAGAGACCATGTTATCTTGTTCTTGAGCATTTGCAGCTATTGCTAAGAAAAAGAAAGAACATAGTAGGGCAATATATTTTAATTTACTATACATCCAATTTTAAAGGTAATAATACTTTTGACTAGCAAATGTTAAAAAGTTTTAAATCACTATGAATTATAGGGATAAAAAACAAAGTTTGCTCCTTCAGGAACCACCACAAACAAGCACATGAAGTCATTTGCAGGTTTGAAATTCTTGATAAAGTATTCTTTTTTGTCCTCTTTGATAATTCCACGGTCGACAAACTCTTCCAAAGAACTTGCTTGAATAGTCCATTGGGTGTTGAGTTCGTCCCTGTCTAATATCATTTCACCTAGATCAACCTTTAATTGATGTGCAACAAATATTGGGTAGAGTGTATATCCTTCTGCCATCATTTCTGCAGAAACCTCTTGGATTGATTCTTTGTAAAAATCCATGTCGCTTTTTAAGCTAACCAAGGGGCTCTTAGGTTTGGATGGGTTTCCTTCCTCTTCCGGTCCTTTATTTAATAGATCTTGTAAATCCATTTTATTTCTTCAATTTTAATAATACGACGTTTTCAACATGCTGAGTATGCGGGAACATGTCGACAGGTTTTATTCGAACTATCTCATACTTTGTTGTTAGACTCTCCAAATCACGTGCCTGAGTAGCTGCATTACAACTTACATAGACTACTTTTTCACTTTCCATTTCCAAAATTCGGTTTACAACATCTGGGTGCATTCCCGCTCTTGGAGGGTCAGTTATTACAACATCTGGCTTGCCATGTTCTGCTATGAAATCTGAAGTCAAAACATCTTTCATATCGCCAGCATAAAATTTGGTGTTTTGAATACCATTAGTTTCAGAATTGATCTTAGCATCTTCGATTGCTGATGGCACATATTCTACACCCACCACTTCCTTAGCTGATCTGGCAACAAAATTTGCAATGGTACCTGCACCGGTATATAAATCATAAACCAATTCATCACCTTTTAAATCTGCAAACTCTCTAGTAATTTTATATAATTCGTAAGCTTGTCTAGAATTTGTTTGATAGAAAGATTTAGGCCCCACCTTGAATTTCAAACCTTCCATTTCCTCATAAATAAAATCACGACCAGCATACACATGGATATCTTGATCAAAGATAGTGTCGTTTCTTTTCTGATTGACTATATATAATAAGGAGGTAATTTGAGGGAATTCATCCTTTATAAAGGACATCAGCATATCAATCTGTCCTTCCTCTGGGTAAGCGAAAACAACGATGACCATGAGCTCGCCGGTTGAAGAAGTTCTAATTATCAGGTTTCTTAGTGCACCTTGATGTTCTCTCAGGTCATAAAAAGACATAAAATTATCTTTTGCGAACTGAAAGACGGTGTTTCTAATATCATTAGAAGGGTCTTGTTGTAAGTAGCAGTGGTCTACGGTAAGAATTTTGTCAAACCTACCCGGAACATGGAAACCCAATGCATCCATTGAGTCGGTTGGTTCGATTTCATCCAAACTCGTCAACCAACGTTTATTTGAAAATGTATATTCTAATTTATTTCTATAATATTCTGTTTGTTCCGATCCTAAGATGGGTTCCATAGCGGAGACATCAACTTTTCCAATTCTTGAAAGTGCATTTCCGACATACTGTTCTTTGAACTTCAACTGGGAATCATAGGTCATATGTTGCCATTTACAGCCACCACATACTCCGAAATGAGAACAGAAAGGATCTATTCTGTATTCTGAAGGTTTTTTGACCTCAGCAATTTTGCCTTCGGCAAAATTCTTTTTTTTGCGTTGGAGCTCCACATCCACTATATCACCTGGCACGGCACGCTCTATGAAAAGCACCAAATTATCGTGCTTAGCTACGCCTTTGCCTTCTTCGGCAATATCAATTATTTCAACGTTTGAAATAAACTTCTTATCCTGAGGTATTCTTCTTCCCATATTCCCGCAAAAATACGGAAATTTTAGATATGAGATACGAGATTTGAGATTTGTGATATTAGATGGATTATTCTACTGAAAACCATTTAAAATCTACCTACTATAACAATGTCGCTTCTACCAAATAAGGTAACATTTCTTTTTGGAACGAGATAAAGTTTTTTCGGACGTCTGCTTCAGAGACTGCTGTGAATGCGAAGGAGAAAACTATGTTTTTACTAGTTTTAATTAGGAAAGTCAAACGCACTTCAGGGATGATGTTAGCGATTGTTTCATTTTGCATAAAAGAACGCAAAAGGAGGAATTCAAGGTCATCGGACAGCAATTTGAGGTATTCCTGCGCGTTAACTGATTCTCGGATAAACTCCCAGCCTACAAATTCATTACACACCGTGTAAGTTACCCGACTCACTCTCAAAATAGTATTTGCCAAAAACAAAGCCATATCCTTTTCATTGACATTCTTGTTTAAGATATCATAGACATTATCTTGGATATAGTCCATTAGTACCGCATGGAGGATAAGTTCTTTACTGGCGAAATGCTTGTAAAAAGTTGCTTTGGCGATGGAAGCGTTTTTTGCTAGCTCATTTACGCTAGTTTTATTATAGCCATATTTTCTAAATAGATCTCTTGCAGATTTCTTTATTGCTATAACTACTTTATCTTCCATTTAAATGATTGAATTGGGGATTCAGTTTATAATTTATTATTCACCCAAAAACAAGTTTTGTTTTTGGGTGAATTTTTAACCTACAGGTTATTTAAATAATTTCTGTTTCGAATTGCGACAAGAATCTCGCGTCATTTTCTGAGAATAGGCGTAGGTCTCTGATTTCGTATTTCAGGTTTGTAATACGTTCGATTCCCATTCCGAATGCATATCCAGAGTATTTCTTGCTATCGATACCACAGTTTTCCAAGACATTAGGATCGACCATACCGCAACCTAAGATTTCTACCCATCCTGAGTATTTGCACATCTGACAACCTGCACCTTTACATATTGTACAAGATATATCCATTTCTGCGGATGGTTCGGTGAACGGGAAGTATGAAGGACGGAACCTTACTTTAGTATCTTCACCGTACAATTCTTTCACGAAGTGATATAATGTTTGCTTTAGGTCAGCGAACGACACATTTTCGTCAATATATAGTCCTTCAATTTGATGGAAGAAACAATGTGCTCTTGCAGATATTGCTTCATTCCGGTAGACTCTTCCTGGCATAATTGCACGGAAAGGAGGTTGACCAGCTTCCATCAATCTAACTTGCACGGAAGATGTATGCGTTCTTAATACCACGTCATTTCCATCTTGTTTTTTGATGAAGAAAGTATCTTGCATGTCTCTTGCAGGATGTTCTGGTGCAAAATTCAATGCAGAGAAATTGTGCCAATCATCTTCTATTTCATTACCTTCCGCGACGATAAACCCTAATTTTTTAAATATTTCTACTATTTCTTTTCTCACTAGGGATAGAGGATGTCTCGAACCAATTGAGAATCCTTGTCCTGGCAAAGTTAAATCATCTTCACTTTTTGTGGACTTACTATCTGCCTGTCCAGCAAATTTTTCTGAAGCTTCTTTAAAAGATGTTTCAGCCAGCTGTTTGAATTCATTCAATACTTTTCCCAACACCCTTTTTTCATCAGGGGTTACCGTTTTAAATTCTTCGAACAATTCCTTTACGATTCCTTTGGATACAAGGAATTTGAGTCTGAAATTTTCAACATCTTGGGCTGAGTTTGGCGAGAAAGCCTTAATCTCTTCCGTATACTGCGTTATCTTATCTTGCAACATGTGTCAAAGATACAGCAATTTTAAAAAATAAATGAAATGCTACGTTATTTAATTAGGCAGATTAAAAAGGTAGACCGTCGTTGTCCTCGTCGTTTTCAGTAAAATCTACAGTTTGCTCTTTGGTTTCTGTACTTGAAGGCACTCCAGTACTGCCAGTTTGTTGCGGGCTTTGCGGTTCAAAATCAGATCTTCGCCCCAGCAGATTGAAGCTTTCGGCTACTATTTCTGTGGTATAACGTCGTACACCTTCTTTATCTTCGTACGATCTTGTCCTAAGTTTGCCTTCAATATATACAAGTTTTCCTTTGCTCAGGTACTTTACTGCGACATCTGCCAAACCACGCCACAACACAATATTGTGCCATTCTGTTTGTTCTACACGTCTACCATCCTTGTTGAAAGTCTCTGATGTAGCCAATGGAAAACTAGCAACACTTACATTTCCTTCTAAATAGCGGATTTCTGGATCTTTTCCAAGATGACCTACTAAAATAACTTTATTTACTCCTGACATACAATAATTTAGGATTTAGTGAGCACTAAAAATAATGTTCCACAAAGGAACTAATCAGTTTATGTTTAGCTAATTTATCTAAATTTTCTAATAAACAATAATTCCAATGGCTTTTTTTGCCCAATTCCATATTATCGATATTTAAGGTATAAAATTTGGCAAAAATATTCTGATGGCTCAAAATATGTTTTATTTGTCCTTTAATCTGAATAGGCTGTATATTTCCAAAAGCTTCTTGGTACTCTTTCATTTGTACCAATTCTGCTACATTCAAGTCGGTAGTAGTTTCAATCATTGGAAATTCAAACAGATTGGCCCATACATCCCCTTCTGTTCTTTGAGACATCAGTACAGAATCTTCTTTTTGAATAATAAAGTAATGGAAAAACCGATCTCTGCTTTTTTTAGCTTTTATTTTTTGGGGCAATTGGTCCACCAAATTATCTTGATATGCGACACAATCCAACCTAAGAATACATTCTTCACAGTTTGGATTCTTCGGTTTACATTGCATTGATCCAAAATCCATAATGGCTTGGTTGTATTCCGCAGGATGATTTAAATCGAGCATTTCCGCAGCGAGATTTGCGAATATTTTCTTTCCTGCAGTGCTATTGATTGGTTCGTGAATACCGAAATATCTAGCCAATACTCTAAATACATTCCCATCTAATACAGCATAAGGTTGATTATTTGCGAAAGAGGAGATTGCTGCGGCAGTATATTCGCCTACCCCCGGTAATTTTAACAGATCATGATAATCAACGGGAAAAACGCCTTTATGTAAATCAATGACTTGTTTGCTTGCTTTGTGCATATTTCTGGCTCTGGAGTAATAACCTAATCCTTGCCATAGCCTCAAAATATCGGCTTCGTCAGCGTTTGCGAATTTTGTTACATTCGGATAGTTCTCTACAAATCTTAAAAAATATGGCATTCCCTGTTCAACACGAGTCTGTTGCAGTATAATTTCTGATAGCCAAATAACATATGGATTCTTTGTTTCCCGCCATGGCAGCGCTCTTTTATGGGTAGAGTACCAGGCTAGGATTCTTTCCGAAAACGACATAATACAAAGATGTTAATTTTACCGGTTCGAAGACCGAAAAAAGTTATAAAATGTTAAAATTTCTTGCAATTATTTTAACATCTTCTATTTTTACGCCCGGCTAACATAAAGTGGGAGAGTAAAATATATGACAAAAAAGAAGACTGCCGTTGAAATTCTAGACTCAAACGGCGATTCGAATTTGAAGATTCAGATTCCAACTATTGTAGTAAAGAATTGGAAATATATCCTTGCAGGAGGAATCTTCACTATTTGCTTGATATGTGCAACAATTGTATATGTTGCCACCAAAACGACAAGCGATCATTATGAAAAACAGTTAAGTAAACAGATTGAGGCTCTTGAAGAAGCTCGTCAAAACTTGGCTCTTGAAGAGGCTACCAATCAATTAAGTACCGTCCAGATTCAAAAATCTTTTGATGCTATTGATAGTGCAGTAAACCAAATTAATGCCAAAATGCGCAGAAGAGGATTAAAAGAGTTTGCTCCGAAGCTTAAAAATGCTGGTGGTCCTGTAGAAGAAGAGGTAAATCTTAATGAAATGATTAAGTACTATGAGGCTACGGTAAAGAAATTAGACAAGAAATTAGAGGGTGTTCCATTAGGTAGACCTCACAATGGTAATATTACTTCAAGATTTGGCTATCGTAGAAATCCATTCACCAACAGAGGTATCGAAATGCATTCAGGTATTGACATTAGTGGAAGAACAGGCGAACCAATTATGGCTACAGCTGCTGGGAAAGTGGTTTTTGCAGGTTATAAAGGTCAATATGGCAAGGTAGTCATTGTTGAACACACGAACGGTTGGGAGACAAGGTATGCTCACCTTTCTAGCACAAAAGTAAGTAAAGGACAAAAAGTTGAGGCAGGTCAACAAATTGGCAAACTCGGTAGTACCGGAAGATCAACAGGCCCACATCTGCATTATGAGTTGTTGAGTTTTGGAAGAAAGATAAACCCGGAAAAAACTTTGATATTCAATTAAGATATTTTAGTAAAAAAGAAGAGCTGTCCTTTCATTAGGACAGCTCTTTTTGTTATGAAATCTTTTAGAATGAATATCCCATAGAAACCAAAGTAATTAAGGATTTAACAAGATACCACACCGATGGTGATGTTGCATGAGGTAATTTTTCTGCTATGGAATGGTAAAGAATTTGTGTTATTAGCCCAAGTCAGGCCATTGCCCTGGCCAACGCACGAGACTTGAGCTAGCTCAGCTGATGACGGTTGGTGAGGTGAATGGCCTTTAAAAACAATTATCTTCCAGCCAGAATCTGTTTCGCTTCTGTATCTTCGAGTCTATCTATTTCAGAATTCAGTAATTTCAACATTTTATCTTGAATCTTTTTATATTTAGGATCGCCATAAATATTTTTGAGTTCCTTAGGATCACTTTTTAAATCAAATAATTCCCAACCATCCACTCTTTTATAAAAACGGATTAATTTATATCGTCCATCACTTACTCCAAAATGCGGAGATACAGCGTGTTCTCCATTTTCGTAATAATGATAGAAGATTTGTTCTTGAATATTCTTTTTCTTTCCATTCAGTAATGATAAGAAAGATTTACCTTGTATGTCCTTAGGAATTTTGGTTCCAGCCAGTTCCAAAAATGTTGGGGCTATATCGACTACTGATACCATTCCTTCGATATTAGTATTAGGTTTTATCAATCCTGGCATCTTCATCAACATGGGTGTGCGGAAAGATTCTTCGTACATAAATCTTTTATCAAACCAGCCATGCTCACCCATATAGAATCCTTGATCGGATAAATATAGTACTAAGGTATTATCATCGAGTTTATTTTCTTTCAGATAATCTAGTACCCTTCCTATATTTCTATCCATTGATTCTGCCGTATTGAGATAGTCGACCATATAACGATGATATTTCCACTCTGCAAGTTCTTTTCCGCTGAGTTTATCATGTTTAAGTTTTTCATAGATTGGTTTATAATAGTCAACATATGCTTTAAACTGCTCGTCATTCATTCTTTTAAAATTTCCATCTTCCCTCATTTTTTCAATGTTTTCGAACATTTTGAGGTCATAGCCCATTTGCATATCTTTATCGATGCTCATTTCTTGTACTGCTGCAGCTTTTCTTGTTGAGTAGTCATCATAGAATGTTTCTGGGATGGGAATTTCCTTGTTATCATTTTTCCCAAAGTCTTCAATTGAAGGCATCCAGGTTCTGTGTGTATTTTTATGGCCAATAATTAGGCAGAATGGTTCCTTTTTATCTTGTGTATCCAACCAATCCAATGCTCTGTCAGTCACAATATCTGCCACATATCCTTCTTCTCGATCTTGAATTTCTTCTTCACCATTTTTACTACTGATAAAGTCGGGGTTAAAATAATGACCTTGACCTGGGAGTATGCTATAATAATCAAATCCTTCTAATTTACGGCCGAGATGAATTTTACCAATCCAAGCTGTTTGATATCCATTATTATGCAATTCTTTGACAAAAGAGTTTTGACCATGGTTGAAGTTGGATGTTTCATTGTCTTTAAAACCATTTTTGTTACTATACTTTCCTGTTAACAAGCTTGCTCGACTAGGTCCACATATTGAGTTAGTGACATATCCTTTAGTGAAAGTTGCACCTTCACTTGCTATTCGGTCGAGATTTGGGGTATTTGCTATTTTGGATCCATAGGCTCCTATTGTCTGATAAGAATGGTCATCAGAAATAATAACTACAATGTTAGGTTTGTTTTGAGCAAATGCACAAAAGCTGAGCATGCATACGCATAGGATAGATAGAATTCGCATGTATTATATTGTTTAGGAAGCTTCAAATATAAGCATTGCTTCGGAATCCTCTTGCTTTTGGATTTCCAATTTTAATTTCTTCATCATTCGTTTTTGTAGCCTTGAATGTTTAGGATCGTTATATAAGTTTTTCATTTCTCGGGGATCCCGAGATAAATCATATAGTTCCCAAGCATTTATTTTATTGTAGAATCGAATAAGTTTATACCTGCCGTCACTTACTCCGAAATGAGGAGCTACATTATGGATTCCATCTTCATAATAATGATAGTACAGAATATCCCTTTTGCCTTTATCACCTTCAATTATTGATTTAAACGATTCTCCCTGAATTTCTTGTGGCACTTCTACTCCAGCCATTTCAAGCATAGTGGGGGCAATATCTACCGTCATTAACAGATCATTTACTTCTCTTGATTTTTTAATTTTTTGAGGATATCGCATTATCATAGGGGTCCTAAATGACTCTTCATACATAAATCTTTTGTCAAACCATCCATGTTCACCCATGTAAAAACCCTGGTCAGACATGTAAATGACGACTGTATTATCAGTAAGATTTTTGTCATCCAAATAATCCAGAACCTTTCCTATATTTCGATCCATTGACTCAGCAGTATTTAGGTAATCGATCATATATCTTTGGTACTTCCATTCGGTCAGTTCCTTAGGGTTTTTAAACTGATGGCTATCATAATCCTTTTTAACCTTAGCATAATACGCTCTGTATTTCTGTTTATCATCGATATCCATTCTATAGAAATTATGCTCTTTGTCTCTTTCTTCTTCTGATTTAAATATTTTTAAATCGTAATCCAGTAGTAGATCTTTACTGATTTGCATTTCTTGGATTTTTGCTGCTTCCCGTTTATCATAATTATCATAGAAATTTTCTGGCAAAGGGAATTTTTTACGGTCGTTTTTTCCAAAATCCTGTGGGTCGGGGTGCCAACTTCTATGCGTTGCTTTATGTCCCAAAATCAAGCAGAAGGGTTTATCCTTATTTAATGTATTTAACCAATTGATTGCTTTTTCAGAAATTATATCTGACACATATCCTTTTTCAATTCTTAATTCACCTTTTTGGTTTTTAAATTCCGGATTGAAATATGATCCCTGATTAATAAGTACATCAAAATAGTCAAATCCTTCTAGTGTATCTCCGAGGTGCTGTTTGCCTATCCAAGAAGTGCTGTATCCTGCTTTTCTCAATTCTTTGGCGAAAGAATTTTGGCTATGGTCAAAGTGTGATTTTTCATTTTCCTTATAGCCATTTTTATGGCTGTATTTCCCAGTCAACAAACTTGCACGACTTGGTCCACACAATGAATTGTTTACATAAGCTCTATTGAACAATATCCCTTCTTTAGCAATTCGATCAATATTGGGTGTGCTTGCTATTTTCGATCCATAAGCAGATATGGTTTGATAGGAATGATCATCAGAAACGATAATGACGATATTAGGTTTTTGCTGCGCTATTAAAGTACTGAAAGACAACAAACTAAGAGTCAGAAAGGTTAAAAACTTGTACATAAGATTAAATATACGATTTCAATGGTAATATTGACACTTTTAGAGATGACAGAAAATGAATAAAATTCTAGTTCAACAAATTTGTATAATCAATAAAAAAGAGGACTTTTGCCATATAATTCCCAATGATGAAAAAGATTATTTCCCTTATTTTATTAGTAATTTCCAGTCAATATCTATTTGCTCAAGAAGAGGTCTATAAAATTGATTATACTCTTTTTGTTGATGATTCCTTTAAATCTAATTTACAAGATATAGATTCTACTAATGAAAATACAGATCTGTTGATTTCTATGTTGGAAGGATTTAAAAACGAATCACTTTTATATGCATGGGTGGGGAAAGAAAAAAATAAAATTCAATCCAATTACCTTGATGTATGGATTCAACTAAGAGATAGTAAAGCGAAAACTTTGGTTCGTCTTGACACCAGCAATTCAACTTATTCGACTATTGCATACAATGGCGAACCAAATTTATTGTTAAAACCGGTCCAACTATCAACTGAAACAAAAATTATTGCTGGCCAAGAATGTAAATTGGCAATTTTTGAATTTGATTTTGACGATATGGAGATTGAAGAAACATCAAAAATTGAAGTTTGGTATTCAGAAAAAATCCCACAAATCGTTTGGGGTGAATATCAATACTTAATTGATGTTCCAGGTGCTGCTTTGGAAATCTCGACATCTGGCGTTTCTTTTATTGCTAAAAATGTTTCAAAATTAACTGTTCCCAACTCATTTTTTGACATTCCTGATGGTTATACGGAGGTTGATAGCTTAGATCCAGATTATTCTGAAATGTTTGAAAACATAGAGATGGGCGAGGGTATTTTAGCCTATTTTGACCAAGATCTCAATAAATATGGGATGAAAAAAGAGAATGGGGAAATAATTACAGAGCCCATTTTTGGTTCCATTACTCCTTTTAACAACAAAATTGCAATAGCTTTTTATGATTTAGATGGATTTGCTTTGATCGACGTAAATGGTAAAAATGTAAGCAAAACAAATTTTGAGTATATAGGGTTTGATCCTGAATTAAATGCTTATCAATATATGCTTGATGGTAGAATGAGCATGATGGATAACAAAGGGAATCCAATCTGGAAAAACTCATATGAATATTTCACTCCATTTACGGGGAATTACAGCATTATTTCAGAAAATGGCCAAAGTGGAGTAATTGATAAAAAGGGTGATATTGTTGTTCCATTAACCGAACATATTATTGTTTCCAATGATAACTTCCATTATATTACAGAAGAGAAGAATGAATTCAAGGCTTATGAAATCAAGAGCAATAAATTTGTGATTTCAGGGTATACGTTCCTAAGTACTACCAACTCAGAGAATATTTTTAAAGCATCGGAGGACGGAGAGAATTTTGGGCTGATCAATAAGAATGGAGAAGTAATTCTACCATTTGAGTATGTGTATATTTCTGATTTCACCAATGGTCTTGCTACAGCCATGAAGAATGGAGAAAATGAGGAAGTAACTATCAATACACAAGGTGAAATAATAACCGAATGACAAGATGAGATACCAAATCAACACCTTACATCGTGGACGATTTATCTGGATCCTTCTAGGGTCCTTGTTTTTTGTTGGGTATCTATTGTCACTGACCACATTACAGGAAATCTATAAAATCCTTATTCTTTTGTTTTGTATTCCAGTGATTATGTGGTCGGCAGTTAGGTTCAGCAAAGATTCTTCTACATGGGAAATCTTAGACAACAAAATTGTTATAAACATCTTTGGAAAAGAAATCCTGTTACCTATAGAAAGTATCGCTTACATCAAGAACCACATTCGTTCGGGCGGAAATCTAGTTGTATTCCATAAAAAAGGCAAATCTGGCGCTACCCGAATTTGGAGGAACAAGATATTTGCCAATAATGACCAATTCGATCAACTGATTTCCCATCTTAAAGAACTCGGAATCGAGATTATGATCGGTTAGACTTCTTATTTTCAAATGTTAAATTTTATATATTTGACATTATGAATCTAAAACAATCTTTTGGCCTATTATTATTGGTCCTTAGCACCCTTACCAGTTTTGCTCAGCGCAAAGGTTATTGGGATCAGAAAGTGGATTATACCATGGAAATTGATGTCAATGAAAAGACTTTCCAGTATGATGGTAAAATGAAGCTTAAATACAGCAACAATTCGGGGCAACAACTTCACAAAGTTTATTTCCATTTATATTTCAATGCTTTCCAACCCGGGAGCTTTATGGATGAGCGTTTAAAGAATATTGCAGACCCTGATGCTAGGATGGTGACCAATATTGGGACAAAGGAAAAGCCTGTTCGCCAGAGTCGTATTTCCGTATTGACCCCCGATCAAATAGGATATCAAAAAATTGAATCTGTAAAATACAGAGGTTCAGAAGTTGCTTTCAAAGAGGATGGTACTATTTTGGAAGTTACCCTCCCCAGTGCGATCAATGATGGTGAGACTGTAGAATTTGATTTAACATGGAAGGCTCAGGTTCCAGAGCAAATTCGTCGTAGTGGGCGTAATTCTAAGGAAGGTGTTGCTTTTTCAATGACTCAATGGTATCCAAAGATGGCTCAATTTGATGAATTCGGTTGGCATTTAGATGAATATGTGGGTCGTGAGTTTATTGCACCATTTGGGAATTTTGATGTCACAATCCATATCAATAAAGATTATGTTATTGGATCATCCGGAAAATTACAGAATCCTGCAGAAGTAAAGGGATATGTTAGGAATGCTAAGATCAAAACAAAAAACAACAAGGCTACCTGGCACTACAAGGCTGAAAACATTCATGATTTTGCTTGGGCAGCAGACCCTAAATTTGTAGTTGATTCGGCGAAATCTAAAGGAGGAGTAACGGTTTACACTGTATTTTTACCTACCGACAAAGAGGTTACGGATAATTGGAAAACGGCTTTGGGATTAGCAACGGAATTTTTCGATTTCGTTGGGGAGCGATTTGGAGCTTATCCTTGGAATACGTATACCGTTGTTCAAGGTGGTGACGGAGGTATGGAATATGGTACAGCTACCTTAATCACAGGCGGAAGAAACCTTAAAGGTTTGGTAGGGGTTATTTTCCATGAGGCTGCGCATTCGTGGTATCAACAACTTTTTGGCATCAACGAGACTGTTGATGAGTGGATGGACGAAGGATTCACCAGTTATATCGAAGAGGTTGCTAATACTGAGCTTTTCGAAAAACCCACAGCTCGTGCATTAAACCCAATCGGTTCTGCATATACTTCCTATTTTAGGCTTGCAAAATCTGGACTTGAAGAGCCTATGAGTCTTTTGGCAGATTATTATAACACCAATTTTGCATATAGCATCCAAGCTTATAGCAAGGGTGGCGTTTTAGCTGAACAAATGGGCTATATCATTGGTAAGCAGAATTTGAATAAGACTTTTCTTAATTTTTATGATATCTGGAAGCTGAAACATCCAACTCCTAATGATTTCAAAAGAGTAGCTGAAGAAACATCAGGAATAAACTTGAAATGGTATTTCAACCTATTCATCAATACGACAAGAACTATCGATTATGCAATTTCCAAAGTTTCTGAAGATAGCATTGAGCTTGTTAACAAATCTAATTTTGCAATGCCGATTGATCTTTTGGTCGAGTATGAAGATGGCACTAAAGAATTGTTCTATATTCCATTGCGTGAAATGAGAGGTGAAAAGCCCGCAGAAGATTATGCAATATATCAAGGTGTGACCAGAACAGTTTTAACCGATTGGTTTTGGACGAAACCGAAGTATTCAGTTCCTGTTAAAAAGGCAGTGAAACAAGCTTGGATTGATCCTACACAAAGATTGGCTGATATAAACCAGGAAGATAATTCTTATAGTAAATAAGATATGGGAAATGAGATGTGAGATATGAGATGTGAGATTTGCGAAAAGCACCGTTAAATGACAATTTAGAAATAATAATATAATTTAAGAAAAGCCTTGAGATGATCCTCAAGGCTTTTCTTATGAATATTGTTTTGGACAAATAAATGCCTGTAAAGGGACACAGTTTTTACTTTAATCCTCTGATTTTGATTAGCTGTTCTTTCAATTCTTTAACGATTTTAGGGTTTTGTTTGGCGATATTGTTCTTTTCGCCAGGATCTTTTTCTAAATCGTATAATTGATCTTCTGGATTGTTTCCTAATTCTATATTGGTAAGTTTTGCGACGGCTTGTCCTTTGCTTGGCAGGATATATTTCATGTGACCTTTTGTGATTGAATTAGTTCCAGCTGACCTTACAAGGAATTCACGTCCTGTTTTGTCTTTACCTATAAATGATTCCCATATATTTTCACTGTCCAATTCATCAATTTGTGGAATACGAGATCCAAAATAGTTAGCAAAACTAGACAGGAAATCAATTTGGCAGACTAATGCGTCTGATGTTTGTCCTTTTTGAATTTCTTTTGGCCAGCTTATAATAAATGGCACCCGGGTTCCAGCTTCGAAAGCAGAATATTTTCCTCCTCTGAAAGGTCCAAAAGGGTTGTGCCCATTTAGTTGAGTCACTGCCCCATCCTCATAACCGTCATCCAATACTGGTCCATTATCACTTGTGAATATTACGATTGTGTTTTCATATAGCCCATTATCTTTCAATGTTCTTACGATTTCACCTACAGTATGGTCCAATTGTAGAATTGCATCTCCCCTATATCCCAAACCACTTTTTCCCTTAAACATTGTTGCAGGCATTCTCGGTACATGGGGTTCTGTAGCATGGTAACTCAAGAAAAAAGATTTGTTTTTATGTTCGCGGATATATTGGATTGCTTTATCTGCAAAAGTTAGTGTTACTTCTTCATCTACCCATCTTGCTTGATTTCCTCCGGTCATCCATCCTATCCTACCTATTCCATTTATAATGGTATTATTATGGCCATGGTTAGGACTGGCTTTCATTTTTAACAGTTCTGGGTTTTCGAGTCCAGTTGGTTCATTACCGATTTTTTCTTTATAGGACACTTGAATTGGGTCATTAGGATCAATACCAATTACGTTATGTCCTTCTAAAAATACGGTAGGTACTCTGTCCGCAGTTGCAGGGAAAATATAAGAATAATTATAACCTACTTCCATGGGTCCAGGCTTAACAGATCCATTCCAATCTTTTTCTACTTGTTCTCCTAATCCCAGATGCCACTTTCCGACAATGGCTGTTTCATATCCTTGTTGTTTAAATAGTGTAGGCAATGTTAGATCTTCTTGGTCTATAATGAGTGCGGCATCTCCTGGAAGTACTCCGGTTCCAGATTTCCGGAACGGATATTTACCCGTCATCAATGAATACCGAGATGGAGTGCATGTAGCAGCTGAAGAGTGTCCATTGATAAACCGGATTCCATCCTGAGCAAGCGCATCAATATTTGGCGTTTTTATCTTTGTTGCTCCATAAGAACTTAGATCGCCATAACCAAGATCATCCACGTAGATTATTACGACATTAGGTTTATCTTGAGCATTAGTGATTAATGGAAAGAATAAGAGAAATATTTTGAAATAATTGATAATAGATTGCATAATATTCGATTGGGTTTAGAGTTCATTCGAATATAGGGCTTTTGATTCGTGATAATGAGAAATAGTTTGGATTTCTGCTGGTTGGTGGGGACACCAACCAGGGCGATAAACTGAGTCGTTGGACACCAACCAGGGCAATCAACGGAGTCGTGGGGGCAACAATCAGGGCGGCAAACCGGGTTTTTGGGACACCAAGCAGGGCAATGCCGTGGTCGGTGTCCTCACCGACCACTATTTGGACCGACAAGTAACCAGGGCGATTTTAATCTATTTAATCACTCCCCAATTCTTGTTTGCTTTATCTCCCATTTCTAATTCTAAGGTTCCTCCTTCTAGGATCTCTTTGTGTGTTATTTCGGGTTTGTTGATAAGCTTGCCATTTAGTTTTGCTGATTGGATATATTTAAATTTATCGGATGCGTTTTTGGCTAGAACAGTGAATGTTTTGCCATTTTCCAATTTGATTGTTGATTTTTCGAAAAATGGTGAGCCAATACTATATACTCCTGATCCGGGAGTTACTGGATAGAAGCCCAGTTGTGAGAACACTACAAATGAGGATAATCCACCTCCATCTTCATCCCCTGGCACCCCCATTAGATCATTCCTGAACCATTGTTTTATTAATGTTTTGATTCTTTTCTGAGTCATCCATGGCTGACCAGCATAATTATAGAGATAAGGGATATGCAAAGAAGGTTCATTAGCCATTGAGAATTGTCCGACATTACCTGTGTGATCTGGCAATTGCTGATAGAAATCAAATTTTGATTTGCCTAAAGGTTGAACAAACATTTCATCTAGATACTGTACAAATTTTTGGTTTCCACCCATCAAATTGATTAAGTCAGGGATATTATGTTGAACATCCCAACGATAGATCCATGCGTTGTTTTCGCCATAGTATTCTCTAGCACCCTGTCCCCCCGAGAAAACATAATCGAAAGGTTGAATGAATTGGCCTTTTTCATCTTTGGGGTGGAAGAATTTTGTTTCTTGGTTGAAAAGATTCCTATAGTTGAATGACATTTTCATAAAACGGTCGTATTCATCTGTTTTGCCCAAATGCTTAGCTAATTGAGCTAGGCACCAAAGATCATAGGATGTTCCAAGAGTTACCGCAACGGGTTGTCTACGTTCGAAATCATGTACTTCGGGATAGATTTCCTTTTCTCCGGGATTTAATGCAGGGATATATCCTTTGTCCACAAAGAATTGGTCCATTTTTCCTGCTGGTTTTCCTGACCATGGTGCTAATGTTTTTTCTGTAATTGCACCTTTGGCGGCACGATATGCTTGCTCGACATTAAAAGAACGGATTCCTTTTTCGTATGCATCCAATATGGCAGCTACGCCATGATTGGAGTTCATCCTACGACTATCCCCATTGATTTCTGGGAATGTTGGTAACCAAAAGTTATCCATCTGTTCAGACATCCTAACAAAAGATTGTAAGATATTACCTTCTTTTTTGGTATCGATCAAAACATTGAGTGGATGATGAGCACGATAAGAGTCCCAGATCCAATCATCTGTAAAGAAAGGTGTTCCTTCATCATTATGTACTTTGCCATCGAAAGCACTAAAATAGCGACCATCTTCAGAAATATTTACCGGCCGTTCGAATGTCCTATATAAGGATGTATAGAAAATATTTTTATCATTTTCATTATTTCCTTCAACCTTCAATTTGCCTAGTGCCTTATTCCATGTTTGCTTACCAATTTCTTTAATTTTAGCTAAGTCAAAATCTTTAATTTCTCTATTTACATTTGCTTTTGCTTGAGCTGCATCAATAAATGAAATTCCATAACGTACCGAAACAGACTTTGTACCATTAGGAAATATCAAAATCAGGTTAGCATTTTCTCCAGAAGATTCAGAATTATTACTGATTTTTCCGTTTTTGATTGAACCGATCTGAGCGGGATGTTTTTGAAACTCGGCGTAGAGATACACCTTTGTGTTATTGCCGATATCTTGACTTCCTGATAATCCTTTTCCATCCCATTTTATATCTCCTTTTCTCGTATTGAAAATTAATTGGGGCGTTCCTTCTTTTTCAAAGTTCAATTCATAGATTGCAGATTGGTGAGATACTGCGAAATCTACTTGAATATTATCCTGATCTAAATAAACTGAATAACTATACGGATTGATCGTTTCTTGATCATAGCTATAATTTATTACAGGTTCTAATTCTCGGCTTCCAGATGTCAGTGGGCTCAGATTGAATGCAGAACTTCCTCGGTGGCTAGTCACGATTAATGGCAATCCGTTAATTCTATCTGAGGTGTAATCTCCTCTCTCAGGATAGACCCGCAATAAAGAATTAGGGAGGTGAACAGTTGGGAAGGTTGGAACCAAAAGATGTGAGATATTACCCATATAAGGATTCACATAATCTACTTCGGTTTTTTGGGCAAAAGTTTGGAATGCAGATATACACATCAATGCCAAAGGCATTATTGATTTGGTTTTGCTCCACACCTTTCCTAATTGAGGAAGTCTGATACTAAACATATGTTTGAGAAATTTTGGTCTATTCTCAAATTTAGCAAAAAAAACAGAATGAACAAGTCGCTTAAAAGGTTTTAGCTAGTTGATATTGAATTCAGGTCATATGAATAAACAAGCCTTTGACAGTCTTATAATTATTGTTTAAAAGACTATTATTTTATCTGCATATGTTCCAAATGCTTTCCCATTAACCATTTTTCTCCAACAACTTTAAAACCTAATCTTTCATAGAGTTTTTTGGCTTTAGGATTATCATCATCTACAAGTAATCCCAATACTTTTCCCTGTTTAGACACATACTCATCAATTAGGTGCAAGATTATTTTAGACCCTAATCCTTTTCCTTGTTGTTCAGGATTTACACCAATACAATCAATGTAATATTCTCCTTCTTGGGTTTCGTCCTCTGGATTGAATTCTCTATTGAATTGTTCGGTCACAATTTTTGCCACAGGGATTCTTAATTCTTCCAATCTACCGCCATCATAAACCAATGCAGTTGCTAATACTTTGCCGTCATCTTCAATCACCCAGTTATTATCATAGGAATATTGATTTCCTTTTTGTTGCACTAGCTGTACTAAGAACCTCAAAGCTAATTCTCGATCTCTTTGTCCAATAAAGCGATAGGTAATTTCTTCCATTGCCAGTAATAAATATGCAGCAATTTGTTCTGAATCCTGAAAGGTCCCCTTTCTAATTATCATATTGTTTTATTGTTTTTGATAATATAGTAAAAATCAATCAAGTGATGCCATGATTAACCTAAATCCTTCGTCAGTCCAGAGAAAATCCAATGACTTTTGGCTATTTTTATTTCCATTGAAGTTATTTATGACGAGTTGATATACTGGATATTCCCAATCTTTGGCATCTCCACAATGATTTATATACTTATATAACGCGGGGCTATCAAAAATAAAAGTATTTAAATGGCTTTTTGATATAAAGTAATCAGCTGAACCATCCATGATACCTTGAAGAATAGGTTTGATTTTATCAAAATTTTCATCCAGGTATTCCATAGCATCTTTCTTTTGCAAAGATGTATTATTGGTCCAATAGGTAATAGTGTCAAAACACAATTCACTTATTAACTCTTCACGAATATCCAATGCAAATTGTTGCTTGATTGTAGTAAGTAATGCTTTTTCAAAATTCAGGAAAGCGAAGTTTTTACCATCAATGGTTGTAAATTTTTCCCAATCATCACCTTCAATATAGGTTCCATCTATACTAACGAGATGAAAATTAAGTTCATCTCCAATTGGAAATTTTTGAATTAATACATTACTATTAGTATCGATCAGAAAGGTATTTCCTCCTTGCCAATAAGTATATTCAGAATCTGGATGAGTTTTTTTTCTGACTGCATCTTTCAGCACTGCGATCATTCCATTTTTCACCCGATCAATATGGCTATATATAGCTGGGATTTGAATTTCTCCTTTTGAATTCAGCAAACCCATTTTATCAGTGTTCTGGTCTCTAAATCTAATAAAACCTTCATTTTCACAGTCTGGCACATTATCAAACATATACAAACTATCCTTCCCTACCCTTTTTCCCTCTTTTGTCAAAAAATAGGATAAAATACGGTCATCCTTTGTTGGTTCTATGACTGATATAATATTTTGAAAAGAATCGGGGATTCCTAAACTGGCATCTATTTTTGCAGGAATTACGATTTCACCCTTAGCGTTTTTATATCCAACTAAAGTACTATCTTGATTAAAAAAAGCATGCATTTTATCCTTATTCTGGGCATTAACAGCATATGAAAAAAGCATTGAAATTAAGATTAAAGCAATGTACTTCATAATAGGATATATTTAGACCAAGGACTTATCTTTTTTTCTTACTTTTCCTTTTCTTTTCGAGTTGTTCGATTCTAGCAGTAAGGGCAGAAATTGTTATTTCTTGCGATTGTATTGTTGCATGTTGGGCGTTAATGACCTTTTCAAGAGCGGCAGCGAGGGTTCCATTTTCGACGGGTTTATCAATTTTAGATGGTAGAGTTATAGCAACCTCGTGGGTATGATGATTATCTTCTTTTAACATTTCACCTACACCTGAAATCAACCATTCTGGGGAGACATCTTGGTAAGTAGTTAAAATAGTAGCTATAGCATCAGATCCCAATGCTGAATTCTTTTGAACCCCTTTAAAATTAGCATAGGACAATCCTAAACCTTTGAAAAATTCAACTTTGTGAATTCCTTTGGATTCTGAGATTAAAAGCACTCTTTCTTTGATATTGGTCATTGTATCTAGTGTTAATAAGTTTGGATAAAATATAGACTAAATTTATTAATTATTTCACTAACATCAATAACTTAACAATAAAATAACGGTTGATTTATATAGAAAAACTTTGAAAGGATAAAAAAAGGAACCCAATTTTGATTGGGTTCCTTAAAGATTTTTTCAACGAAAGCTGTTGAACATTTCGAATATGAATTCTATTAGAATTTGAAGTTAACCCCAAGGTTAATTGCGGAAATAGATCCATCATTAGATACTCCACGGTAACCACCGTAAACCTCATAAGAAGGTTGTTGGTATCCTAATTTTGGCATATAATAAAATCCGCCATCACCTCCACCGCTAGTTACAAAAGCATATCCTAAATCAGCTCCAATAAAGAAGTTTGGAACGATTGAATATTGCCCTGAGGCAGCTACTGGCACAAAATTTACATTTTCAGCACCAAGATCTTTCAATTCAGATTTGATAAAATAGTTTTGAAAACCTGCAGTTGGCCCCAATTGGAAGTTCTCACTGATATTCCACAAATAGGCTAGATCAGCTCCAGCAGTGAATGAAGCAACATCAGCAGCATCGCCTACCGGCAATCCGATATTCACACCCGCTTTGAATTGACCTGGCGTTTGAGCATTGGCACCAACGCCAATTAATAAAAGCGCAGCAGCAAAAATTAATTTTTTCATTTTGATAGTTTTATATGATTGATTTAAAGTTTAAAATCGCAAAAATCGTTCCACATATTGTTTTAACCATAATTAAAAATCGAACTAGCCTACTAAAGTAAATGTCATAACAATATTCGGGTTATTCGGCCCTGCCTTATTTACCAATTTAATTATTTAGGTTTAATGGGTCCATCCTCTTCCATAATTAAAAATCTCCTTGGATATGATGAACCCAATAAGATTAGAAAAAATCTCCTAAATCCTTCAGTTAGTATTTAGAAAATAGCAGATTAATTGACATACGAAAAATTCCTAAATACGAAGCAATTCTATATTGTAATAGTTACTGGAATATTTTTACAACAATCTTCCGCGTAACATTACTTTACTTTTTACAACATGAGTTAAAACTCGTTACACATCATTTAACTTATGCAGCTATGTGGCATCATTTAAAAATTGATAAAGATCTACATTAATATAAAAGTTTTCTTAACCAATTTTCTGAAGATGAATCAGTTTTAATTCAACTAATTGTTCCAAATAACGCGAAGCAGTTTGTATAGAAGCATTTAGATCTTTTACCACAAAGTATATTTTTGTATACGGGTGCTTAAATAAATTGTTAATTAAATCTTGAGGTTTTTTAGCAATTCTTTTCGAATCCTTTCTTTATAAGACTGCTTTAACCTTTTAATATATTTAATAATAAAAATAGTCTGTACCGATGTCTTTTCAATTGCCTCTAGCATGAATAAAACCCATTCATCCCACTCATTTGGATCGCGTATATATTGAAGAAGCCTATAATTATGGGATTTATTTTGATTTATGTATCGATTTGAACATAGTATCGGAAGGTATAATAATTCCTTTTTTACCATATATAGTATGTTGATAATACGCCCTGTTCTTCCATTACCATCGTAAAAAAAGTGAATACTTTCAAATTGATGATGAATAATAGCTAATCTGACAAAAGGATCAAGATCCGATAGAAGATGCAGATTTTGACAGTGGACATACATTCAAAGTAGAAACATTACAGCAATAGCCTTAGCCCAGTTTATTGCTTACGATGTTAGGCCAGAACTACGTCAAAAAGGTGCTACCGATACCTCGAATCTAGTTGTCCTTTTTTTCATTAAATGATGAAATGATATATGAATATCATAACGGATTATTTGATGAAACAAATGGTATAATTTTCGAAAGCATAGGCCCTATTGTATTAGGGAGAGAAAAGAGAAAAATTGAAAATAGCAACAAGGGATTAGTAATAAGACTAAATAATATTTTAGAAAAGCATATACAAGAGGGAGAATACAGTGCATTTGTACGATTAATGATTAATTCACCAAAGGATTATTCCGCCATTGAAAGTGTTGTAAACGCATTAAAAGATATGAAAAAAGGTTTTAATAATTCTATATAAATATCTTTTTATCCTTAATTCCTTACCTTTGCCTCATAACATCTACGCGTGCACCCATGTTCTATTTTCATATCCCATTTTGCAAACAATCATGTCACTATTGCGACTTCCACTTTAGCACTTCTTTAAAATACAAGGAAGAACTTTTGGATGCTATGCTGAAAGAAATAGAACTAAGGGCATCTTATCTTGAAGATAACAAAGTGGAATCCTTGTACTTTGGAGGGGGAACTCCATCGATATTGGAAGCGAAAGAAATCGATCAGCTAATTGGACAGGTTGCCAAATATTTTGAAATCAGTCCAAGTGCTGAAATTACCTTGGAAGCAAATCCTGATGATCTGGACAAAAAGAAAGTACAAGATTTAAGAAATACGGAAATCAACCGGTTCAGTATTGGAATCCAATCATTTTACGAAGAAGACTTAATATGGATGAATCGGGCACACAACTCCGAGGAAGCAAGATCTTCCATTATGCGGGTTCAAGACTCTGGATTCGAAAACATAACCTGTGACTTGATCTACGGCTTCCCTTTGCTTACAAACAGTAAATGGAAAGGCAATATGCAACAGTTGATCGACCTTGATGTTCCGCACATTTCTTCTTACTCCATGACGGTTGAAAAGAAAACCGCACTTGCCCACATGATCAATAAAGGCAGTACTCCCGCACTTAATGAAGAACAAAGTGCTGAACAGATGTTGATGTTAGTCGACACCCTGACTTCAAGCGGTTATGAACACTATGAGATATCGAACTTTGCTAAACCTGATCGATACGCAAGACACAACAGCAATTATTGGAAAGGTAAGTCCTATTTAGGAATCGGTCCTTCTGCCCACTCTTTCAATGGGACTTCAAGATCCTGGAACATCGCCAATAACGCTCTTTATATCAAAGGAATTCTTGCCAAAGAGCTTCCTTTAGAAACTGAACAGTTAAGCAAAAATGATCGTTTTAATGAATATGTCATGACGAGCCTAAGAACGAAATGGGGAATTGACATAAAATATGTCGAACGTGAATTTGGAAGTGATTTCTTAAATAGTTTACTGGAGAACATTGAAGAATATGAGTATAAAAAAGATGTCAATATTTCAGATCAGGGCATAATTACTCTTACTCCAACTGGAAAACTCCTAGCAGACCAAATTGCTTCAGAATTATTCATTTTAGATTAAATACAGGAAGGAATTAACCCCTTCTTTTCACTAACTCGAGATTAGTTATCTCCTTTCCAACAGGGAAAAGTATTTCAAATTCAAATCTCATTTAAAAAATAAATTTAAACCCCTAAATATATTTTGAATTGCAGTTTTAAAAGTAAAATTTAATAATAAGCTTTGTGATTCACTAAAATTTTTAACTAATTAACAGTAACTTAATATCACAATTATAAATTTGGCTCGACACTTAACTTAGCCTTTGAAAATCAATGAAGCGTTTCACGGATGTCCCGTTATTTCATCACATTAAAAATAATAACAGATTTGCATTTTGCGAATTAGTAGATCGCTATTCTGAAATTCTATTCCGTTTTATCAATAAACGTATTCAATGTCGTGAAGACAGTAAGGACATTTTACAAGAAGTGTTTTCTAATTTTTGGTTGAGAAGAGATAAGATAGAAATTACAGATTCTTTATATCCCTATTTATTTACTTCTGCAAAAAATGAAATCATCGATCGTATTTCTAAAAACAAAAAGTATCAAACTCAGCTTTTAATATTTTCAGATTTCCTTACTGACATTGTCAGTTATTCATCTGAAGATGTCTTAATGGCGAAGGAATTAGATTCATTGATTTTTAAAGAAGTGAACAAAATGCCAGCAACCATGAAGGCAGTATTTGAACTAAGTAGGAATAATAAAATGACTATAAAAGATATTGCCAAAAATTTAACTATCTCAGAACAGACAGTAAAAAACAATATTTCACTCGCCTTACATCGACTCAGACTAAAATTCAAATAAATTTTATTTTTTTTCGGTACTATCACATCTTGCCTAGGTTTATAGGAGTATATGCAGGAAAAAGATAATATCCAATATTTCCAAGAACTTCTTCAAAAGTATAAAGAAGGTAAATGTACTATTGAGGAACAAGCAATAATTAATGCTTGGTTTTATCATGGTTTTGATGACAAGGATGAATCTTTGGATGAAAAAGAAATTGAAACTATATCTAGAGAATTAAATGAAAGAATCAATGATTCAACATCGTCAGTAACAAGTAAATCATTTTCCTTCTATAAATATTTGTCAATAGCAGCAATTCTATTTGCTGTATTTTTGATTTCTTTTTTCGTTTTCAAACATCATAATTCAAATGTCACTTTAAGTAGTAATTCAAGTTTAGATTCGTCAAAAATTGATTTATTACCTGGAAAAAGATTTGCAACAATTAAATTTGAGGATGGAACAGTTGATGAAAATCCAGATTCTACAACTGAAAAGTATTCATCAAACAGCTCTAAGGTCTTAACCATGGAAGTACCAATTGCTTCAACTTTTTCGCTAATTCTAAATGACGGCACCAAAGTATGGTTAAATTCTTCATCTAAAATTTCCTATCCAACTAAATTTGATTCTGATATCCGTAAAGTAACCATCGAAGGAGAGGCTTATTTTGACGTTGTCAAAGATATAGACAGGCCATTTATCATTGAGGCAAATGTAACAGAAATTCAAGTTTTGGGAACATCATTTAATGTTAATGCCTATAACAAAATAGTGTCAACCACCTTAGTAGAAGGTTCTTTGATAGTTTCCAACGGAAATAATTCTTCAATAATCAAACCTGGTCAAGAAGCTATTACCAATGCTGGGGTTATCGAGATCGCAGAACCAAATTTGTTAACCAAAACTGCTTGGCAACGAGGTGAATTTTTCTTTGATGGCAATAATCTCCATGAAATCTTGGAGCAATTAAAACGATGGTATAATGTTGATGTGGAGGGATTAGATCAACTAAATTACAAATCTACCTTTAAAGGTAGTATTGACAAGGATCAAAATCTTTCCAGTGTATTAAAAATCTTAAACTTAGCTACTGGAAAAAATTTAGAGTTAATAAATAAAACAATTATTATCAAATAATGAATATAGCCTATGCAAAGAAATTAAACAACCTATGACCTATTAAGAATATGAAAAAGGGGATGTTGGCGCATCCCCATATTCAAGGCATTTAGAACTGAAAATTCAAATTTATTTAACCTTAAACGTTTACAAATTTATGATTTATTTTTCTCCATTTTCGAGGAAGAAAAATGTTGGCATTTTATTGACCAATCCTTCCTTAAAAATCTTGCTCACAATGAAGCTAACCTTGTTACTCTTGACCTGTATATCCTTAGGCGCATATGCCACAGGAAAAGCGCAAAACATCAACTTGAACTTAAACAACACAAGTTTAGAACATATTTTAGAAGAAGTTTCTAAACAAAGTAAACTGCGATTGTTTTATGACCAACAAATTCTAAAAAATCTTAAAATTAGACAGATAAATTTTGAGAATGCTTCGGTATCAACTGTTTTGAGTAAAACTTTGAAAGGTAAAAACCTGACTTTCAAGATTATTGACGGAACTATTGTTATCACTGAAAAGAAACAGACAAACTATGAAATCAAAGGTATTGTAAGTGATATAAATGGACCTCTTCAAGGTGTAACTGTATCAGTTACTCAAACACCAAGTATCCACACTATTACAGATCAAAATGGACAATATAGCCTTAGAGTACCAGAAAATTCTACTGTTACTTTCCGATATATGGGCTATACTGACCAAGAATTTCAAATCGATCAAAACAGGACGTTAAATGTAACTTTAGTTTCTTCGTCTTCTGAACTTGAAGAGATTGTGGTTGTAGGTTATGGTACCCAGAAAAAAGCTAATTTAACTGGTGCTGTAGATCAAATTGACAGCAAACGTTTGGAAACTTTTAAAACTACTAATCTTGGTGAAGCATTAGCAGGTCAAGTTGCCAATTTAAATATTGGGGTAAGTGATGGAAAACCTGGTCGAGGAGCATCATTTAATATTCGAGGAAACACTTCTATCAATGGTGGGTCTCCATTAATATTATTGGACGGTGTACCTATTAGTTCCTTTGAATTAAACAATATTTCTCCACAAAGCATTGAAAACATATCCATTTTAAAAGATGCTTCTTCAGCTGCTATTTATGGAGCGCGAGCTGCCTATGGGGTTATATTAATCACAACAAAAGAAGGAAAAGATGGAAAACCTCAAATAAACTATAATAATAACTTTAAATGGGGTAAAGCTACTAAAATCCCGAAAGTATATACAGGCTTAGATTATCTTGAAATTCAAGAAAAAGAATTCAATGGAAATATCGGTCAAACTTATTATACTGCACCTCAAGTTCAATATCCTTATGATGTAGCAAATAATCCTTCCTTACCTCCATATGATCTACAAAATATTGGTGGTAAAGCGACTTTACTATTAGGTGGTCCTGTAATTAACTATTATGAGGAATGGTTTAGAGAATTTACTCCAGAACAAAACCACAATCTGAGTATCCGCGGCGGAACAGATAAATATAAATATTATTTAAGTGGGGACTTTAACCACGAGGAAGGAAATTTAAAGTTTAAACCTGAAAAAATCAATCGTTTTAATATTCGTTCAAATAATAGTTATCAGGTTTCTGAATATGTAACCATATTCAGCAAAACATCGGCAACAATGCGCAGGGATGATATTCCAAATACATATTTATACGGTTTTAGTTCAAATCCTTGGCGTTTTATTGACAACACGAATCCCTTATTGCCAGAAACTATTGAAGTAGATGGAAAAACTATACCTACAGACATTGGTTTTTACAGACAATTCATTGAAAAACAATCAGAATACAAAACGAACACATCTAGTTTCTTAAACACATTTGGGACTGATATCAAACTATTGGAGAATAGTCTTACTCTGCATGCAGATTTATCCTATATGTATTATCATTGGTATAGAAACCGTTGGTGGGATAATACGGGACCTTACCTTTCTCACTCATTCAATAACAGAAATACGATTTTGTCTCATTATGCAGATGCAGGTCCCGCGAAAATTTATAAAAGTAATACTGAATCTGAGACATTTAATGTAAATGCATATGCTAACTACAAGAAGTCAGTAGGTTTACACAACTTTGATATCACAACAGGTTTTACTTTTGAAAATTACACCAACCATTATGAAACAGTAGCCCATCAAAATCCAATTTTAGGTTTAGATGAACATTCAATTAATCTTGCTACTGGATTATTTGAAGCTAGTGATGATGACGATAAATATGCTAACAGAAGTATTTTCTTGAGAACAAACTATAATTTCAATGAAAAATATCTTTTGGAATTGAATGGAATGCATAACCTAACTTCTAAGTTCAGTAAAGACAGAAGAGGTGCCTTTTTTGGATCATTTTCAGCAGCATGGAAGATTTCTGAAGAAAACTTTTTCCAACCAATAAAACCAGTGGTTAATTCATTAAAAATCAGAGGATCATTTGGTGCTCTAGGTAACCAAAACATTGGTTCTTACGATTATCTATCAATCTTAAGCATGAACCGTTCAAATTATCTTTTGGATGGTGAACAATATACTTATACTTCAGTGCCTAGCCCGAAATCTGAAAATTTCACATGGGAAACATCTAAAACTGTTGATGTAGGCTTGGATGCAACTTTTTTCAAAGACCGATTGAATTTGGTGTTCGATTATTATCAAAGGAATACTAACAATATGTTAGCGCCTTACCATTCATTACCTTCTGTATATGGTGCTGCAGTTCCTAAAGAAAACATTGCTTCTTTGCGTAACAGAGGTTGGGAACTAACTGTAGGCTGGCAAGATCAAATCAATGGCAACCACCCTTTCCAATACGGAATTAATCTTAATCTTTCTGACTACAATGCTGTTATCACAGATTACTATAATCCAACCAATTATTTGGGTGATTATTATATTGGTCAAAATTTAGGTGAGATTTGGGGATTAAATACCCTAGGGTTCTTCCAAACTGACGAAGAGGCTAAAAATAGTCCAATATTACAAACTAATAGTTACCGTCAATTTGTGGGTGCAGGGACGATCAAATTCGAAGATTCAAACAATGACGGGATCATAAGTCGCGGAGATTGGACTATGGAAAATCATGGTGATTATAGAATCATTGGTAATAATACTCCACGTTATCAATATGGGATCAACTTGAATTTTGCATATCGTGGTTTTGATTTAAGTGCATTCTTTAAGGGTGTTGGAAAACGTGACATTTATCCATCTGCAGAAACTTCTCAATTTTGGAGTTCTTATAACAGAAAATACCAAGTTTTACTTGAACATGCAGTAAAAGACCGTTGGACCCCTGAAAATCCAAATGCATATTTTCCAAAACCTCAAGGATACATCGCATTAGGAAGTAATGACTTAGGAGTTCCCCAAACTCGATATTTACAAAATGCAGCATTTCTTCGTTTAAGCAACATGATTATTGGTTATTCGATTCCTGCAAAAGCTTTTAATAATAAAATCTCTAATCTTAGAATTTATGCTGCAGGAACAAATCTGTTTGAATGGACTAAGTTGCATGACACATTAGATCCTGAAGGGCTTGCAAAAGATCCTGATGCTGATCAGGGAAATGTGGGAATGGGAACAGCCTATCCTATTCAGAGAACCTTTGCATTTGGAATTGAACTTGGATTTTAAAATTTGAAATTATGAAAACTAAATATATTATCTTTAGCTTATTAACATTTGTTTTTTGCTCCTGCGAATCTCAATTTGACATATACCCCGAAACTCAAGTTGCTGAATCACCTGCTCTTTTTAAAAATGAAGCTAGTTTAAAAACCTTTACAGATGGTTTTTACAACAATCTTGATTTTAACTCTATTAAAGAGGACAAAAACTCTGATAATATGGAACATATTACAACTCCTCCTACCATCCGAACATCCAACTATACTATGCCTACCGCATTAGGAAGTGGTGGTTGGAGCTGGGGAGAGCTTAGAAACCTCAACTACTTTATACAGAATGTGAATCTACACACCGAAGATGTCGCATTAAAAAACAAAAACCTAGCGGTAGCCAAGTTTTTCAGAGCTTGGTTTTATTTCAAAAAAGTTAGAGCTTTCGGCGATGTTCCTTGGTATTCTGAACCACTAAAAACATCTGATGAAGAATTATTATATAAAGGACGTGACCCAAGAACCTTAGTTATGGATAGCGTAATGCAAGATTTAGACTTTGCAATTGCTAACCTAGGTGATGGAACGAGCAAAAACAGGGTAACAAAATGGACAGCATTAGCACTTAAATCTAGAATTGCACTTTTTGAAGGAAGTTACCGGAAATATCATAAATACGCTAATCTTCCTGATGCAGATAGATTTATAATAGCGGCAAAGGTTGCGGCAAAAACATTAATAGATTCTAAAAAATATAGCTTATATAATACTGGAAAAACAGAAACAGATTATGCAAGCATGTTTCAGGCAGCTGCAGCCCCAACCAATGAGGTTATATTAGCTCGTTCTTCAAGTCAGAATTTCATTTATTACACCCCAGAATTTACTTCTACTTCTAATGGTAATTATGGAGCTACACACTCTTTAATCAGCGATTATGCCATGATAGATGGAAATTCCTATTACAGTGCAAATGATGGTAAAATAGAAACCAAGTCCTATTTTGAAGAATTTCAGAATAGAGATTTCAGATTGAAGCAATCTGTTGTTTTCCCAGGTTATATTAGAATAGGAACAACTAATATTGCAGTAAATGATTTTGCTGAAAACAGAACTGGTTATCAAGTCACAAAACGGGTTGGACCACCAATTGAGGACCAAGGAAGTGATAGTCGTGACGCTATTCTCTTGAGATATGCTGAAGTATTATTAAACTACGCTGAAGCACGAGCTATCCTTGGTGAATTAAATCAAGAAGATCTAGATTTGACTGTTAATGCATTAAGGAAAAGAGCAGGAATTAATCAACCACTAACAATGCCTTTGAAAACTGACCAACTTCAGTTAAATAGATATAAAAGAACAACTGATGCAAATGTTTTAGAGATTTGTCGGGAGCGCCGAGTTGAACTTGCCTTTGAAGGTTTACGTAAGGATGATTTGCTTAGATGGAATGAGGGCCACTTATTCAGAACGGAATATTCCGGTATATATATTAAGGGGTTTAACCAATTAATAGACTTGGATAATGACGGTAAACCAGATCTGTATGTTATTAAAAGTACTGACAATGCACCATCTGACAAGGTATCTGGGGTACAATATTTCAAACTTTCCTCAGTGAATGGTTTAACAGAAGGAGAATCAGGAAGATTAACGCCATATAAGAACGCTAAAAAACCGTTCGAAAACTGGGAATACTTGAACCCAATTCCAATTGAGGAACTCACGCTTAATCCAAAATTAAAACAAAACGAAGGTTGGGATAAAATCAATTAATCATGAAAAGAATCTGCATATTATTAATCCTATTATTTATTGCCTTTAATAATTCGTTTGGACAACAAGTTCTGAAAAAAGGCTTCTTGGTAGCTTGTGGTGACGATAAATTATTTATTATTGACCCCAATAAATCAAACAATAATCATACTGAAATCATCTGGAAATGGGTAGTCTCTGAAGCAAAATCATTGCCGGCAGAATACATTCCTCTATTAAAAAGCCTTGATGAGTGTAAACCAGTGATGGGAAATAAAAAAATCCTAGTCAATTCATCCTCTGGAGCGACAATACTCGTAGACATTGCATCAAAGGATGTAGAATTTTACGCAAAGACTCCTATGGCCCATTCTGTAGATTTATTGCCCAAAAACAGAATTGTTGTTGCAAATTCTACTCATCCTAAGGGCAACTCAATAGAATTATATGACCTCAATAAAAATGAAAAAGTTTTATTTACCGATTCACTTTATTCAGGTCACGGTGTAGTGTGGAACCCTAAAGATAATTTACTATATGTTTTGGGATATCAACTTCTAAAAACTTATTCATTGGTAAATTGGGACACTGAAAATCCAAGTTTAAAATTAGAATCTTCGTGGAAAATTCCGGACAAAAGTGGGCATGATCTTTTCCGTATCGATGCTGATAATTTTTTAATATCAACGCATAATTCAGTTTTTTTATTTAATACCAGTATTAAATCATTCACTGATTTCACACTATTGAAAGGCAAAAAAGACGTTAAATCAATAAATTATTACCCAAAAAACAATTCATTGATTTATACTATTGCAGAGGAAAGTTGGTGGACAGAAAACATTTATATGGTCAACCCAAACAAGACTATTAAATTGCCGAATCTAAAATTATATAAAGTTCGAAAAGCAATTTAGATTTTTAAAAGGTGACCAAAAAATGGTCACCTTTTTATTATTCGAACTGCACTTTTGTAAAAATTTTATTAAACAGGACGGTACAGGACACCATACATAAATTATAAAGGTATATTTGGTTTAACCTGAATTGTCAGCTTTGGGCTGATCAATTCATATAGATCTAAACAATACCCTACATTTATTTATTATGGCTTCTTTAAAGAACCTGATTATACTTTCTTTTGCCCTCATCCTTTTTGGCTGTACACATAAACCTTCTATGAAACCTGTAAAGATCCATAAAGGGTCTCGTATAGTACTAATTGGGAACAATTTAGGCTCAAGAATGATGGAATATGGAGATTTCGACACTGAACTTCATACTCGGTTTCCAGACAGCAATCTATTTATAAGAAACATCAGTAGCCCTGGAAACACGGCAGGTTTCCGACCGCATCCATCACGGAATTCACCTTGGGCATTTCCGGGAGCAGAAAAATTTAATCCTGAATTTGATATCAATACGGGAAGTGAGGGGCATTTTCCCACTGAAGACGAATGGTTAACCACATTAAAACCCGACGTTATAATTGGTTTCTTTGGATACAATGAATCTTTCCGTGGTGAAGAGGGATTGCAAGATTTCAAAGGTGAGATAGCTGCATTTATTGATCATACGCAGAATCAAGATTATAATGGAGGGAAAGGCACTCAATTGATTTTGATATCTCCAATAGCATTTGAGGATCTTTCAAATAAATATGATCTTCCAGACGGAAAAGAAATCAACAAAAACCTTAAACTGTACACTGATGCTATGAAGCAAATTGCTCAGCAAAAGAAAGTTCCTTTTCTTGATGTATATGGAGTTACCAGCAAATGGATAGACCAGGGTTCAGATGATCTCACTATCGATGGCTCACAGTTATCTGAAAAATCTTATGCAAGATTTGCGGATTATTTGGTTAGCAGCATTTTTGGTAAAGGAGATGGAAAAAATTCTGAACATAAGGATAAAATCAAAGCGGCTGTATTAGAAAAGGACTTTATTTGGACTGAAGACTTTAAAATTCCGAATGGTGTTCATGCTTATGGTCGTAGGTTTAACCCATTTGGTCCTGAAAATTATCCGTTTGAAATCCAGAAATTACGGCAAATGGGTGAAATTAGAGATACTGCAATCTGGATGGCGGCCAAAGGTGAGGCTTATGATCTAGCCAAAATGGATCAAAATACCTTAAAGTTACCGGAGGTTATGACTAATTTCGATTTTGGTCAAGATCCAAATTCCAAGTATTTATATGGCGAAGAGGCTTTAGCAAAATTCCATACTGCTCCAGGTTACAAAATAGACCTTTTTGCTTCGGAGAAAGAATTTCCAGACCTAGCTAATCCTGTTCAAATCTCATTTGATTCTAAGGGCAGGTTATGGGTTGCGACGATGCCGAGCTATCCCCATTGGAAGGCAGGAGATGGAAAGCCTAATGACAAAATCATTATTCTTGAGGATACTGATGGCGATGGAAAAGCAGATAAACAATCTGTTTTTGCGGACAACCTGCACTTACCTATAGGTTTTGAGTTTGCTCCCGAAGGTGTTTATTTATCTCAGGGGAAGAATTTAGTTTTACTAAAAGACACTGATAATGATAGCAAGGCAGATGTTAAAGAATTAATTCTAAGTGGGTTTGATGACCATGACACACACCATGCTCATAGTGCATATACGATGGATCCATCAGGTGCTATTTTCATGGCAGAAGGGGTATTTTTGCATACCAATGTTGAAACATCCTATGGTCCAATCAGAGGTGTCAACGGTGGTTTTTACAGATATTCACCACAGAATAAAAAACTGGAACGAGTAGCTCAGGTTTCTATTCCAAACCCTTGGGGTATAGCAACAGATAAATGGGGACAAACGTTATATCTAGAAACATCAGGTCCTGATGTGAGATGGATGTTGCCAGGAAGCAGCAAGCCTAGATATGGTGAGGCAAATGATAAATCATTCAGCCTAGTAGAAGAAAAACATAAAGTAAGACCTACCTCAGGTTTGGAATTTATTTCCTCAAGACACTTCCCGGATGATGTTCAAGGAGATTATCTTCTTAACAATACGATTGGATTCTTGGGTGCAAAGCAACACACCTTTGAAGATGACGGTACAGGATATAAATCAAGACATCGGCAGGATCTTTTTTGGTCTGACGACAAGAATTTCAGACCTGTAGATTTAGAATTTGCACCGGATGGCTCTCTATATGTTGTTGATTGGCACAATATGTTGATTGGTCATATGCAACATAATGCTAGGGATCCACTTAGAGATCATGTTCATGGTAGAATTTATCGAGTTACTTATCCTTCTAGGCCGTTGGTAAAACCTGCAAAAATCGATGGCGCTACTATTGATGAACTTTTGGAGAACCTGAAATTGCCTGAGGACAGAACCCGGTATAGGACCCGAAGCGAACTAAGAATGCGCAATGCCAATGAAGTTGCTAAAAAAGCAACAGATTGGGCAAACAATTTAGATAAAAATGACCCAAAATATCTTCAGAATCTAACTGAAGCTATGTGGGTAACATGGGGAGCAAATAAAATTAATGCAGACCTTGTTCAAAAATTGTTGGCGTCGAATGATTATCATGCACGTGCAGCTGCCATTCACGCGATTAGATATAATACGGACAAAATCAAAAACTACAAGGAGTTGCTGGCAAAAGCAGCCAAAGATGAAAATGGCCGTGTAAAACTAGAACTTATCACAGCAGCCTCATGGTTAAAACCAGCAGAAGGAATCGATCTAATGAATGCAATTGATACGACTAGCCTGGATATTTGGAATAAACCAGCTTATATCAATTCATTTGCTCACTTAAACAATAAATCTGTTAAAGAAAAAACAGAACCAAGTAAAACAACAACTAAACTAACTGGCCAATCATTTGAACAATATAAAAGGGGGGCTGTGATCTATTCTAAAGAAGGCTATTGTATCACCTGTCACCAACCGAATGGGAAAGGCTTGGATGTTTCGGGATTCCCACCTTTAAATGCTAGTAAATGGGTTACTGGCAGTGAAGACCGATTGATAAAATTAACTCTTAATGGCCTATTGGGTCCGATTGAGGTCAATGGCAAGAAATATCCCGGTCAAGTACCCATGACTCCGTTTGGAATGATGCTGAATGACCAAGAAATTGCAGATGTTTTAACTTTTGTGAGAAACTCATTTGGAAATGAGGCTCCTGCGGTTTCGGCAGCAAAAGTAAAAGAAATACGTGCCTCAATTCAGGATAAAAAAGGATTTTACTCACCAGAGGAATTATTGAAAGCGCATCCTCTAGAAAAGGAATAACTATAAAAACAGAATATGAATAAAATTGGATTTAATATTTTACCATGGACAGCTGGAGTATCCTCGAACACATTTCCCATCCTTGATCGGTTGAAGTCAATTGGATACGATGGCATTGAAGTTCTTATTGGATCTCCAGAGGAAAAAGAATATAAAGCATTAGCTGCTCATGCCAAAAGCTTAGGACTAGAAACAAATGCTGTAACAGTTGTCGGGGAACATGAAAATCCAATTTCAAACAATAGAGAGGTTAGACAAAAGGGTGTTGAGAGATTAAAGTGGATTATAGATCGAGCACATGATTTAGGTTCGAAAATATTATGCGGGCCCTTTCATTCTGCTCATAGTGTATTTACTCGAGCCGCAGCGACCGAACAGGAATATGAGTGGGCAGCTGAGGCGTTGCGAATTGCAGGAGATCATGCCCAGCAAGCAGGAATTATCTTAGCACCAGAAGCTGTAAATAGGTTTGAGAATTATTTGGCAAGTTGTATCGACCATTTGGTTCATCTAGTACAATTGGTGGACCACCCGCATGTAAAAGCCATGTATGATACACACCATGCCAATATTGAAGAAAAAAATATTACCTGTTCTATCCAGAAAATAGCTCCTCATTTAGCGCATGTCCATATCAGTGAAAATGACCGAGGTACACCAGGAAAAGGGTTGGTTCATTGGGATGAGGTTTTTACAGCCTTAAATGGCATCAACTATCAGGGTTGGTATACAATCGAAGCCTTTTCAAGAGCGGATCCAGATTTTGCGAATGCCATCAATGTTTGGCGTGAATATTCTGATCCTTGGGAAATTGCAGAATATGGATATCACTTTATAAAATCCAATCTAGAAAAATTTGAAAAAAAATAAGTTATCTTGTATCTTGTTGTACAATCAACACTTAAATTTTAACCACAAATAAACCACATTATGAGTAAACAAGTTAACCCTAGTGCCTTATTTTTAGGAAGCTGTTTAGCCCTAATTACAACAGGTCTTACCTTTTCGATCAGAGCAGGAATTCTTCCTCAGCTGGGAGAAAGCTTTAATCTTAGCGCTGAACAGTTGGGATTCATCAATTCCATGTGGTTCTTAGGATTTCCAATTTCCATGATATTAGGAGGGATTTTTTATTATAAAATCGGACCTGCCAACATCATGCGATTTGCATTTGTATCTCACACCTTAGGGATTTTGCTAACCATCTTTGCATCAGGTTATACCACTTTACTGATTTCGACTTTATTTATTGGTTTAGGAAATGGTTGTACTGAGGCGGCGTGTAACCCATTGATTGCGGATTTATATTCCGGCAAAAAGATGGATAAAATGCTGAACAGATTCCATATGTGGTTCCCTGGAGGAATTGTATTGGGAAGTTTGATATCATTAGGCATGACAGAAATGGGAGCTTCATGGCAAACTCAAATGTGGGTCATAATGATTCCTACGATCCTATACGCGATTATTTTTTACGGAAAAGCATTCCCTCAACCAAAACAAGAAAGTGCAACTTCGCTGTCCAACAATGTTAAGGCGATGTTCTCTCCTACCTTTATTTTCTTATTCTGCTGTATGGCATTAACAGCCATTTCAGAATTTGGACCTCAACAATGGGTAGGTATTATCATGGCAAATAGTGGAGCAAGTCCAATGTTAGTATTGGCTCTTGTTACCGGAGTTATGGCAGTGGGCCGATTCTTTGCTGGTCCAGTTGTCAAAGCATTAGGCCAAACAGGGGTATTATTGGCAGGCGCTATTTTTGCTACCATCGGAGTTTATTTGTTCTCCATTGCAACAGGTGGTTTAGTTTATGTAGCTGCATTATTATTTGCAATTGGAGTATGTTATTTCTGGCCTACCATGATCGCTACTACTGCACAGAGAGTTCCATTAAGTGGAGCAATAGGTATGTCTGTGATTGGTGGAGTAGGTATGTTCTCAACATCTATTTTCCAACCGATTATTGGTCGTTGGATCGACCAGTCAAAAGCTGCAGTACAGCAATCAGGAGCAGTTGTAGAAAACCTCGATTTGGCAGTTGGACAAGCTACGCTCGCAAAATTAGCCTTATTCCCTGGAGTCTTGATTATTATATTCTTATTCTTCTATTTTTGGCAAAAAAGAACATATCAACCAGTTCATGATGAAGAAACAGGAAATATCGACCCACAAGTTGAAACTACTTAAAATCCAATAACTTAAAAAAAATAATGATACTAAGCCTCAGAACAAAAATGCCTGTAACTAAAAATCTAATTATTATTTTGCTTTTGGCAATCAGTTTTTCATTACAAAACTGTATTGCACAACAAAACAATTGGTTACACTTCAAACCTGAAAATGCACAGGCCAAGAACAAAAAGATTGTCCTTATTTCTGGAGATGAAGAGTATCGTTCTGAGGAAAGTTTGCCCATGCTTGCGAAGATCTTAACTCGTAAGCATGGGTTTGAAACTGTTGTATTATTCTCTATAAATCCTTCTACCAATCAGATTGATCCTGAATATCAAAAGAACATTCCAGGCTTAGAAAATCTAAAAGATGCAGATTTAATGATTATAGCCACACGGTTTAGAGAACTGCCAGATAATCAGATGAAATACATAGATGATTATTTAAAGGCTGGTAAACCTGTTATTGGGTTACGGACTGCCACTCATGCATTTAATTTTGCTAAGGAGTCTACTAGTCCTTACAAACATTATGGTTATAGCACTGCTGATGGAGATTGGAAAGGTGGGTTTGGCGTTGTTGTATTAGGTGAAACATGGATCAATCATCATGGCGACCATGGCACTGAAGGTTCATTAGGACTACCAAACGGACTTCAGGTCAATGCTAAAAACCCCATCTTATTAGGGGTTGGTGACATTTGGGTGCCTTCAGATGTTTATGGTATTCAAAATGACCTTAAAAATTCTAACATCCTGGTTTGGGGACAGCCTACGTTAGGAATGACCGCTGAAAGTCCAGTAAACAAAAAGAAATCCATAATGCCTGTAGCTTGGACCAAGGAATTTCAGTTACCTAATGGGAAAAAGGGGAAAGCATTTACCACCACGATGGCTTCATCAATTGATCTATTAGATCAAAACCTTAGAAGATTATTAGTGAATGCTAGCTATTGGGCAGTTGGTATGGAAAAGGACATTAAAACTGACTTTAATGTTGACCCTATTGGGGAATACAATCCTATTATGTTTGGTTTCGGCACGCATGTAAAGGGCAAAACACCAAAAGATTATCAATAAACTACCCTAACAGCTTTTCTGTTTCCAGATATTTCATAATAATCTGGGTAGCACCCGAACGTTGTTGAACATAATTTTTAGCAGCTAGGCTCGATTTTAATAATTTATCACTCTGTTGAAGAGCAGTAAAAACTTCTTCTAACTCTTGATACTTTGAAATCGAAAAACCTGCTCCCAATTCCAAGAGGTCAATTGCTTCTTGGAATTTTTCATATTTAGGACCAAAGATCACTGGCATTCCATAGGTTGCTGCTTCCAAAGTATTGTGAATTCCAGCACCAAATCCTCCACCTATGTATGCAATTCTCCCATAATGATATAAGGAAGATAGCATCCCAATATTATCAATAATAAGCTCTCTCGAAACTGTTTTCTGTTGGTCAGTATAGGTATCATATTTTGAGAAGAGCATAGCATTTGGAAACATCTTTTGAAGGGCATTGATGTGATCATCATGAATTTCATGTGGCGCAATAATGGCCTTCAAATCCTTATGTTTTTCCAAAAGCTCTTTTAACAGTATTTCATCCTCCGGCCAAGTACTCCCTGCAACCAATACATTGCTATCTTTGCTGAAATGAAGAGCTGGCAAAATCTCTTTATGCTGTTTTGGGAGTTCAACCACCCTGTCAAAACGTGTATCTCCAGCTAAGCCCGCCTTTGTGATACCTATCCATTTTAACATATTTACACTTTCATTATTTTGGGTAAAGAAGTAGGAAACTTTCTTTAGGATCGACCTGAGGAAACCACCATATTGCTTGAAAAATATTTGATCTTCCCTAAAAATGGCCGAGATCATTAACAGTCGGATATTGCGTTTGTTTAACTCATTGAAGTAGTGATACCAATATTCGTATTTGGTAAAAATAGCGAATTTTGGATTTAGAATATCTAAAAATTTCCTTGCATTTTTAGAGGTGTCAGCAGGCAAATAGAAGACAAAATCTGCTAAAGGGGTATTTTTCCTTATTTCATAACCTGACGGGGAGAAAAATGTTACAATTATTTTTTCACTTGGAAATCGTTGTTTTATTTGTTCCATGACCGATCTTCCCTGTTCGAATTCTCCGAGTGATGCAAAGTGGAACCAGATGTATTCTTGACCTTGTTCAACCGTTTGCTCTATCTGTTTCAACAATCCTTTACGACCAGTGACCAAGAGCTTGGCTTTAGCATTGAAAGGTGCCAAAATCCAGATCAATAAACTATAAATGGATATCCCTAAGTCGTAAAGAAAACGCATCATGTTAAAATATTACTTATCTTCGTCAAAGATATTTAAACCTTTTCAAATTCACTATTGTGCAAGAGAACAAGCGCAAACGAATATTAATAACTGGGGCAGCTGGATTTTTAGGATCACACCTGTGCGACCGTTTTATTGATGAAGGTTTTCATGTCATCGGAATGGACAACCTTGTCACTGGTGACATCAAAAATATTGAGCATCTTTTTAAACTCCCAAATTTTGAATTCTACAACCATGATGTTTCAAAGTTCGTCCATGTGCCTGGTGAACTGCATTATATCCTGCATTTTGCCTCTCCAGCAAGTCCTATAGATTATCTAAAAATACCCATTCAAACCTTGAAAGTTGGTTCTTTAGGCACGCATAATCTTTTGGGCCTTGCCAAAAGCAAAAAAGCAAGGATACTAGTAGCTTCGACATCGGAGGTGTATGGTGATCCGCTTGTATCTCCCCAAAATGAAGAATATTGGGGCAACGTAAATCCTGTTGGCCCGCGAGGGGTATATGATGAGGCGAAAAGATTTCAAGAAGCGATGACGATGGCTTATCATAACTTTCATGGCCTAGAAACGAGGATTGCGAGGATATTCAATACATTCGGTCCGAGAATGAGGTTAAATGATGGTAGGGCATTACCAACCTTTATAGCTCAAGCCCTTCAAAATAAAGATGTTACTGTTTTTGGGGACGGAAAACAAACTAGGTCATTCATCTATGTTTCTGATCAAGTTGAGGGTATATGTAAATTACTATCCAGTGATTACCATTTACCGGTAAACATTGGTAACCCAGAAGAGATGACGCTTATTGATATGGCAAAGGAAATCATTGCACTTACCAATAGCAAATCCAATATCATCTATGAACCGTTGCCAATTGATGACCCGAAACAACGTCGGCCTGATATTAGTAGAGCTCAAGAAATCTTAAATTGGCAACCAAAGGTTTCAAGAAAAGAAGGTTTAGAGAAAACAATTGGTTATTATCAATCATTATTTAAAGAACATCCAATCACATAAAAAAATATAAAATGAGTAAAATACTAGTTACCGGAGGGACCGGCTTTATTGGATCACATACAGTAGTTGAACTTCACAATGCAGGTTATACTCCTGTTTTGGTTGACAATTTATCAAATTCAAACATTAAAATCCTTGAACAGATTGAAAAAATCATCGGAGTAAAACCAGAATTCCATCAGTTTGATCTCTGTGATACAGAAAAAGTGAATGAGTTTGTCGCTGCCAATCCTGATATCTCTGGGATTATTCATTTTGCTGCTTCTAAGGCAGTTGGCGAGTCAGTTCAAAACCCATTAAAATATTATCATAATAACTTCTTCTCTTTGATCAATCTATTAGAGGCTTACCGAGAGAAACCTATCAACTTTGTATTTTCTTCAAGCTGTACAGTTTACGGGGAGCCAGACTCTCTTCCAGTAACAGAATCAGCTCCTGTAAAAAAGGCTACTTCTCCTTATGGAAATACCAAGCAAATCGCTGAAGAAATACTTGAAGAAACAGCAAATGCAAATAATAATTATCAATTCATTGCCCTGCGTTACTTCAATCCTGTTGGAGCACATGAATCAGCGTTAATTGGAGAGTTACCAATTGGTGTTCCTCAAAACCTATTGCCTTTTATCACACAAACCGCTATTGGGAAACGTGAGAAACTAACGGTATTCGGTGCTGATTACGAAACTCCAGACGGTTCGGCAGTTCGCGATTATATCCACGTAGTAGACCTTGCAAAAGCGCATGTGGCAGCTATTAAATTATTGGAAAAAGGCAATCCTAATGGTAATTACGATGTCTTCAATATCGGTACTGGAAATGGATACTCCGTTTTGGAAGCAATCAAAGCCTTTGAAAATGCATCTGGCCAGAAATTGAACTTTGAAGTAGGCCCACGCCGTGAAGGTGATATTGTTAAAGTGTGGGGTGATGTAACGAAATCTACAAAAGAACTAGGCTGGAAAGCAGAATTGGGAATCGATGAAATGATGTCTTCTGCTTGGGCATGGGAAAAATATTTGAAAGAAAACCCAATTGGGTAGTATTTCAGAAAATGCTATAAGAAATATAAAAGTCCGCTAAAAGTAAATAGCGGACTTTCTTTTTTCATTTACTTCCCTTCAGCTTTTACCCTTTCAAATATCCTTTCATTGAATTTGAATGAGGGTGTCATAAAATAAAGTAAGATAATTCTTGAGTATCTGTTATTGAATGGGGCTAATAGAATAGTTACGGTCAATGCTACAATGACATATAGCCAAGGGCTTTCCAAGTTCCCAGATAAAACATAAGTAGCAACACAAGCTGCCACCAATTCTGCAACACTCATGGCATAACTCACGTACATTGCCACATAAAAATATCCTGGTTCCTTTTCAAACTTCAAATCACAAGCCGGACATCTCTCCAGCATTTTTTGAGATTTAAAACTTAAAAGTGGTGCTGCAAACATGTTTCCTGTTCTACATCTCGGGCATTTACCCTCAATCGCACTTTTCAATTCTGATGGTATGGTATATTTTGTGTCCATTTTCAATTTTACTTCCATTGTAATTTTCTGAATTCTTCAGGGGTTTTCCCTTCAACTTTTTTAAAAAATTTAGTGAAATATGAATTGTCGTTGAAATTCAACTCATAAGCCACTTGCGAAATCGTCCAATCCGGAAGGATCAGCAACCGTTTCGCTTCCAACATAATCCTATTCCTTATCACTTCTCCTGCTTGCATCCCTAAATATTCTTTACAGACTGAATTTAAATGGTTGGGAGTAACAAATAGTAACTCAGCATATTCTTTTGGCAGATGCAATTCCCGAAAATTCTCATCTATTAGAGAAATAAAATTCTTTATTAAAACTAAATGATAGTCCACTGATTGACCCGGAAACTTCGGAGAATATGCTTGGTCTAACCTCAACAGTATGTAAAGCAACAAAGAACGCTTTAGATCAATTGCCGTTTGTTCTAAGTTCAAAACAATTAATTGATTGAATAAGTTAGAAATTTCCCCCAACTGATAATCCTCAAGGACAAAAACACCGTCGTTCAATGACGAGAATAAATTCAAATTATCAACATAACTGGGCTGTATCAATAATGATTTGAAATAATCAATATCAAAGTTGACAATAAAACCTGTCATGTTTCCCTTAAACATCCATGAATGAACTTGACCAGGTCCCATGCAATATATTTGACCCCTTTCAATAGGATATTGTTTGAAATCAATCTCATGGCTACCCTCTCCAGATAAAAATAACACCATTTGGTAAAAGTTATGCCGATGTGGGAATATTAAGTTATTATTGTTCCTTAAATATACATCCAGGCGGTCTGCCAAAAAGTGCTTATCCTCTTTGTAGGATACTGTACATTGCTCTAAAACAGGTATCTTGCCCATACATTACAAAGGTAACCAATAACTACCACTACGAATGGTATAAAACCGATTAACGTTGGTACTTTTTACTTATCAGCGGATATACTCATAGCTTTTTGATAGAAATATTGCCATTAACTTTCAGCAACTAGTATAAATTGTATTATTATCAATCTATACCTATCTTTATTTCATGTCATTACACAAAGATCAGGAACTAAAGGAGGCTGTGTTAAATTTACCTACCAAGGAGAAAGACAAGCTGTTGGTCAGATTGATCAACAAAGATAAAATGCTGTTGAAACAATTGCATTACGAGCTTTTGGAAGATGAATCTGATCTTGAAGACAGGATTATTGACTTAAAAAGCAACTTGGAATCTTTATTTGAAACCAATGCAAACAAGATCAAGAACATTCCCGTTTATTCTAATTATAAAGGATTGAGCAGCACATTGCGACAAGCAAGTGGAATGGTGAATGAGCATGAAAAAATCACAAAAGATAAGTTTTCTGTAGTAGAGGCTAGATTGTTGATATTAGAGGAAGCATTCGATCTTTATCCATCACTGTTTGGACCTTCAGCTCTTTCACCTGCCTTCAAATTGCATAAGTATGTAAATGGAAGAATTAAAAATGCCGTTAAGCTTTTCAACAACCTGCATGAGGATCTTCAATTTGACCTTAGAGAACAAATGGAATTTGTGTTGAACTTCGCAGCCGACAATAAGTTAGATTATGACTTATAGGTAAATAGCCTGTAAAATCCTCAACTAAATTTTCGTAAATTCGCAAAAATAAATAAGAGTGAACGTTCAAGAACTATTAAATAAATACAGCCTTTCCCAACAAGTACAAAACTTTGCAGATAGTATCAAAGAAGGAAAACCCAAAGTCCATTTAAAAGGACTTGTTGGTTCTTCAGATGCCATGGTAGCTGCTGCTACCTACCAAATTGAGAAAAGATTAAATGTATTTATCCTTCCTACTCATGAAGAAGCATCTTATTTTTTGAGCGACTTGGAGAGCTTATTCGATAATCAGATCTTGTTTTTTCCAGCCTCTTATCGGAAAGCATTTGAATTTACTATCCTAGATAGCGCCAATGTACTCCAGCGTGCAGAAACTCTTAGCTCTTTAAACCGAAATTCTGAATTGCCAAGAATTGTTGTTACATATCCTGAAGCAATATCGGAAAAGGTTATCAATAAACAGGATCTGGAAAAAAATACCCTCGAAATTAGGGTCGGAACTAAATTAAGTATCGACTTTATCAATGAGTTTTTATATGAATATGATTTCGAACGAGTAGATTTTGTATATGAACCCGGGCAATTTGCGATCAGGGGTGGTATTGTCGATATTTTTTCGTTTTCAAATGATTTGCCTTATCGAATAGAATTTTTTGGTGATGAAATTGAAAGTATAAGGACTTTTGATATTGAATCACAACTATCTGTAAACAAGATAAACTCGGTAACCATCGTTCCGAACGTTCAAGCAAAATTCTTGAGCAACAATCATATCTCTCTGCTTGAATATATCGACAAAGATTCTATCATCTGGCTAAAAGATGTCCAATTTACCTTGGATATCATTAAAGAAGGATATAAGAAATCTTCCCAATATTGGAAAGCATTAACAGAAAAGGAAATTAAAGATAACCCAGATTGGGTGGATCCAAGGTTTACTTTTACGGACGACAAAAACTTCAATGCAATGTTGTTCGAATATCCTGTTGTCGAATTCGGAAAACAATTTTTTTATAAACCTGATGTTGAGCTATCATTTGATACTCATCCTCAACCCTCATTCAACAAGGATTTTAGCTTGCTGATTCATAATTTTCATGAAAATGAAAAGCATGCAATTCAAAATTATATTTTTTCAGATTCTACTAAACAAATCGAAAGGATATATGCAATCCTTGAAGACCTTGATAAGAATGTATCATTCACTCCTATCTACAAAGCGTTACGCGAAGGTTTTCGAGATGACAATCTCAAAGTAGCTTGCTATACGGACCATCAAGTTTTTGACCGTTATTATAAATATAAAAGGAGAAAAGGTTACGAAAGATCGCAGGCCATAACCTTAAAAGAATTAAGTGAGTTAAAACCTGGTGATTATATTACCCATATTGACCACGGGGTTGGGAAATACGCAGGTTTAGAAAAGGTTGATGTCAATGGAAAAAGCCAGGAAATGATTCGCCTGGTTTATGCGGACAATGATTTGCTTTATGTTAATATCAACTCTTTAAACCGTATTTCTAAATACTCTGGTAAAGAAGGTACAGTACCCAAGATGAATAAACTGGGGACTGATGCTTGGGAGAAATTAAAAAGAACGACCAAGAAAAAGGTTAAGGACATTGCTCGGGACCTGATTATGCTGTATGCTAAAAGAAAGGCACAAACTGGTAATGCATTTAGTCCAGACACTTATTTGCAGCGGGAATTGGAGGCTTCCTTTATTTACGAAGATACCCCCGATCAAGAAAAAGCAACAGCGGATGTAAAAAAAGATATGGAATCTCCACATCCTATGGACCGGTTGGTCTGTGGCGATGTTGGTTTTGGAAAAACTGAGGTTGCCATCCGTGCTGCCTTCAAAGCAGTTGCTGACAGCAAACAAGTAGCGGTCTTGGTTCCCACAACAATTCTTGCATTACAACATTACCGAACTTTCTCGGAACGCTTGAAAGGATTGCCAGCAAATATTGATTATATCAATCGTTTCAAATCCAGCAAACAGATTAAAGAAACTCTTAAAAAACTCGAAGAAGGTAAAGTAGACATCATTATTGGGACCCACCGTTTGGTGAGCAAAGATGTTAAATTCAAAGATCTCGGATTGATGATTATTGATGAAGAGCAAAAATTTGGAGTTTCTGTAAAAGAAAAGCTGAAGGTAATGCGTGCAAACGTAGATTCATTGACCTTGACAGCTACCCCAATTCCAAGGACTTTACACTTCTCATTGATGGGCGCCAGAGATTTAAGTATTATTTCTACACCTCCGCCGAATAGACAACCTGTACAAACTGAACTTCACGTTTTCAATGAAACTTTAATTAAAGAAGCGGTAAGTTTTGAAATAGACCGTGGAGGTCAAATATTTTTTATCCATAATCGAGTGGCAGACCTCCCGCAACTAGGTATGCTGATCAGAAAATTGGTACCGGGGGCAAAAGTCGGAATCGCTCATGGACAATTGGAGGGTGATGAGTTGGAAGATGTTATGTTAAAATTCATCAACCATGAGTATGATGTATTGATTGCCACAACCATCATTGAAGCTGGCTTGGACATTCCAAATGCTAATACGATCATAATAAACCAAGCCCATATGTTCGGGTTAAGCGACTTACACCAAATGAGAGGACGAGTAGGAAGATCGAATAAAAAAGCATTCTGTTACCTGTTGAGCCCACCTTTATCGACTCTAACTAGTGAAGCCTACAAAAGATTATCAGCAATAGAAGAATTCTCAGAATTAGGTTCTGGATTTAATGTTGCCATGCGTGACTTGGATATCCGTGGATCTGGCAACTTATTGGGAGCTGAACAGTCTGGATTTATCGCAGAGATAGGCTTTGAAATGTATAATAAGATCCTTGATGAAGCAGTTCAAGAATTGAAGGATGATGAATTCGGGGATTTATTCGCGGATGAGGAAAACAGGAAATATGTTTCTTTCACACAGATTGATACAGATTTAGAAGTAATGATTCCAGATGAATACGTAACGAATGTTTCTGAAAGATACAATCTATACAATGATATTTCGAAATTAAAAGATGAAGGTCATTTGAAAAAATTCGAACAAGAATTATTGGATAGGTTTGGTCCTATTCCAAACCAGGTTTTTGAATTGTTCAATACTTTAAGGTTACAATGGCTGGGTAAGGATATAGGCTTAGAGAAGATATCATATAAGAAAAACATCTTAAAAGGGTTTTTTGTAAACAACCCGAAATCAAGTTATTATCAATCTGAAAACTTCGGAAAAGTTTTGGCATTTGTCCAAAAATACCCTAACATTTCAAACCTAAAAGAAGTAAAAGGTCAACTCCGAATTGCCATTAATAATGTAAATAGTATAGAATACGCTATAGAATTGCTGAAACAAATGCTATATTAATTTAAAGGGGGCGAATGGCTCTTTTATAAAAGTATACTAAAAAACCTGTAATAAATTTTAAATACAACCTTAGCTTGATAGGAAGCGAGTTTGTTAGAATTGGCTTGTTCATATATGTGTCCCATTATTTATCGTAAAAATAAAAAGTGATGGGACACATAACAATCCCCAGAATTAGGTATTTTTACTCTATAGCAAAAAATATTGCGTTAGCCATAATCAGCTTACCACTTTCCCAAAAATTCCTGAACAAAACGTTGTCTGTCAAATAAATAACAGATCCACGACCTAGGTTCTGAGTTCCAAAGACAAGACCATTCTTGAGTTTTTTATTCAGTGTATGCCCAACAAAACCGCTCATTTTGGAATCTTCTGTGATATAGCCCACATTCCATCCCTTCCCGGATTCAAAATATTGAAATAAGTTTTCGTCTTGTTTTAGAGTAAAGTAATCTTTTACCCCAAACATCAAGGGATGCGAACTGTCAAAGGTTACTTTGAAAATTGCACCAGCTGTATAGTTTTCCAGAGCACCACGCTCACGATCACCGTATTTCTTAAGAGGATTTGGCTTTGATTTAGATGAAGTATCTTGTTTCACAGGTTTCAAATCCGACCATGATTGGGATGCTAATTGGGTAACTGCAGATTCTAATGCTATTACTTTCCCTCCTTTCCTTATCCAATTTGCGAATTCATCGGTCTGAGCCTTATCTTTTAAGAAAGGATAGTTGCCATTAGGCATAATGAACAGATCTATTTCATCCCATTTAACTCTAGAAAAATCCGATGGATTGATCAATATAATTGGATATTGTAATTGCTGGTCGAAATAATGCCATACTTCCCCAACATTTGTAGCGCGTTGCCCCTCTCCTGCCATCATCAGCACTTTTGGTGTTTTGATAGTTTTCACATCAGAACTTCCTAAATCCTTACCGCCCTCAACAATGCCCGACTGAATAGCATATATCTTTACTTTGAGTCGATCCGATTCTTCCTTCAATATTTTCTCGGTATTGGATTGTTTATTACCGTTCTTCATCACCAACAGTGATCCTTTTGGAAATTCCTCAGAACCGATTTTAAAAGTTTGATCTGATGCTTTAACAGTAATTTTATTCCTTAATAATGCAGCTAAAAGTTGAGCAGAAGAAAATCCATCCCATTTTATGGCATATCCAAAAGGTGAGCCGATGCTATTAGAAATAGTTTCTAACTGATAGGGATTTAAGCTGGAAATTTTAGTCTTAGATGCAATTGCTGGTAGTCCGTAAACATACGGCAATGACCAAGCTGTGATATCATAAGTGACAGAATCGGTCAACTTCGCCTCTGGTTCAAATAATACACGAATCAGTGCAGCCTTTGATTGATTTCCCGGAATCACTAAGTCTTTAGAATTTAAACTATGGTTTTCCTCTTTTTTGCTGAAATAATCAAATCCCTTTATAGTACCTGAGGATGAATAATAATTGATCTTGTTCTTTTCCAATAATTCGATTAAAGCTCGCATGGTTTTATCCCTGCTATTGTCATATTTTACAACATAAGTTTGAAAAGAAGATAACTTTCCTGCTGCTGCATCATCTCCAAATTTTTTAAATTCAGAAACGACTCTGCCAGCATTCTGTGATACTATTTCGATCACATTTAATCCGGAGGCATGATGTTGAATAGCGCGATCAACGAGAGTCAATGTATCCTTATCATCTGTGTACACTCCCAATCCTGCAGAACTATTGCCAGCCTTCTCGAAAGTCATTCCTATAGACCCTGAATAGATAGGATAAGTATCTCCATACGATGGATAAAATAAGTCAAAACGTTCTTTAGTAAAATATAACCACCCTTTTGAATCAAAATATTTTGCATTATGTTGGCCAATAGTGGTTTGAAATTCTCGTTGCCATGGCGTTATTACCTCATGCAATGGTTCTGCTGCTGGCGGAAAATAATAAGGTGAATTTATTCCCTGTTCATGAAAATCAACATGAATGTGTGGCAGCCATTTATTATAAATCATGGCTCTTAAGGCGCTTTCTTTTTGTGTTTGCCAAGCCCAATCACGGTTCATGTCAAAATAATAATGATTATATCTACCTCCTGGCCAAGGCTCTCTGTGTTCGCGAGCATATAATTCTGGATTATATTTAATCCCAACAACACCATTGTACCAGTTATTATAACGTTCAGTTCCATCAGGATTTAAACAAGGATCCAAGATCACTAAAGTATTCTCCAACCAGGATTTACTTTTACTATTGTTGGGGTTTACTAGTTCAAACAAAGTCATCATCGATGCTTCTATCGAAGAAGTTTCATTCCCATGGACGTTATTGCTTATCCATACAATAGCAGGAGAAGTTGTTGTGCCCTCACCTTCTAATGCATGTGCTAATTTTAAATTGTTAGTCCTTATATTTTCTAGATTTCCAATATGTTGAGCAGAGGAAATATAGAATACTTTAAGAGGTCTACCTTCATTAGACTCTCCATAAGATTCCATTTTCACTTGGTTTGGAACCTGAGTGGCAATATATTGGTAATATTCCAAAACCTTCCAATGCGGAGTTACCTTTGAACCTATTTGATATCCAAGGTATTCAGATGGAGACTTAATCTGAGCAAATGATAAAGTAGAAAGAAGACAAGCCAGAATAGCAAGTATTTTTTTCATAATATTTGAGGTAAATTAAGGTTAATTATATTAAACAAATCGAAGCTGAAATTAAGTATTTACAAGTTATTTTTTTAATTTTCATTCCTTTATTTTTTAAAAACAACCTGATATGTCTCATATAGAAACCGATCTAATCCATAAAGGGAAAGAATTCAACGAAAGTAAAGCCGTTGTAACCCCAATCTATCAAACTTCAACATACTTCGCAGATGAAGATCTCAAGGAGTATATTGTAGCCGCAACAGAAACAAAACACCCTAATTTTTATCATCGCCACGGAAATCCTACGAATTCCCAAGTCGCATCTATTGTCGCAAGTCTTGAAAAAACTGAAGATTCTCTGGTATTGGCAACAGGGATGGCTGCCATTTCAACCGCGATCTTAAGTGTCGTTAAAGTAGGTGACCATGTAGTAACTCAAAATTCTCTCTACTCTGGTGCTATGCTCTTTTTTAAGGAATTTTTATCAGATTATGGCGTAGAGGTAACCCACGTCGATCAAAAGGACAATCAGGCATTCGAAAAAGCGTTAAGGCCAAACACAAAATTGATCTATGTCGAAACACCCTCCAACCCCAATCTGGATATTACTGACCTGCAATTTATTGCAGACCTTGGTAAAAAGCATAAGATTACGACAATGGCAGACAATACTTTCGCCTCGCCAATCAATCAGTCTCCAAAAGATCTGGGAATAGATGTAATTATCCATTCAGCTACTAAATATTTAGGCGGCCATAGTGATTTAACAGCAGGAGTGGTATGTGGAACTAAGGATTTTATCGAAAAGGTATGGCGAAGATCACTTGTGCTTGGAGGGTCATTAAGCCCATTTGATTCTTGGCTTTTATTAAGGGGCTTGAAAACATTATCCATGCGGGTAAAACAGATCAACAGTAACGCTCTAGCGTTAGCAGAATTTTTCGAAAAACACCCTGCAATTAAGTATACTGGATATATAGGTCTGAAGTCGCACCCTCAATATGACCTTGCACAAAAACAAATGCGTGGTGGAACGGGCATGCTTTGCATTGAAGTGATTGGGGATGAAGAAGACGCCTACCAAAATGCTCAATCTGTGCTAAATAAATTGAAGATATTCGCCAATGCAGCAAGCCTTGGAGGGGTAGAATCGCTCGTTGTCCACCCAGCTAGCATGTGGGGTTCACATCACGATAAATCCCAAAAATCAACCTCTGGAATAACGACTGGAATGTTAAGAGTTTCAGTAGGAATTGAACATATAGACGATCTAATTCAGGATTTTGATCAAGCTCTAAAAGAGATAAAATAAAAAAAATCCCTTGACTAAAAAAAGTCAAGGGATTTTTTTGAACTCTATATTATACCTACCAAAAGATAGTATACAATGCTGCTGTGATACCAATTACAAGTAATGCACCAACTGCAAAACCTGTTTTTGTCTTGAACATCGTAGCGTCGATTTCCAAACCATTGGTAACAACACCTTTTTTGTTTTCATACATACTTATAAAGTACATACCGATTAAACAGAAGATGAAAACAAAGCCGATACGATCAATGAATGGAATTTCGTAAACCCCGTCCACAGGAATAGCAAATCCTGTAGAAGCTAAGAAAGAAAGATCCATGAAATTAGGCAAGAATTTCAATACAATTGACAGTATGAAACCTACTATTGTAGCAAACAATGCTGCATTTGAGGTCGTTTTCTTCCAAAAGAATCCCAATAAGAACATCGCAAATACACCCGGAGATACAAACCCTGTATACTCTTGAATATATTGGAAACCACCTTTCTTGTCAATACCTAAATATGGAGCAATAAAAATTGCTAAGATCATAGAAACAACAATAGTAATCTTCCCAACATTCACCAATTTCTTTTCAGTAGCATCTTTATCAAAAATCTTCTTATAAATATCCAATGAGAATATAGTAGCAACTGAATTTGCTTTACCTGCCAAAGATGCAACGACCGCAGCGGTTAATGCTGCAAATGATAGTCCTTTAAGACCTGTAGGCAACAAATTCAATAATACCGGGTATGCTCTATCTGGATTCAATTCACCACCAGCAATCATCTCTTGTTGGAATAATCCATCATTATATAAAACATAAGCAGCGATACCAGGTAATACTACGATCAAAGGCATAAGTAATTTTAAAACTGCAGCGAACAACAAACCGTTTCTAGCGGTCGGAAGATCCGCGCCCAATGCACGCTGAGTGATGTACTGGTTACATCCCCAATAGTTCAAGTTGATAACCCACATACCACCTATCAAAACTGATAATCCAGGCAAGTCAATATAATTCGGGTTGTCAGGCTTCAAGATCATGTGGAAATGATCTTGAGCTTTCTCATGAACAATACCAAATCCATCCAGTACACCTGTCCCACCGAAATGATCCGAAACAAGGTTTAATGCCAAATAAGTGGTTGCTAGACCTCCCAAAATCAAAAAGAATACTTGGATTACATCGGTGTAACCAATTACTTTCATACCTCCTAAGGTGATGAAAATCGCGAATACGGCTAAACCAATCATACAGACCTGGAAATCCAATCCTGAAATACTGGAGACTGCCAATGCCCCTAAGAACAAAATGGATGTTAGGTTTACCACAATATACAATAACAGCCAAAACACCGCCATAATCATGGCTACCGTGCCATTGTACCGCTGGTGTAAGAACTGTGGCATCGTGAAGATTTTGTTCTTGAGATAAACTGGAAGGAAAAATACAGCAACAACGATCAATGTCACTGCCGCCATCCATTCATAAGTTGCAATAGCCAATCCAATCTTAAATCCTGAACCACTCATGCCGATAAATTGCTCAGCAGAAATATTCGAGGCAATCAAAGAAGCTCCAATTGCCCACCATGTCAAGGAACCTTCAGCCAAGAAATAATCCTTAGAATCCCCAGAAGCGGATTTCTTCTTATAATAAATGTAAAGTCCATACCCTGCTACTATTATGAAGTAGCATAGGAATACGATATAGTCTTTGGTTTCCATGGTTTTTATTTAGTCGTAAACTTGTAAACAGATTTGCTGGTATAGGTTTCTCCAGGATTTAATGATGTAGATGGAAAATTAGGCTGGTTTGGAGAATCTGGAAAATGTTGGGTCTCCAAACATAATCCCGTACGGAAACTATCCTTAGAACCATTTTTAAGTGTTACATTGTCCGCCATAAAATTCCCACTGTAAAACTGAATTCCAGGTTCTTCAGTATAGATGTCCATTACGATCCCTGATTTATCTCCTGTTAAAGTTCCAGCATGGTTCAACCCATCAACTTTGGTCCCGTTTAAAACCCAATTATGATCATAGCCTTTACCAAATTTCAACTGCTCGTTGTCCTGTTCAATATCTTGGCCTATCGTTTTTGAAGTAGTGAAATCAAAAGGCGTACCTTTAACATCTGCCAATTCTCCAGTAGGAATCAATGTACTGTCTACAGGAGTATACTTATCGGCATTAAGTTTCAAAGTATGATCTAAAATAGTTCCACTGCCTTCACCATTTAAATTGAAATATGCATGATTTGTTAAGTTAATAACTGTTTTCTTATCAGAAGTAGCTTTATAAGCAATCGTCAGTTCATTATTGTCTGACAAACTATATGTTACTTCAATATGAATTGGACCGGGAAATCCTTCAGCTTTGTCAGGAAGTGTCAATGCGAATGTGATAACCTTATCATTTACAGTTTTGACATCCCAATTTTGAAAATGCAAGCCCTTAACTCCTCCATGCAAGGTATTGGGACCATTGTTGGTTGGTGTGGTAAATTCCTCCCCATCGATACTAAATTTACCCTTAGCAATCCGATTTCCAAATGGACCGACAATAGGACCAAAGAAAGGTTCTTTTGGGTTGTTGTAGTCAGCAGCTTTATTAAACCCCAAGACAACATCTGTTAAAGTACCATTTTTATCAGGTACCTGCAATCCTACGATTCTTGCTCCAAAATTTGTGAAATATGCTGTTGCACCAGAGGAGTTCTTTAACGTATAAAGCTTGACAGATTTTCCATCAATATCTCCTGAGAATGAGGTGGAATCTAAGATTGTAACAACAGAATCTGTACTGTCGGCAGTAATGTTGCTTTCCTGCTTGCTATTTTGCTGACACGCAATAGTCGCAAAAAGGGAGCCCGCAAGCAACGTTTTTAAGATAGATTTATTCATTGTTTAGTTTATAATTAAGTCTAATATACTAATTCTGAGCCATTATCAGTTTTAACAAAAATAGGTGTTAGCTCAAGGTTAAATTCTTTTTTGTAAGCAGGCGATATTGAATCAACTAATTGCTGTCCAAAACCCTTCTTCACAATATTAATAGTGCATCCTCCAAAACCGCCTCCCATCATTCTTGCTCCCAAAACTTCAGGAAATTCCTTAGCATTTTCTACCAAAAAGTCCAATTCTTCGCAACTAACTTCATACTCCTTACTCAAGCCTTCATGAGCTCTAAACATTTGTCTACCCATTTCTTGGATATCCCCTCTATCCATAGCCTCACAAGCCTTGGCAAGTCTTTCGTTTTCCTCCACCACAAACTTACCTTTTACATAACTGTCGTTATCAATAGGCCGGACAATCTCATCCAGCATTTCAATAGTTACATCTCTCAAGCTATTTACCTCAGGATATTTTTCCTTTACTAAGGCTACTGCCTTTTCACATGAATGCCTTCGGTCATTATATGCAGATGAGGCCAAGGAATGCTTAACGTTCGTGTTTAACAACACGATCTCGTAATCTCCAAGCTCCAAAGGAACATAGCTATAAGAAAGATCTCTGCAGTCTAATCTAACTACATGGTTCTCCTTGCTCAATACCGAAGCAAATTGATCCATTATTCCACATTTTACCCCTGCATAAGTGTGTTCAGCAAGCTGACCAATTTTTGCAATGGAAACCCTGTCAATATTCAGATCAAAAAGTTCATTCAATCCAAAACCTGTAGCACATTCTACTGCTGCAGATGATGAAAGACCAGCCCCCACAGGTATGTCCCCATCTATATAAAGGTTAAATCCAGAAATCTTATACCCACGCTCCTTCAATTGATTAACTACTCCAAGAATATAATTTGGCCAGCCCTTATCGGTTGGTGAAACATCTTTTAAATCAACTTGAAAAGACTCATTAAAATCTTCTGCAAATAAATGAATCTCTGTATCATTACGCTTCCCTAAAGCCACATATACAGCTTTGTCAATTGCAGTAGGAAGAACAAATCCTTCGTTATAATCCGTATGTTCTCCAATTATATTAATTCTTCCGGGCGATTTGGAAACTAATGCTGGCTCTACTCCGTACAATTCCTTATACTTAGCACTAATTTGGTCTCTCTCAATCATTTGGTATTAGATTTATAATGTATGGTGGGTTGATTTCTGATGATTTCTGCTGCTTTTTCTGCAGTAATATCTCTTTGGGGATTAGCTAACATCTCATAGCCAACCATAAATTTCTTTACAGTCGCTGAACGAAGTAATGGTGGATAAAAATGCATATGCCAATGCCAAAAATCCTGCTCCCCATTGTTTACAGGAGCTTGGTGCATCCCTGCAGAATATGGAAAAGAGGTTGAAAATATATTATCATAACGGATGGTAAGCTCCTGTAAGGTTTTTGCTAAATCCAACTTTTCTTCTTCAGAAAACTCAGTGATATCCGTAACATGACGCTTACTGATCAGCATGGTTTCAAAAGGCCATGCCGCCCAAAAAGGAACTAAAGCCACAAAATGATCATTGTCAATGATAATTCGTTCTTTTTTCTTTAATTCTAAGGCTAGATAGTCAGACAATAAAGACTTCTTATTTTTTAGGAAATATTCCTGCTGCTGCTTTTCCTCTTTGAGGATTTCCATGGGTAACTTACTTTCCGCCCAAATCTGACCATGAGGATGCGGGTTGCTACAACCCATAATAGATCCTTTGTTTTCGAATATCTGAATGTATTTAATCCATTCATTGGATGCTAAAGAGGCAAATTCGCTTTGCCAAACATCAACGACCTTTTTGATATCCTCAACATCCATCTCAGGAAGAGTCAAATCATGCCTTGGAGTAAATGCAATAACTTTACAAATTCCCCGCTCAGTTTCAGCAACTAATAATCCTTCTTCATTTATATTTCCTTCTTCAGTATCTTTCAACAGAGCAGAAAAGTCGTTGACAAAAACAAAACTCTCCTTATAATCGGGATTTTCACTGCCATCTGCCCGTTTATTCCCTGGACAGAGATAGCAATTTGGGTCATATTCAGGCCTTTTATCTAAGGATAATTCCTCCACTTGCCCCTGCCATGGTCGCTTGCTGCGATGTGGCGAAACAAGAATTCGTTCCCCTGTTAATATGTTTAAGCGAGTGTGTGGTACGTCATTAATTGCAAAATCTGGCATAGGTGGTTCTTCAATTAGTTCTCCTAAGATACAAATTCCATCAATTATTTGTAGTAGGACCGTGTACTTTTAACACACCTTGAGAATCTATCTCTATCGGATCTATAAAAACTACCCGATCATTGCCCGTTTTTGTAGTTCTTCCATGATATACACAGTACATTTTACCATCTTTGCCAACAAAAATGGAATTATGGCCAGTCCCTGTAACATCGCCACCTTTATCATTATTTTTCTCCAAGACTGGATTGGTAGCAGATTTCTTAAAAGGCCCTAGTGGATTTTTTGAAGTCGCATATCCAACAGCATAATAAGGTCCAGCATAATGATTCGCAGAATACATCATGTAATAAAGATTATTATGCTTAAAAAGATAAGAACCTTCGGTCCATCGACGATTTATCTCAGCATTGTTAACTGATCTGCTTTCCCATTCTGCTTGTTTATCATTGATTTTTACTGGTGGACGCAATAATAATTTCGGTTCTCCGATTACCCCACTCAAATCAGGCTTCAACTCAACTCCGTAAACCCAACTCTCTTCAATCTCATCATATAAACCTTTCTTTTTTGCCCAAGCAGCAATTTCTGATTCTACAGGATGCTTATAACAGCACCTCGAATAATAAAGGTATTTCTTGCCATCCTCACTCACATATACATTTGCATCAATGATTGGATATCCTGGATCAAATAACGGTTTATCATCAATGTCTATAAACGGACCAGTTGGCTTGTCAGAAACTGCGACGCCTATTTTATAATTCTCCAACTCATTATTAGGATTTTCCTTCCAATGTGCACTATAGAACAGATAAAATTTATCATTCCATTTATAAACTTCGGGTGCCCAAAAATCTTTCGTTCCCCATGATTTCTCCTGTAGGTTAGTGTAAATAACTCCTTCATTCTCCCAATCTTTCAAATCCTTGGAAGAATAGACTACAAAACCATTCTTTGTCCCTCCAGTACCATACAGATAATAGCTGTCCTGCTTGTCATCATAAATAATGTATGGATCGCCCAATGCAACGGACAATGGATTTCCTGGCAACTCTTGTGAATTTGCTATATTGCTCAACAAAAACAATAATCCTAAACAAAATAATCTGATTTTCATATAAAATTTAAAGCTGAATTTAATTTATGACTGGTTTTTTCTGTTGCTTGGTCTGAGGATTGCCTCCCCCGATAATCGGCCATTCACCTTCCCAAACTAATGGATCCAACATTAGCATTCTTCTAGACGTACCGTTTCCTAGTTTCCCTTGATTCTTATCAATCGCATGATAATAAATCCAATCCTGACCTTTGGCGTCAGTTATAACCCCTGATGTATGTCCTGGGCCGACGATATCTTCAGAACCCTGCATAACAATAGTTCCATTTCCTCTTTCCTTGATATCCCTTCCCTCTTTGTCCACATAAGGTCCTAATAGATTCTTCGATCTAGCTACCAAAACATGATATTTACTATTAGCTCCCTCACAACAACTTCCCTTAGATCCTAAAAAATAATAATACCCATTCTTCTTAAAAATGGTAACCGCCTCATAATCACCGGCTGCGATTTTTACTTTCTGTCCAATATTAACTTTTTTGCCATCTTCACTCAATTCCAAAGCAAAAGTACCTTGCCCAGGAGTATCTGAGAAACTTCCCCAAAAAATATAATTCTTCCCATTATCAGCAATAAAAAAAGGATCAATTGAATTAGGAACACTCATTGATTCACTGTCGAACAACTTCCCTTGATCTATAAATGGGCCTTTTGGAGAATCCGAAATAGCCAAACCTACCCCAGGGTTTTTATCACCCCAAGTTGAATAAGAATAGTATAAATAGTATTTCCCGTTCACTAAATTAATATCTGGAGCCCAGATGCCGCCAGCACCTTTCCAAGAAGGTTTTTCTTGAAATGCAGGACCAACATAACTCCAATTCACCATATCTTTGGATTCCAAAATTGGAACCAACCTAGAGCCTTGACCATCATCCCAATTGTCTTGAGTACCATATGCATAAAACAGCTTTGTTTTAGGATCTTGAATCACCGTAGGGTCCGCAAATACAGGCTCAAAAACAGGATTCTGAAAAGTATTTCCCCCTTCTACAAATGAACTCGAAACCGCAGAATTCCTTTTTGCACATGAATCAAAAAAAGAAACAGAAATCAACACCAAAGCTATTAAAAATGAATTTCTAACTACTGGTACATAAATTAGAGTTTTAATATGAACTATACTTCTCAGAAACATATCGTGAAAAAAGTTTAGAATGGTTTAACAATGTAGATAAAATTCAATTTACAGGATTTTTTTGACAATATGCACTTTAAAAAACAAAAACCCTAAGCAACTAGCCCAGGGTTTTAACTTATTTAATCTTCTCAGTCAGAAAAATGATCTCTTTATAATTGTCTTTCTCGTAAAGAATACCAATAGTATTGGGTTTTATCAAAACAATATCTGAATAGGCTGAATATGCACCTTTGTAACCCTCAGGAGCTTTGGCAATCAATTTATTATAATACCAAGACTTTCCCTTATCTTTTGACAGCCTCAAGGTCAAGTTATTACGATCTTTCTCATCTGCAGCATTAATATGAGCCAAAATAAATTTTTTACCTTTTTTCCATGATAAAGCAGATCCTTGATTGATTGGATCAGGCAGTTTAGCATCAGGAGATGAACTCACCCATGTCTGTCCAGCATCTTTAGAAATCGAAATAACCCTTTGTTTAGGAGTCAATTGTTGGTTCCGAGAACTCATATACACTTCATTGTCTCCTATTTGAGCAGCAATAGATTCATTCGTTCCGGGATAAGGAAGGTTATCACTCAGTTTAAAGGTTTTTCCATGGTCGTCAGAATAAAAGGCATGAGCATTCCAATCTTTACCTTGTGGCTGTGGATCCCCGGCACTGTGATTGGCAGCGATGTAAATCCTACCTTTATTAGGCCCTGAAACAAATTGAAATCCATGCCCTGGTGTATTTGCATAGGTTCTCCAATCCTCAGAAAAAGAATATTCAGGATTTATTTCTGTTTGTTTTGGCCTATGTGTCTGCGTTGTGATGTTCACAGGTTCTGACCATGTTTTTGCTCCATCAGTCGAGGTAATGTACCATACTTCTCGTAGACCTTTACCTTTTCTCACTTCGCCCTCATGATTATTTCCGGTATTATAAAATAGGAATATTCTACCTTCAGGATATGCAGGGTCCAATAAATCTACTACTGGGGCTGCATTTCCCGCTTGAAGCCTATCATAGTCTGCCGCAACCTTCAAATCCCCCCAAGTCTTGCCGTTATCCTTGCTAACTTTATATACAATGTCCACATTGCCATAATCTCCCGCATGATCTACACGGCCTTCGGAAAAAGCAATCAATTCCCCATTCTTGTTTTTTATTATGGCAGGAATTCTATAGCTCGCATAGCCATCATCCCCAGATCGAAATACAACAGTTTCTTGCGCCTGAACCCCAGAAAGTAAGCAAACAGCTAATAATGATAAAAATAGTTTTTTCATATTTGGTAAATTTAAACTTTGAACTTATTGATTACTGACCAACAATACCATTCTTGCCTTGGCAAATGAAAAGGTCCTTTAAACATATTGCCTTTCGCAGTTTGGGCAATACTTCCATCTTTATGAAGATAACCAAACCATTCCCCATGTTCACTATCATGAAAATGCTTATAGGCATAATCATGGATAAGTTTATGCATGGTTGAATATTTCTCATCCTTGGTTATTAAATAAGCTAATAAACAAGCAATTATGGTTTCATTCTGTGGCCACCAAAATTTCATGTCTTGCCAATACTCCTGCACCGGCTTGTTATAGACATCCCGGAAATATAAGATTCCACCATGTTCCTCATCCCAACCTCTTTCCCACATATAATCCAACATCCTTAACCCCAAATCAATCAAATGTTGATCCATGCCACGATAAATGGCTTCATGTAAAATAAACCATGCGCCCTCAATAGCATGACCTGGATTTAGTGTCCTGCCATCAATGTGATCTATAATATCCCCATCTAATGAAACCTGTTCCATAACACAGCGAATATCATCTTTTACAAAATTTTCCTCAATTTCTTTTATCCAGCTCATTATAGCTCCGTCACAACGAGGGTCACCGATTGTTTCCCTCAATTGCTGTGCTGTATTGCACATAATCATTGGAATTCCAATCCCTTTACTTGGTCTTGTATCCTCAAACTTTGGATCCATTACCCTTTTTCCATTAGCATATTCTAAACAAACGGTAAACATTTCCCTCGCAAAGGTTGCTGCCTCACCACTGCCAGAAGCCTTAGCATAGGCTGCACTTGCAATAACAGCAAATGTTTCCGAGAAAAAATAGCGGCGCATTCGAATCGGATTTCCTTCGCGGTCCACATGAAAATACATCTTGCCATCAGGATTGAAACACTTATCCCTGATAAATTCGTAGCCTAGTCTTGCACCTTCCAACCATTCTTGACGTGGCTCCACTGTATTGTACAATGTAGACAGTAACCAAGATGCTCGCCCCTGTATCCAAACAGCTTTATCCGTATCTATCAATGTGCCGTCATAGTCCCGCATCAATAAATAACCCCCGAATTCATAATCATATGATCTAGGAAACCAAAATGGAACCGTATCGTTTATTAATTGATTTTTATAAAATTCAGCTAGATTGTCCAGCTCTTCATTTGTATACATTTTTTTAGTTTTTTATTGAAAAGGTCGAAACAGGAACTGATTCTTCATTTACTAAATTAGCCCTTGTAAATGGCTGATATCCATAATATATCTTTGTCAAAGATTTTGGATTATATAGGATGACTTTATTCCCTTTTATCTCCTTAACATGTAATTCTTCCAAGTCCCCATTATTTTCCATTCCTTGAAATCCTTTAGCCTCTTTGCCATCTATTACCTTAATATTTTTGGCGTTATTGAACTCAATCACGAATAAATTGTTCTTTCTTGGATAGGCTCTGATTGGCTGTGGAGTATCCGAATTGATATTTTTTCCAAACTCATGTTTCTTAACGAGATTAGACAAACGGATACCAATTGGAATTTTGTCTTTAGGGTGCACATCAAGAGAATCACCTAAGTCTGAACTAACAGCCATAAATACATTTGCAATTTCTGAACAAATCAACCTTTGGCTATCCCTAAAATATGGCCAAGAGGGACGATCGATACCAGATAGTTGTACAACATAAAAGGGAAGTTTGTCCTTAACATTGCCACTTTCAGCAAAATTCTTGCGCCATGAATGAACGAGGGTTTTAAATAATTGTTCGTGCAGTTCAACGTTATGAGCATTACTCTCCCCTTGATACCATAGGACAGCCTTAATATTTGTATTCTTCCATTTCACTAATCCTGCTTCAAAGTTGTAAGAAGGATCATATGGGTGACGCTGGTGTTTTATATTAGACTGCTTCAAATTTACTCCAGCTCTTTCTTTACAGAAATCTTGAATGAAATCTGATTTTCTCCAAGTATGGATATATCCCGCAAGTAAATCATTGCTCTCCAAGCATTCCCTGGAAATCCAAGACTCGGTATTAGAACCTCCAACAGCCAATTCAATAATACCAACCGGAACCTTGGTGTCTTGATGGATATCCAATGCAAAACTATAAGCAATCGCTGAAAAATTCGATGAATTTTCAGCATTCAGAGTTTCCCAGGATCCTGTGAAAAATTCCAGATCATTCACCCTTTTCAAAACATCAGTACTCCATTCAGAATTGTTCGTTTCTACTAGATTCTTGTTCTTGAAGATTCTGATTTGATTATTTAAACTTGCATTACCTATCAGCGGTTCAGAATTTTTGACCAATTTTAATGGAAATGCCATGTTGGATTGCCCAGATGCCAAATAAACATCTCCAAACAAAATATTCTTTAATAAAATAGAATCCTGATCAGTCTTAATCTTTATTAAATATGGACCTCCTGCAGAATGGGGATTAATATCTACTTCCCAATTCCCTAATTCATCAGCTTGGGTGGAATAAGTCTTGTTCTCTAATTCAAGGATTACCTTTTCTTTAGAAGATGCTTTTCCATAAATAGAAACTTTTTCGTCGCGTTGAAGAACCATATTTGACCCTATGGTATTAGAAACAGATAATTTCTGCCTAACAGGAACTATATGTTTCCATACATTTTCTGCCAATAACTTTGCACCATGTTCATTTGGATGTAAATAATCATCAAAAAGATCTATGCGGCTTGCTAAAGGTGTTTTGTTGTCAATAAGTCTATAGTTATTTAGGATGGCTATATCTTCAATATTTTTTTGAATCTGGTTGTACCAATCCCTTGTTCCGGATAAAAATCGTGCGTGTCCACTGAAAATGGGAGTCATCTGACATACATAAATCTCAATATTAGGGTTATCTTGTTTAAATAAAGAGACTAGCTTATTATAATCCTTCGTAAAATCTAATTTATAATTTGGCCAGTTTCTCGGATCTGTATCATTTAATCCTAAGGATATCACCACGATATCTGGACTGAATTCTAAAGCATCCTTTAACTCTTCTGATTTTAAATAGGGATTATGTCCTTTCTCCAATAAGGTAGCGCCATTTTTTCCAAAATTACCAACAAGGAAACCCTCACCTAGCAATTCTTGCAATTGCGCAGGATAGGATTTTCCATTAGCCAAATTATATCCTTTGGTAACCGAATCCCCAATACATGCAACCCTCTTTTTTGTTTGCGCAAAGAGAGAACTAATGGAGATGAAAATGAAAAACAAAAATTTAATCGATTGCTTCATTATACTTTGGTTTTAAAACAGCCAATTGAATAATCAAAACTATCAACACTATTCCTGCCAATAGGGCGAAATCACTTCCTAATTGCCCTGCATCTGCAGAAGCACCCAATAATTTAGTAATATATGCACCAGCAAAAACACCAACCATATTCATAATACCATAAGCTGTAGCTCTGTATTTGGAAGAAACAAATTGACAGAGAATAGGCATATTATTGGCATCGAACATGCCAAACCCAAACCCAAACATCAGCCCAGCTAAAACAATCGCAAATACACTATGCCCATAGCCTATGAGAATAACCGCAGGAATAGTTAATCCAAGACCTATCGCACTTGTATAAATCCTCCCCCGCAAGTTTCTTTGAATCCATCTGTCTGAAATAATTCCGCCAGATATAACCCCAAAGAACGAAGACAGAGCAATTGTTATGGTAGCCAATGGACCGGCCTGTTCCATCGGTATGTGCAAATTCTCAGAGAATAAAGTTGGCAACCAATTCTTTGTTGCCCAGCCCGGCAAACTTGGAACAGCAAAGTATAGCAAAATCACCCAAAACGCTACGTTTGAAAACAATAAGGATATACCTTTGAATAATGAGGTCTTATCTCCAATAATTTTTTTAGCAACAGATCTATGGTCTGTTTCATGTAGGAAAAATATCAATACAAAAGAATAAACTATTCCAATCAATCCGAATAATATAAAGGTATAATGCCAGGAAAAAGATGCTGCAACTGTTCCGCCAAACCCTCCCAATGCCTGCCCAAAATAAAACCCTGTCATGTGGATCCCAATTGCCAATGACCTGCTTTTATCCGAATGGTAATCAGCAATCAATGACAGTCCTGCAGGAATATATAAAGCCTCACTTACACCCATTATAGCCCTTAGCGCATATAATTGGTCATAAGTATTGGCATAACCCATGGCCAACGTAATGGCAGACCACACAAACAAACTCCCAACAATCAACCATTTACGGTTCCATTTGTCAGCAACCATTCCTGCAACGGGGCTCATAAACCCATAAATCCACAGAAATACAGCCATTAGATTGCCAAATACAGCAGCACTCTCCAGCTCAACAATATCCATCGCCATTGCCGGACGCATTGTCGACAAAATCTGGCGATCCATATAATTTAACAATGCCACAAACCATAATAACCCAACAACCACCCAAGGATATTTATTGCTATTTCTCATAGATTATAATTTCTTATCAGGATCATTATTTGGACCCTTCAATCTTTCCAATTAAAATTTGATCTGTTCGAACTCCCGCTCGTATCTCGCCTGATGGTATTACAAAAATGTTATCCTTTAGGACTGCGGAGGTAGTAGCCGGACTTAATCCCGGCATTCCTTCCAAAGCCGCCCATGCCCCTGTTACCAAATCAAAAGCCCAATTCTCTTTGCTAAAACCCGGATGATTTAATTGAATATCATTTTTAACACCGATAAGACTATCTTTCTTGACCTGATTGGATTCTAAATTAATCTGACCCAGCAAATCCTCAACTTTATGAAAGGTGTTCGCCTGATCACCTCCAAACACCAAGATTTTACCCTGATAGTACAAACCTGTTCCCGCAGCAACAGCTGTTGGAACTTTGCCAATGGTTATTATATTTTTAGAGTTAATATCTATTTCCAAGACACCGTCATAAATATCACTGCGCGAATTCGTGTTTCTTTTCCTACCCCCAATTACATAAATCTTATTTAAACCATCACTGACAACAACAGCGTGACTAACAGGATATGGAAGTGTTAAATATTCTTGCCAGCCACCGCCATTCTCTTTCAGATGCAATTGATAAACCTTATCTGAAACATGATCTGAGTTTTCTCCACCCACAAAATATAAATGGTCACTTCCTCCAACTAATCCGCCATTCGTTAATGGATACGGCAAATCTGGCAATTGAGTTTTCTCTAGGTTTTCGTCTTTATTCAACTGATATCTGTAAACTTCTCTAATTGCACCATTTTCATTTTCTCCCCCAGCACTATACAGGACATCTGAAATATTTACATTGGCAGAATAGGCGGAAGCATCCTCTAAAGCGAACTGCTTATAGAATTTCAATTCGGAGCCTTCAAATGAATATAAATAAGCTGATTTTTGATAAACCTTTTTGCCTCCATCCCAAGGCATACCTTCTGGAAAATTAGCTCCTCCAGCCACTAAAAGACGATTCCCAAAAACACCAACCAATGGCCCCGCGACCCCTAGATTAGGCTTACCAAATTCTTCCGGTAACTTGCTCGCATTACCCCATTCCAAATGAAGCTTCCCTTCATTACCTGAACATCCAACCATCAAAATCGCCATCGATATTATGACCTTGAATTGCATTATCGAATAGATTTAAATCCAGCAAAGCCCAAATCCTCTACTTCTTTCTTAAATACTTCAAATTGATCGCTTGACATATTTGCTATAGGTAAACGAAACTCACCACAATCCAAATCAACCAATTTCATATAAGATTTTCCAGTAGCAATGCCCCCATATTTCCCTAACAAACGAATCATGTCAATTGATTTTTGTTGTGATTTATTTGCCTTTTCTAAATCACCATTATTATAGGCTTCAATTAATTCTAGATATAATGGCGCAGCATAATTGTAAGTACTTCCAACAGCCCCTTTAGAACCTAAAACCAATGAAGACAACATATTTTCATCACGGCCCCACAACATATCATATTTTCTTTCTTGAAAATTTAAACAGGATAAGAAATCCATAAAATCTTCGTGGGTATATTTGATTCCTCTGAAAGTCGGTATCTTATTGTCCACTTCCATCAATAGATCGATCATATTGAAATTACCACCCGTCAATACTGGAATATGGTAATAGTAAAATGCAGTATGAGGTGCAGCAGCAGCAATCTCAGCACAACATTTCGCCAATTGTTGAACGCCAGCAGGCTTAAAATAAAAAGGGGAAGTAAAAGAAATAGCATCTGCACCTTCTTGTTCAGATATTACAGCGAGCTGTTTACATTCCTTGATATTTGTGCCTCCCAAAAACATAATCAATGCAAAATCAGGATCATTTTTCGTTAAGGAAGTCCAGGCTTTTAAAACAGAAACCTTTTCATCGAAAGTAAGAGAAACACCTTCCCCAGTAGATCCACAAATAAAAGCACCCTTAACATGGTTCTTCTTTAATGATTCATAATAAGAAGGGATAAGATCTAGATTTAATTCTCCGTTGGAATCAAATGGAGTGAAAGGAGCGGCTATTAATCCTTCAATTTTGTTAGTTAGCATAGTGTAAATGTGTAAAAACTATCCTAGAAGACTAGGATAGTATTGTTAAAATTATAAATTATGTTCCTGAATAACCAGGATTCTGATCTCCTGTAAGTTTAGGGTCTGCGGATAAGGTACCTAAATCAATTGGCCATAATATCTTATGTTTTTGAGAATCATTGTTCTCCAATACGCCCACTAGATTTAAATCTTTTCGGAATACTAATGGTCTGCCATTACCGTCTTGCATTCTTCTCAAATCATACCATCGCTTTCCTTCAGCCACAAATTCTTTGCTACGCTCATAAAATATAGCAATTTCATTCGACTCAAAGGAACCATTTACAAACTGTGGAGCATTTCCCTGATAAGCTCTATTGCGAACCATCATGATTTCAGCAGTCGGGTCCTGATTCAATTTGTTCTTTATTTCTGCCAATAGTAAATATGCATCTGCCAAACGATAAATTGGATAATCATCCGTATATACTCTAATATCATTCTGGAATGTTCCTAAATACTTTCTTAGAATCACTGCATGTAAATCTCCTTTATTAAAGTTTAGGAAGGTAAAATTAGCACGTTGGTCCGCTGCATCAAATAGTTGATACAGATCGTATTTATATTCATATCTTAAAATCGTACCACTGGATGCAATCTTCAATGGATCACCCTCAATACTATTGCCTTTATCATCCACATAACCCGAGAGAACATCTGCCGGTGCATAAATAAAATAAGGGAATAATGTATTAGCTGCTTCTCCCGTTAAGTAACGGATAGCAAATATGATCTCATTGTTACCTTTATTTGCTGCTACACTTGAAGAATTAAATACATTTTCAAATGAACTCTGTAAAGAAAATTTAGGGATTACGGCCTCAACTGCTGTTTTTGCGGTTTGCAAATCTTGCTGTGTTGCTGTTGGAGCTGAACCATCAATAGAAACTTTCGCAGACCACAAATATACCTCTGCCTTTAACATCTGAGATGCGGCCAAAGACCATTGCCCTTTTTGATCCTTTATGCTGAAATCATCCCCAAATGAAGAAACAGACTTATTAATCTCCTCTTTGATGAAATCTAAAGACTCCTTCTCTGTTTTTGTCCTTGCCGTGTATGCTGACTCCGCTGAACTTGGTGTATTGATCGCCACCAAAGGCTCTGTAACAAGAGGAATGCGACCATATGTACGAAAAAGATGGAAATAATAAAATGCCCTGATTCCATGTGCCTGCCCCAAATAATAAGCCTTCTTGTCATCCGAGAGATAACTAGCATTATTAACTTGATAAATAAAGTTGTTCACCTGAAAGATTGGTGCATAAAGACCGGCCCAGCCTGATATACCTGTCGCACTTTCGCGTAAATCCTGAATGATAATACTTGCCGAACTTAAAGAAGATGTCCCCGTAAAACCTGTACCATCACGCAATGTGCCACCCCGAAGCTCTCCCAATGTCCAAAATGTACTCTGATTATTTCTTAATTGCGCGTGCAAGCCTTTCATTGCTCCACTTACCTGCTCCTCATTTTTCCAAAAACTGCCACTGGCAAAATAATCCTCAGGAACTAAATCCAAATCCATCTTGCTACATGATGTCATCCAACCCGTAGATGCCATTAATGCGATCGCTAAAAATATTTTTTTCATAATAAAAGGCTCTTAGAATGTTAATTGTAATCCAAAAATCACGGTTCTTGGCAATGGATAACCACCACCGCCCTGGCCAATACTCCCACTTTCCGGAGAAAATAAAGTACTTTTTGACCAATAATGTAAATTCTGACCAGTCACAGAAAGACTCAAGTCTTCAAGCTTTGCTTTCTCAGCAATTGATCTAGGTAACCTATATGACAAGGAAACTTCTCTCCACGCCAAATAATCACCTCTATTGAAAAACATACTGCTCATCCTACTCGTATTATTTTTGAATAATTGATCAGCGAAATAATAAGTCGGGTATTTGGCACCCGTATTCTCTGGAGTATATGTATCAAAAACATCCTGGGTTGTGTTAAATGTCCCCTGCATCATCCCCATGAACCATGCGCGTGGACCATCATACTGCACAAATCCCAGGGCATAGTCGAAACGTGTGGACAAACTGAAATTCTTCCAAGATGAATAAATCCCAAAACCGCCAGTCCATCTAGGAACCGTTCTCCCTTGGTAAACTTGATCGTAAGAATTAATAATGCCATCTCCATTCACATCCTTCCACATGACATCACCCAATGCTATTGGATAATGCAAAGCCTTCTCAGAGGCTGACATGCCCTCAAAAACATCAGGATGAACTAAAGTTTTCGCTCCTATTAAGTCCTGAAGCTTCAAAGCATAATTATCTAAATCAGATTGCGTACGGATGATTCCTTCGGCTTGATACGCATAAGCTATATTTGGATCTTGACCTTCTTGAATGCCTCCAACCCAAATAAGATCTTTGGTTACTGAATCATAGACCTGAAAACCTCCTTGTCGATTGTTTTCAACTCCATTGTTTGGTAATTTTAAAACCTTATTGGCATTGTAAGCAGTATTTAAATTGAAATTCAACATCCAATCACTATTCCGTAGAATGTTGTAGTTCAAATCGATCTCAACACCTTGATTTTGCATATCACCATTGTTCGTTAAGATTGGAAATCCTCCAGCGGTGACTGGCAAAACCAATTCTGCAATCTTATCAAAAGTAGTTCGGTGATAATATGCCAATGAAAGATCCAATCGGTTCACTAACCTTGTTTCTAAACCAACCTCTTTAGTGATTAAGCTTTCCCATTTTAACCCGAAATTACTTGGATTATTCATGGTGTAACCTACAGCACCATTGTAGTTTGAGGTCCCGTACCTTCCTTGTAAATAGTAATAGCCCCTGTTATTTGCAGTAACTGGCCCTATGTCACCATTTGCTCCGTAACTTGCACGAAGCTTCAAGGTGTTAACGACCTGATCTTGTCCTATGAAGTTGGAGAACATCTCCTCATTATGCAAATTCCAACCGATCGAAATCCCGGGAAATGTACCCCACCTATTGTTCAATAATGTTGAATATCCATCACGACGTGCTGTCAAGGTCAATAAATACTTCTGATCATAATCATAGTTGATACGCCCAAAGAAAGAATTAATACGGTACCTATTATGGTAAGAATCTATACTACGAAGGTTGTCAACGCTTGTGAGCGCCAAATCCATGAAATCATCTGTAGGTGCACCCGAACCTGAAGCTGACAAACCTTTGTTATAAGAATCAAAAAATTCCCAGCCTAGCATGGCGTCAACATTATGCTTCCCTAAAAAAGAGTCCCTATAGTTCAAAACCGAATTATATGTTTGGTTTAAGGTTTTGTCGTAACCAGCACTTGAATTTCGTGACCTTACCCAATTGCCTGGAGAGTTCAAATAATCCTTATTGAAGGCTTCATTCATACTTTGATTCAAATACCAACTCCCTGTTGATTTCCAATTGAGCTTTTCAGAAAACTTGATATTAAAACCTTGTGAAAGTGTAAGCTTCTGGTTCTCATTATTACGGATAAATTTGTCAATATTTACCATAACATTTCCGTCCCAGTTGTCGCGACCTATCAACAGATCCCCGTTTTCATTGTAGCCGCGCATGGTTGGAGGAGCACCTAAAGCTCTCGTCATATAGTTTGCTTCAGCATTATTAGCATCTCGCCATTTCGTATTCGCAAAGTTCAACCCTGAAAGTGATTCCAACCAAGGTTTGATCTTATAATCTCCGTTAAGAATAAATGTCAGACGATCATAAAAAGTCTTTACGGGTACACCTTCTTCATAATATTTACCAAGACTTGCATAATATTTCCCTTTATCATTTCCACCTTGCATGGCAACATTATAATCTTGAATAAGAGCATTTTGATTTAACGCCTGGTCACCATAATTGAATTCTGTGAAAATTATCTCCTTGCCAGTCACTGGATCAATCATCGTCCTCCAACCTTTATTCAATAATTCACGGTTGGTATCATCCAAAAACATAGTACTCCAAACAGCCTGGTTGGTTACATTTCCATCCAGAATATTGCCGTTTGCATCCTTATACTTATTGCCAGTACCAAATGGAACTGCAGAAGTTAGTTGATTTAGTTGTGTTGGATTGTAAATCCCAGAAGTTTGAATAGATTTACGAGACCAATAGATATAATCTTCCGCGTTCAAGAAATCAAATGGAATATTTAATGAATTCATCCCGATTTTTGCCTTGGCGGTAATATTAGAAACCCCTTCTTTTCCTCTTTTGGTTGTGATCAAAACCACACCGTTTGATGCCCTTGCTCCATAGATAGCAGTAGCAGATGCATCCTTTAACACGTCAATAGATTCAATATCATCTTGATTTATGTCTTGAAACCCCGACCGTATCAAACCGTCTACAATGACTAAAGGCGAACCTCCACCTGTATAACTGGTTCCTCCTCTAAGGACAATATTTGGAACAGCACCTGGGCGACCCGAAGTTTGTTGAACACGTAAACCCGGAATTGTTCCTGCTAAGGCAGAAGCGGGGTTAGATCGCACACCTGTCTCTAAAACACGCTTGTCCAACCTAGAAACTGAACCCGTCAAATTTGATTTTTTAATGCTGCCATAGCCCAAAACAACAACTTCATCCAAATTCTCCCCAGTCGGTACCATAAAGATCCTTAAAGAACCTAGGTTCTCTAATGTAATCGTTTGGGACTCATACCCGATAGAGGTAAATAATAGTACATCAGAAATTTTCGCAGTAATACTAAAATTTCCTCGTAAATCGGTTTGTGTAGTTTGACTTTGTGTTTGATTAGAAACAGTAATACCTTCCAATGGTTTCCCATCCTGATCAGTAACTGCCCCCCTGAGTAAAGACTGCGAATAAGCTGCGAAAGTAATGCAACTCAGAAAGATTATGGCAATAATCCTCCGCAATGAGTAATAATAAAGGTTTTTCATAGTAGATTTACAATAATTTGGATTATGTTATACATAATAACACATCAAATGTAAGACATAATGTTTTACTTCCAAACTTTTTTTTAATATTATTGTATCTTATTTCTAACCTAATACGAAAAACTTATGGAGGAAAATAGCCCCGAAATGGAGAAATTAGGAAGTATTGATACTTCAAGTTTAGTTGATAAGGCTGAACAAAGAATCATTCAATATATCCAAAAAAATAAATTGACTGTGGGGGATGTTCTGCCCAAGGAGTTAGACCTTGCAGATAATTTAGGGGTAAGTAGAACTGTAGTTAGGGAGGCTTTATTGAGATTGAAAACCATTGGATTGATTGAATCAATAAAACATAAAGGCGCTGTATTGCGCAATCCTGATGTATTGGGCTCTTTGAGAAAAGTATTCCATCCCTCAATATTGGATAATGAAACATTAAAGGATATGTTCGAAATGAGATTGGCTCTGGAAGTGGGTATGGCTGATTTTATCGTAAATAACATCACTGATGAAGATCTTGATGAATTGGACAACATCGCCAATGAAATCGTATCGGGTGACACTGCTTATCCTTGGCAAGTCGAAGATGAAATAAAATTCCACGGAAAATTATATAAGGTATCAAAAAATAGAATTCTATTGGAGTTACAGGAAATGCTCATTCCAATTTTTGAATATGTTCACCAAAGTGGATTGCTAGAAAAGGATATCGTAAAGGGTGAATTTATCTCTCATAAAGAATTAGTGGACATTTTGAGGTTAAGAGATGCAAAGGCCTATAGAACCGCTATAAGAAAGCATCTGAACAACCACTTTGCTAGAATATTAGATTAAAGATCATTACCAATTTTCGGAATTCGGAAACAGTTTTTGATAACGAGCGAGTTTCAAGCAATGAAAAATTGCATAAATTTGCTTAAGAATTTTAGTGGAAATGGTTTTTATAGAGTCCCATATTCCCTCATGCTTAGCTGATCTTGTGCACTGCATAACCTATATCCAGCAAGATTTTCCGACAAACGGCGGGATGTTCTATTTCCATCCCCCCACACCACAATCGGGAATCTGTTTCCATTTCCATGCCCCCATTTCTCTTTACGACCCGAATACAAACCTGTTTTTTAAGCAGCCTCAATCCATAGTAGTCGGACCGCAGCTAAATCCAGTGTGGATTTATAGTCAAGATCAATACAGAACGGTCAGGGTTGGTCTACTCCCAGGAGCCTTATTCCGACTTACTGGAATCCCCCAAAATCAACTTTTGGATCAAGGAATTGATGCTGAACTCATTTTTGGAAATAAAATAAAGACCCTCAACCAAGCTATATTACAGACAACCAGTCCTTATTGTGCACTTGAACTAATCCAATCGTTCTTATTGCAACAACTGACAATCTGCAAGGATAATCATCACTTAGATGCTGCCATGCATATGTTATGGTCCAATCCAGAACATATGAAAATAAACATCCTTGCTGATAAGAGCTGTTTATCAACACGACAAATGGAACGTATAAGCCAGAAACGAATTGGAATGCATCCCAAACTATATCATCGAATCGTTAGATTCTCAAAAGCTTTTCAGATGCTAGAACAAGATTCATCCAAGAACTTGACAAAACTAGCCTATAGTAATGAATATTTGACCGACAACATCTTAAAAGGGACCTAAAGAGTTTTACAGGCATGAATATGGAAAACCTGATCCATGAGATTAATAATGCATAAATTAGCATTCAAGGAAAGCTGAATTATAGCTCTCACAGTTAAAGATGTCGCATTTATACCCCTTTATTTTTTTCCACGACCTAATTTTACCTGAAAAATTAACATCGTTCAAATGCCTAGATCCCAATTGTCATGTCAAAAAAATTATTTCGAATCCCAGCTACTATTACGAGAGTAAAACCAATATTTTGATTTCTCCAAGGTAAAAATAAATCAATTCCTTACCCAAAAGATTGATTTCTCCCCTAACGATAAGGTGACACTTTCTTTCAAAAGAGACTTAAAGCAATACACCAATGCGAACCAAGAAATTACTGGTTCAGATAACTCACCAGGTTGGAAATGTGCTATTGGTAAAATTCAGGAACTTGGGCATCCAAACAAGTAATCTAAACAAATTTTGCCATATCCAAAATATTCTTGGATGGGGTTTACCAAATGAAAGAACTCGTAACTGGAAATGCCAATACTGTTCCGTACGCTAGAAAGCCATTATACCTATTAGTAGATAGCCATCATTTTCAGGACGCATCAGTAAAGGTAGAAAACCCTTATAAACATGAAATTAGAGAAGCAATCAATAAGATTATTCGCAGCAAAGATATGCCCGACATTGCTTTTACGCATGGCAGTATTAAGGAATTTCAATCTTACTCCTCACTACTGACAAACTTCAGTGGAACAGGTCACTTCTTGGGATTCGGGGGCGATCATGACATTTCTTTCGATTCAAAAAGAAGAACCCATAAGTTTTACTTAGAATGTAAACAATTGTACTATACAGTTAGCGTGAGCAACACTATAAAAGAACCTGAAGACTTCTTTTACATAAAAGAAGGAGATCCAACCTTGGATGATGCGGTACCTAGAAATAATATTGACCCAAATTGGGTATTCGTCGATTCAGTAGGTTACGGTAGATTGTTGTATCTCATCTTTGAAAGCGACGAAAGTTATGAAGGTATGGAAATGGACTTGGAGCAGTATGCAGATTATTGGCTTTCATCTGCAAAACTCAATGAATCTGAACAAAAAAAGGTACAAGAAAACAATGTGTCCGTACAGGTTGTAGCAATGGGCGGTTCTCCCCTAATCGCATTAAGCTTAACAGACAGCTCCCCAGAAAGTATCAAAAAAACAATTCAAGATTATTTAAAGGGAACTAATGATGAAGTGCCGATTTCTTATTCCTTATGTACGCTGGACATGCATTCTGTAGGAACTAGCATGTTTGTTGACTACGTTAGCCGGCAATGCCGCCCATCCCCAACAAAACATAAGATTATATGGGAGACATTAATCTGTGAAGTAAATGATGATGGTGGTGAAGGTGAATATGTAAAGGCTATGGTAAGGATCAGAGCGTTCGACAAAAACAACAAGGATATTTTGGATGAGGATAAATTCAATCAGAATATGCTCAGGGTCATAGAAAAAGGACTGCCTTATGAAGATTTCTTTTGGACATTCTCAAAAGGAAATGAAGACAACCCTCTTCTATTGAAACAAAATAAATTCATTACGCTGAACAAAGCAATTAGATTTCCGATGATTGAAGACCGAGAGATAGCTAAAATAGGAATAAGAGCGGTTATTTTAGAATATGACTCTGGACCAAATGATGACTTCATGGACGACCATATCACTTTGAGAATAAATGAAATGGATCCAGATGAACCTATCGTACTGACTTGTCGCGAAGAAGAATCGGTGATTAACTTTAATTTTAGAATTGTACCGCTCTATGAATAACTATCCTTTGACTAATTCAAAGATAGTAATCTCCGGAGCAATACCAACTCGTCCGGGATAACCTAAAAAGCCGTAGCCTGTGTTCACATAAAGCTTGGATGATCCCTGAGTATACAATCCTGCCCATTCTTTGTAGATATATTTGGCTGGACTCCATTGGAAGCTCTCACCACGGACACCAAACTGCATACCGTGAGTATGGCCTGCGAACATCACATCAATATCTGTATCCAATACCTGAGCCCTCCAATGTGAAGGATCATGAGACAACAATAGTTTTACAGCTTTATCATCAGTACCCAACATAGCTTTCTGCAGATCACCTTTTTTAGGAAATCTACCTGTCCCCCAGTTCTGGACTCCAACGATGGAAATCTCCTCATTGCCAACTTTCAACGTTCTATTTTCATCCATCAGAAGATCCCAACCCATTACTTTGTGAGTTTCGATAAGGTCTTGCAGGTTTTTACGCTTTGCAGGCGAGTCTCCAGGGCCGTAGTAATAATCTCCATAATCGTGGTTTCCTAAAGTGGAATACACTCCCAAATCTGCTTTTAAATGAGAAAAGATATCTTGGTAATCACGCATTTCTGAAGCTACATTATTCACTAAGTCACCCGTGAAAAAGATAAGGTCAGGCCTCTCTCCCAACAGCATCTCAACGCCACCCATCACTGCTTTTTTATTATAGAATGACCCTGAGTGAACATCCGAAATCTGTGCGATAGTCATTCCATGGAATTCCTTCGGCAAGTTCGGCAAAATTAATTTCTGGCGTCTGATGCGATAATCATATGCCGTAGAGATAACGCCCCAGGCCAATGGAATCATCGGCAAGGCAGCCACTACGATTCCTGACTTCAGCAAAAAATCCGAACGTGAAATCCCCTTCTTAGGCACCTCCGGCAATGGTTCCTCCAAAGTCTCAATCCTCTCCTCCAAATCCTTGCCCTTACCTCTAGAGAATAATCTGCCAACCCAAATTCCTCCTCTACGCAGATCATCTATTATAAGAACGATAGCATATATAAATTTACTTACCGCAGTAAGGAAAAAAGCTACTAAAATAATCGAACGGACAGAAAGCGGAATACTAAACTTAAATGAAATAAACAGACCGGCTAATAATGAAATAGAATAGCCCCACCATAAAATAGTGAACCATCTTGTTCTTATAAACTCTATTTTCGTCGCCCTTAAAGCAAAAAAGATATAAAAATCTAATAAAAATAGTATAACCGCGTTTAGTTGCAACATCTTAATTTCCGTTTTCCAACACCATCCGTTTCAGTGCTTCAATCCATTTTGGATTATCGTTTAAACTTTCAACCATATGAATCTCTTCTCCTCCCATATCCTTAAACTCATTGGCATACTCAACCTGAATCTCATCCAAGGTCTCAATGCAATCTGCAACGAAAGCAGGACTGAAAACCAAAAGTTTTTTCTTTCCTTCCTTTGCTAAATTGTGCAAAGTGTCAGATGTATATGGCTGAATCCATGGTGTCTTTCCCAATCTGGACTGAAAACAAACCGTATATTTATCCTCGGGTATATTCAGTTTCTCAACCACTGCCCTAGTCGTCGCATAGCACTGAGACAAATAACAGTAGGGGTTAGTTTCTTTCTTACAACTTTCGCACCCAAAATCAGGACACTTCAATTCTTTCTTTGGATCGATCTTGCCCAACTGACGAACTGGTAACCCATGATAACTGAACAAGAAGTGATCATAAATCTCCAGGTCGTGCTTCTGAGCATGCTCCGCAATCACATCAACCATCAAGGGGTTATCGCAATAACTACTAACGAAACTTACTTTCGGAAAGTATTGCCACCCACGCATTAATTCCATCACGCGATCGATTACCGAACCGGTAGTAGCTGAAGCATATTGTGGAAATAACGGAATGACAACTAGTGAGTCCAAAAACATGCCTTCAAGATTCTTTAGGGCATTAGGAATAGAAGGCTCTTGATAACGCATTGCCAACTCAACATGATAATCTTCACCCAACTCTTCCTGGAGTTGCTTTTGTTGACGAATGCTATAGTGCATTAAGGGTGATCCATTTTCTTCGGACCAGATTGTAGAATAAGTTTGTGCGGACTTAGAAGCTCTCCTGGGTACAATAAGGCCTTTAACCAATAACGTCCTGGAAACATAAGGTATGTCCATCACGCGAGGATCCATCAAAAATTCCGTAAGATACTTCTTCACTTCACCGGTAGTGGGTGAATTTGGAGTACCCAATTGTACCAACAAAACACCCTTTTTAGCTCTTTTACTCATTCTAAACACAAAATTAAGCAATATTTACAGCAAAACAGGCACATCGATGTCTTTCAACGGCCTGAATCAATGAATTTTATTTTTAAATGACGATTAGAAGGATTCGATCGTATCCTTTATTTTTTCCATCAGCCACATAGGGGTAGATGTAGCACCACAAATACCAACCGTCTCATTGGTACCAAAAAGCTGTGGATCAAGCTCTTCGGCATCTGAAACAAAGAAGGTGTTGGGATTTACGTTTTTGCAGACATCAAATAAAACCTTGCCGTTAGAAGACTTCTTCCCGGAAACAAAAACAATCTTATCATATTGTTTAGCAAAATTCCCAAGATCTTCATAACGGTTTGAAACCTGCCTACAGATAGTATCGTTTGCTTTGACCTCATAACCACGACGAATCAACTCATCCTTGATCTCATAAAAGCGATCAACACTCTTGGTCGTTTGGCTATATAGTGTAAAAGATGAAGGCAAATCAACTGAATCTAACTCAGCGATATCCTGAAAAACGATAGCTTCGTTCTTGGTCTGTCCCTGGAGACCAATAACTTCTGCATGGCCATGTTTTCCAAAAATCAAGATTTTCTCATCACTATCAAAAGAAGTCTTGATACGGTTCTGAAGTTTCAGAACTACCGGACAGGAAGCATCTATTAATGTAATATTGTTTTCTAAGGCTGTCTTATAGGTTTCTGGAGCCTCTCCGTGGGCACGGATCAGCACTTTCTCATTCTGCAAGTTAGGCAATTCACTGTGCGAGATAATACGCAATCCTTTTGCTTTAAGTCTAGCAACCTCCTCATCATTGTGCACAATATCCCCAAGACAGTATAGATAACCATCTTCCCCGAGGATTTCCTCAGCCATATCAATCGCATAGACAACTCCAAAGCAAAACCCAGAATCTTTATCTATGGTAACATGCAAATTCTTAGACATGGTACAAAGTTATCAATTATTATTCCAAAAAGAGAGCCCCGATCCCTGATGAACGAACAATTTTTCGTTGATTAGGAAGTGGGGCTAGAATTTAATAAACCAATGATTTCTTGGGAATCCAGATAATTTTCAATTGGATTTAATCGTGTCCCTCTGTCTTGACGATTTTATTGTAAACACCGAAGAGAAGGAATGGAGCAACCCATTGTCCTATGAAAAGGGCGGTATGCTTATGCCCCATACATTTTAGAACGGCCGAGGATGCCATGGCGGCAACGGCGGCACAAAGGTAGACTTTGGAAGGGACCTGCCCCGTGACATTCTCTATGGCTTTGGTCGTCCCACCTTCAGTAAATTTTTTTTCGTTCATTAAGTTTTCCATGATCTTTCATTTGAATATCCTAGCAAGAAAACCGCTTCCTGCTCAAATCTAGAAAACTCTTTCAGGGGAAAAGGTTCAAACTAATTTGTATTTTATTTAAAATTGCCGCCGGTGCTCCGTTGAGCGAACTTTCCTGTGCGTAAATTGTTCTATTAACAGAAAATGGTGAGATAAATTATAATATTATGAAACAGGACAGACCAAAAGCCTCAGCGGAAATTAAAAATTCTAAAGATGACTCATTATCAAAAGATAATTCGTCATCTTTAAAGGAAGACAATCCTTCATTTATTCCAAGAGGGGAAGAATCAAACATTCCCAAAAAATTTCTGCCAAAAAAAACTAAAGGAATTAAAAAAACTTAGTTTAACCAGAGTTCTTCCAGGGGGCCACCCAGGCCTTAATCCCTGCAGGACCATGTGGGACATCAGAGGATTGCAACGGGCAACGGGAACCGCTGAGATTGGTGAAGCATTCGATGGCCATGCTAATTGGAAACATGCAACCTCCGACATCTTGAAAGTTCATAGGCGGTTATGTGTTTCTCTATATATCAGTCCTCAAGGGATTGTCTGGTTATAACTAATACCCGAAAGGACCACCAATCTCAGCCCATAAACCAATTCTCCTGATGCGATAGTTCAGCACTTCACATACGTCACCTACTTTGACATTCATCCATAAAAACTACTATTCATCAATTCATGCAACCGTCGAGGGTCGAAATTCCATGAATCGAGAATTGAGGGAACGACGTCCTTTTGAATGAAACATACAATTGTTCACCTAAAATACACAAATCCATACTGTTGCAAGAAGGCTTTCGTACCGAACCGATCCTGTCCCTCTATTATTTCACATACTTCCCCCCTTCAGATCCGGGACCCTCCCCATTACCTGACAGTTCTTTGCAGATCTCTAGCATGTTCCAGATGTTCGGAAATCAGCTTGGAAGTTTTTTCGGCGAAGGTCTTTAGCTTCTCGTTCCCAAGCTTGCCTACTCTCTGGTCCAAAATAACGAGTGCCTTGCTATGGCTGTCCACCATTGCATTGGCATATGCTATGTCAAATTCTAGCCCGGCCCTTGTACGGAGCTCCTCAGCAATTGATTCCTTCTCCGGGCCAAGGGTGCTTGGTACTTTTAGGTTCAATTGCCCGGAGATGGCTTTGAGTTCCCTGTTTGTATTGGAATGGTCGTGGATCATTTTGCCTGCAAATCTCCTCACACTCGTATCTGAGGAATTCTTGAGAGCGAGATTTCCAAGGACCACTTCCGCTAGACCACTTTGAGCTATTTGCGCCACAAAACTCGAATCGCTTAGAGTGTCAGCAGAAACCAAGTCAGTGGGATCGACCGAGCTTTCGACGGCCTTTTTTCCATCCTTGCCAAAGCTGGAGGACGTCGAGAGTGTCCCTGTTTCATTTTATTTTGTCCACATTCAACTTTATGGAACTGGCACGCGTATTTCGATCTTTGTACCCCTCCCCCCATCTGATTCTATGGAAAGGTTTCCTTGAAGCATTTTCATCTTGGCCCTTATGGACTGTATACCTATGCCCGACACATGTTGGTTCTCCGGCTTGATGCCTATCCCATTGTCCTGCACCACTAGGTGGATTTCCTTTTTCCCTACTTTAATAAAAATTCTGCATAGATCGCATTTAGAATGCTTGATTACATTGTTGATGAGCTCCTGGAATATCCTGAATATTCCAAGTTCAAGGTTCCTGTCAGCAATCCTATCCGGACCAAGGTACCTCAATCGGAATACTATGTCCTGTCCCAACCGCTTGATCACTTCCTCAACATTATTCTTTAGGCCCACCTTTTCAAAAGAAATCGGTACGAGCTCATGGGATATGGATCTGATTTCCCTGATAGCGCTGCTGACAAGGTCATCGATGGTGGATAGTATTTCATCCCGTTCTGCAGGGACTGTAGTATCGGCAAGTCTCGACAAGTAGAGCTTAACGGCATAAAGCGTCTGACCGACACCATTGTGCAGGCTCTCTGATATCCTCGACCTTTCCTCCTCCAGGGACCTCATCGTCATCTCCAGCATTTCTCGGTGTTTGTCCGTCTCGGCTTTCTGAAGGAGTTCTTGGGTTTTGATAAGCTCGGTAATGTCCCTGGTGGTAGTTGAGATGCCATCCCCAAGCTTGACAGAAGATTGGTGGAACCAACCGTTGAACTGTTCGTGTTGGTACCGGTGAACGCTTATGTTAGGCCTCCCGGTCTCCACCACCTTTCGAAACTCATCAAAAGATCCCAACCTTAACGACGCCCGGATTGAGTTCCAGTAAACTCATTCCAATCACGTTTCCATAGTGGCTCTCGGAGGTCTTGTTGTTAAAGATCCAATGGAAGTCAACGATCTCTCCGGTTTCATTCCTGACAGCTTTAAATACCTGAATCATGTCGGTGGAACTATCTATAGTGTTGCGGAAAAGTTCCTCGGAGGTCCATTTTGTGTCCATTAATTTTTTGATTTGAATTTGTAAATATAAATAAGATCTGCTCGCTAGGATCAACGCGAAGTGAAATACTTTCCGGGGTAACCGCGAACCTGGTGCCATATGTCTTTCAGGTAAACCCATGGCCGGCATTTTCCAGACCAATTCAGATTTCCTTGGCATATATGTTCGGAAGATTTTCAGGCATTCAGGCAGTACAATCTGCCAAGGGGCGGGGCACATACCTGTTTTCCTATTTGATCTTCAACCAGTCGGTTTGATTGGCATAAAAAAAAACCGCGCTACCTTCCTTAAAGCAGCCATATAAGTATTTTTATCACTAGGGGGTATTTTTACCCGAATGGCAAACAGCTGGACTCAAGAGCAAAACATATTGCTAATGAGAACGTTAAATATGCAATCAGTCTTAAATCGATTAAACCAAGAACATATGAGCACATCAATTGAATCAACCATCATTGCCAGCACCCCTGTCCTGCACAGACTGGCGGGAAAATTTACCACTGACCAGTCAGAGAAGGAAGACCTTGTTCAGGAAACGTTCATCAAATCCCTTAAGTCGCTCGAAAAATTCGAACACCATCCAAAGCTGATCTCTTGGCTTTTTGTCATCATGAAGAACATCTACCTCAACAGATACAGGAGGCTGAATGTCGCACGGACAGCTGAAAAGGAAATCCTGCACCAAGCCTCAATGAGGGAAAAGGCCACAAACCATGCAGAATCCAAGTTCGTCCAGGATGACATTAAGGCATCCCTGTGCAGTCTGTCCGAACAGAACTACGGAATATTCAGCATGTATGTAGAAGGGTACAAGTACCATGAGATCGCAACACATTATAATATGAAGGAAGGTACGGTAAAGACCCGTATCCACACGATTCGCAAAATCCTTAAGAAAAAATTGGGTGTATACCGAAAATGACAACCGCCATTACTATCCAAGTAGAATTGGATAAGCATTGGCCAATAAAATTTCAGGATCATGTTAAAAGAGCTTAAACTCGGAGAACCGTTGAGTTACGTTTTTGTCAATTCCGGGAGCACAGATATTGAGTTCTATTATGTTTTTCAGCAGGATAGAGGCATCGGGATTGGGGCATTCAGCAGGTCGCGAGGTGAGTTGGTCGCTGCGATTGTTACTCATGGTGGAGAGGAGCTCCTTTTGGGTATGGAGAACATTGACCAAGGGGATGGTGCGACCCGACAAGCACTTGAACACCTCTATAACACCTATTACGGAAAGAACTCGTGAGCATTCTCCCATAGGTTCCCCCTCTCATCCAAAGCAGCCTACCCGAATCTCAGGGAAATTCATAGCTGACCGACCCCCTTACGCTTCATGTCCATTAGGTCATTCGGCGCTCTTTGGCCCTGGCTCTTGTACGGTGGCAAGACCAGCCATCAATGAGATTATTCCCATAACTATCAAGAAACTTCTGGCCCCACCTTCTGCGCCCAGCAACCAAGGCGATACGATCCATACCAACCCAATGGCCACGTCTAACCAGAGGTGTATCCTCATGGGCAAAACTTTGATGATCCCCCCTTCGTACCGGGTGCATATCGACATGGCTGTCACGGCGATTCCCGAGGCAAGGCTGAGCATGGTAGCCCCAGCTTGGGCCTGAAATTCAAAGAGCCATGGTGCAACAACCAGGGCCACAGCTGACATATAGTCGATGACACCATGAACTCCCGTATTTATCATTCTTTCCATGTTACTTCCTCCTTATTAAATGGCGAATCGCTGCTACGGCCACCGAGAGAGCAGCTATGCGGATTATAGTTCCTGCCAAGAATCGTTTTTTGTCGTGCTTCCAGAGCGCCGCTGCTCCATATTCTTTCAGCAGGTTTGGGAACTTGCCATTGAGTGCCTCGTTCGCCAATTTTTCAAGCGAACCGATTCTGTCAGATGCCAAAAGGAGCAACCAGTGCCTGTACCTGGATTCGCTGAACTCAAAGGCGTACCTGCGTAGTGCACCGTTCATTCCCCAGGGGGGGCTTTCCTGCCCAAAAACGGTTGGCAGTGCGGGTCTTTCCATGGACTTTAGCACCTCCACCATTTGTATCTGCTGTTGTGGCCTTTCCCAGTGGTTCTGTTGCTTTCTTTCTGTAGCTGCTCTTTCCATCCCCTCTTTTTCTTGAGGAGAGCAGGAATCGATCCCCCATCCGGGGATCTCTCTGATTTTGTTTTGGATTCTGTGCATATCTGTGCATTTTTTAGGGTAAGAGTATGGGTTTGATGCAGCCGTCAAGCTTTGAGGAGAACATTCTGTAGGCATCTGCCGCACAATCGAGCGGCAACCTGTGGGTGATGATATCCCGGGGGGTCAGCACCTGGTTCTGAAGGTGCTCTATCAATCTTGGAAGATATTTCTTGACCGGGGTTTGTGAGGCTCTGATGGTTATCCCCTTGTTGAGCACATTGCCTATGGGAACCATGTTTGCTGTTGGCCCATAGACCCCCACAACTGATACGGAACCGCCCTTCCTCACGGAATTTATCGCCCAGTGAAGGGCAGTGGGCGCACCAGCCTGCAGGAGTAGTTTTTTGCCAGTGAGGCTCTGCAGGAAGTTACCACTTGCATCGGATCCGACCGCATCGATGCACGAATCTGGCCCAAGGCCATCGGTCATTCTTTTGAGAAAAGCCACGGGGTCTTCCATGGCCTTGAAATTATAGGTCTCGCATTGTGCATACCTGCGAACAAATTCTAGGCGATAATCCAAATGGTCGACAACGATGACCCTACCAGCCCCGAACAGCCAGCAGCACCTGGCTGCCATTATACCGATAGGGCCTGCACCAAAGACCACCACCGTGTCTCCTAAATTTATATTGGCCAATACGGCCGCGTGATAGCCTGTAGGTACCACATCGGTGAGCAAGACTGCATCCTCTGGGTGCATCCATTGGGGAATCACCGTAGGCCCCACATCAGCATAGGGGACCCTTACGTACTCGGCCTGGCCTCCTGCAAACCCTCCAGCGGTGTGAGAATAGCCAAAAATACCTCCCGCGGCCGTAGCCATGGCATTGGATTCATGGCAACATGAGTACATTTCCCTCTGGCAGAAGAAACAGGAGCCGCAAGCTATATTGAAAGGTACTAGCACCATGTCCCCCAGCTTGAGTTTCTTTACTTCGTGCCCAAGCTCTACAACCTCACCTATGAACTCATGCCCAAATGTGCTTCCGGCCCGGGTATCAGGAACGGCTCCATGATAGAGGTGCAGGTCCGATCCGCAGATACATGCAGACTTGACCTTAACAATCACATCCATCGGGTGTTCGATAATCGGTTCGGGAGCATCCTCAACCCTGACCCTCCTTGGGCCCATATATTTCATTGCTTTCATAGTGTTTCCTTAAATGAATGGTGTCCATTCGTCAACATTGGGAAATGAACCGGTAATACTGCTTTTCACCTGGTTGCATCTCGTTTACATATAGAATGCTTAAATCCACAGTTGGTTCAATTTTTTTTTTCTCTCAAGTACTTAACCGCCACTGCACGTAAGTCCCTACTGTCATAGCGGTGGTAAATACGGCTTTGACAATTTCCTTTGAACAAACTGGCTCTGGATGTGTTTTAAATACAGGTCCGATTTCCCGGGTGTAAAATAGGATACGCGGGACCTTCCGGCCCTTACAGAAGCCTAAGGCTCCATCCTGTAAGGGAATCGGTCATTAAAATCGAAAAATTAAAGATCAAATCGAATATGTTTCTATCTATATTGTTCGGAATCTTATTTATAGCCCTTGCCATTTTTGTTTTGAACAGGATCGGTAAGGGCCGCGGCAGAAAATAGGAAATGTTGAGTCTGGTGTCCCTGTCTATCCGGGTACAATGATCGGGTTGAGCGTTGCTCCGTGGAATTCCCTGGACTGGTACGTGCTTTAATAATAAAAACCCGTTTGCCTCATAAGTTCATTTATTCTTTTATTATATAAATTCATGTTATGGCGACAAAAAATGAAAATGCAAAGGTAGGGCTGAACAACGAAGGCAGGCCCGTCAAACTAAAGACCCTTACATCAGTTATTGAGAAAAAGGAAAAGAACCAGGATCTTGATGCAGAGGCGGGGGTCGATCCCCAGGTAGACCAGCTGCACACTGTTCCAGATCCGGATTCCTTTCCAAAGGAATCTCCTAGTGAAAACAAGAAGGGAAAATCTTCTTGATCAAAAACTAGCCTATTGTTGGGGACCTCACAGGAGAGGTGCCTCAAATAAATTGCCTCAAGGGCTTTATCGAAAGCGAGGTAATGTTGGCTCGCCTAGGCATATCCAATGCAAAAACTATGGTTGAAACAATATCACCAACAGTGAGCATTTCCAATTTTTGCTGCAATTCATGCTGCTCGTGCACAGGCATTTCCTGCATATCGGTCCCCACAGCCCCTGGTTGAATGAGTATGACTCGGATATTGTGGGGATTCACTTCTTTCCTGAGGGCCTCAGAGAACCCCTCAATTGCAGATTTTGTGGCAACATAACCTGAACTCCCCTTGTCCCTGGTTAGGGCGCTCATCGAGCCTATGTTTATTATATCGCCCTGTATGTTCTCATCGACCATCTTTCCTCCGATTTTTGCCGCAAAGAGCATATAGGAGTTCACGTTGGTCTTCAGGAGATATTCGATATCCCTTGCCGTGGAATCAAGTACAGAAGAAAATCCTATGCCCGCATTGTTGATCAGGACCTGGAACGGTCCGTCTTCGGACCAGAGCCTGTCAACAAAGTCCGGGAGATTCTCTGTATCTGCAAGGTCCATCTGATGAACCGTTACCATCTCCTTAAGCCCTTCATTTTCTGCCTGTTCCAACAATGCATCGATCTTTTCTCTATCCCTTCCTAGGGTGGTGACCTGGTAACCTTTCCTTGCTAGCTCCAGCACAGTCTCTTTTCCTATCCCGGCGGTCCCTCCGGTCAGGATCGCTTTTTTGTTTTCTTGTTCGTCCATGTTTTGATAATTTATTGTTTTACGTGTTTTTTAACCATTGATTCTTACATTTTTTTGACCGTTATAAGCTGCCCACCACAGGCCTTTGCGCTACTAACCCTACCAGAAAATGTCCGTGTTTTGCCATTTTCGAATCCTATGCTGTATTCGTCTTCTCCAAGTCCGTGGAATTGATACTCAAACTCACAGCTTGGCAGTCCGAGGACCTTAAGCCTGATGCTGTATTCGTTCCGCTCTAATTCCACGAAGGGATAGTTGATGAACAGGAATTGTCCCTTTCCCATCAGGTCCACCGTCAGGGAATCGAGCAAGCTGAAGGCGGCTCCCATCCCATATACCTCCTGCCCCACGGTGCCTATCGGCTGCCAACCATCACCGATATCTTCAACCGGTATCCAAGAGTCCTTGTCAAGGAACCCTGTCTTGGGTTCGCGCGAGAGCATATCTTCTGGAAGCATGGGTGGAAAATAGTATGGAATCCGGAGTGCGCTGTACCTTATGTATTCTGCCAGCAGCATCTCGAGCTCATTGCTAAATCCCTTTTCCCCGAAATGTACGGCCCTCAAGGTCCTGTGTACTGTCGAAACGCACTCCTGCTCTTCGAAAACGGCGGAATATGGCGCATCGGAAAGAGGGAATAGCGAGAAGAATGTGGGGATGTTCTTGGAATTGCCGTACTGACGATCCCAGATCGAGGTATTCCTGATCAGGTTCCCCAAGCACAGCTGCGCTTGTTCGAGGTACCTGACATCTTGGTGAACCGACCATAGCTCAACGAGTGCCTCCGCAGCGGTCGCGGTATTGTTGGATTGATAGAGCAGGTCTAGGCCGTATTTCATCAGTGCATCCGCAGCTTTGGTTGCCTCCGAGAGATACCGCTCGTCGCCCGTTAGCTTGTAAGCCCTCATCATCAACATAGCGTAAAGCCCACCTACGTCCTTCTGCCCGCCTTTTCCCGGAGCGGTCTCTTCTTTGGTAGCATGAAGGGTGTCCATGTCATAGAAAACGGGCCATTCATAATCGAATTTTGAGGCTACAAGGGTGCAGAATTCTACGGATTTGAAGAAAAGTTCACCGATACCCTCGTCCAAGTTGCCGTCCTCCAGAAGATAGGAGATCTGAAGAAGGGGGTGGTGGAGGTACCATGAGTCCATTATCCTGGGTTTTTTCTGTTCTTCGGTGGGGGTCAACTGTTGCGACTTGCTGGGCATCCACCTCTCTATGGTACCGGTCTTATCGTTGAAGAACTCTGAAATACCGGCTGACAGGGAGCTTGCTATATCCCGAGCACGCCTGGAATTCAACCTCCGAGCGTAACGGTGGAGCGATGGTAAAATGGCCATCTGGACCATCGATTCGGGGGGGGGTCGCATAATCGTTCAGGTAAGCGTTCAGGTATGAGAACTTGCCCACCCTTTGCCAGCATCCATGGTTCTTGGAAAGGGTTTCGATGCACCCTTGGGCAATGGACACGAAATTTTCCTGCCTTACTGCAGGTTTTCTTATTTTGGGGTAAATTCTTGCCAGATATGAAACGAAACGCCTGGATGCTTCCTTTTCGCATTGGACAGGACCCTTCTCCAAGATCAGGTAAAAATGGTTCACGATGTATTTCCTGCCCCTTTTGAGGTTTCCTTCAGGATTAGAGCGGATGTATAGACCGACCTCGGGCCATCGAACTCTCACACTGCCAGCCAAACTGGTCCTTGTATCCTCGGCAAACGTGGACAGCTCCCCAAGATCATGAAAAAGGAATGCTGTACCCCAAGCATCCGCCAGATCGAAGAGGCATGCTCCCGACCTGAGCTGATCCTGTTGCAGGTATACCCGTCCCGGTTTCATTGCAGAAAGAGATCCTCCCTCTAGCAGGAGAAGCTCGGGAAGGAGCTGCAATTGCCTGATACCCATGGTGGGGGTAAACCAGGTCCTGCATTCCATAGAAAATATCTCTTCATGATGGAAAGTCAGTTCGATCGAATAGTCGCCAAGGGTTCCTTTTGCCTCCACAAGTGTTCCATGGCTGCTAGAGCTGATTATGGTGCACTCGCTGATTTGGCCCATGTTGCATGCCAACCTGATAACTACGTCTCCAAAAGTCATCGAGATCGGCATCAAGATTTCTGAAGGAGTCTTTAACAGCCGGGTTCGATTTCCCAAAACATCGATCTTTGACACCTGTATATAGTTACCCGTCCTGAGGTCGGCGATGCTTGACAATGCCGAATAATGCAGGTTCTTCATTCACAATATTCTTTAGTATTTCCGGTAAATAATGTCCATTATAAATCCTCTATGTTGAGAAGGATATCCTTGAACATCGTGAAGCAGGATGAAAGGGCTATCCCATTTGCGATAAAGGTTGTCCATTCATGAGAGTCCCCTGAGTTCCTTGATGTAAATGTGCGCATTGTTCTGCTCAACCAAATGCAGGTTCAGGACGTGCACTATTTCAGGGAAAACATCGTGGCTTTCCGACAGGATATCTTGATAGGTATCCCTGAACTCCTCCTCACCTTTCTCACATAGTTCGAGTACTGCTTGTGTGGTTGACGGGGACAGTCCAGCCTTGAGATCCATCCATAGCCTGAACAGTTTGCCTGTAAAAAGAGTGTCTTTTTGAATCTCCCCATCTCCTTGCTCGAGTAGCGGCGATAGCTGGGACTTGAACTCTTCAGACTGGTCGATATAGCCCTGGAACACTCCCTGCAGGGAGTTGGACTGCCCATCATCTATGAGTTCCATTGCCTTTGTGTATCCGGCTATCCGGTCATTGTTTATCTGTATCGCTCTTAGGAGGATATCCGATTGTTCTCTAGAATTTGACATATTATTTTTCAGGAGAACATCTGACCATGCAAATCAGTTCATAAGACGTAAAATAACCGTAAAAATACGTACATTGTCGGACAATACCTGTCCAGCAAAAGTATGTTCGGGTATTTGTACGCAATTTCTATCAAAAGGGAACTAAAAAGATGGTCAAGGGGTCATCTGAGCAAATAGATTATCTAACATCACCCTATGGGTACCAAAAAAATAAAGTCATGAAAGCATCACTCACGATTATGGCAATTGCAGCGCTACTCTGTTCGTCATGCAGCAACGGGCCGACCGAGAAAGCAGATAGCAACCCAGGAGACACAATGAGGGCCAGCCCCCAAGAATACCATACCCCCGGGGCGAAGAACCCAGCAGATTCTTCCGGGAACGCGGACAGCTTGATGGAAGTAGTACCTTAGTTCATCATAAATTTTAGTTTAAAGTCGAAAAGCTGCTTCACAGCAGCTTTTCTAAACCATATAAACACTTAAACCAGATAAGTTATTTTAGAAGGTCCTAAATATCACTTACCTGATTTTTATAACCTCTGAATAAATTGCCTGATCGGCAGCAGTAGCACGCACCCCTATCCTTGCAAACAATGCGGTAGCTGTTTTGGCTGTTGCATTGTCACTCAAGTCCTCTGAAACATTTATTAAACTGCCGGCAGCGGTGTCATAATCTTTACGGTAAAAGTTAGAAACGTCGTCCACAAAAGCAGTCTTACTAACCAAAATAGTGTAAAAAGACATGTTAGCAGTAGCAACATTTTTCACAATTGAGAAGCTTCCTGACAATTTATTGTCGCCAGAAAGGCTCAACTTCGTGTTCTCTACCAAGTAATAAGGATTAACCTCATAGTTCACTTCTGTATTTCCGCTTAGATTGATGTCCAACGTATCAGTTGCATTGAGCCAAGGCCCGTTGTTATTTCGTCCAACAAGTTTATATTGACCATCAAAAATCTTGACCTTAAAAGTACCGTCTTGACCGACATATACCGGAACCTCTCCATTCAATTGAAATCCAGGCTGAAACAGCTTGAGTTGAACCGCCTCACCGGTACCCTTAACATTCAACGGAACCCCTTTGAAGGTCACCTTCCCAGTAATCACTGATTGGGGCTCATCATAATTATCCTTTCCACAACCTTGAATAAACAAAGCTGTCGCGATCATCGCATATAGTAATCTTTTCATCTTCTTTGTTTTAAAATTATTGAAATGGATTCCTAACAATCTTAGGATTGTTATCAATCCAAGCCTGATCAATGAAATTATAATAATGTTTCATCTGGAAGAATCGCGGGTTAGGTGAATTGTTGAATAACTGCTTGTCAAAAACCCATTTCCCGTGATTGGCAGTGCCAGGTGCTACAACTTTATATGGAAACAGAGCATAATGCATAGCTTTTGGATTCTGATTAGAACCGTTCCAAATCTTGTCCGCAAGTCTAAAACGTTTCAAATCCCAATATCTATGGTTCTCAAAGGCAAATTCAACCCTACGTTCCTGAACAATATCATTGATCGTCATCGAGGTCAACGGTGGTAAACCGGCACGTGCTCTGACTTGATTGATATAAGTTAATCCTTTAGCCGTATTGCCCAACTCAAATGCAGCTTCTGAAGCAATCAAAACAGCTTCTGCAAATCTAAATCTAGGGTACCAAAGGTCACTGTTACGACCACGCGTAGAAGCCAATGGAGTTTCATCTAAAAATTTCCTGAAAAAGAAACCAGTCTTATTGACATATTGAACGTTGGAAGTGATAGGTCCATTTTCAGATGTAATAAGTCCGTTTGCATCAGTAGATCCTAAATCACCAGTCTTATTCACATAAACACCATTCTGCAACACTTTTTGACCTGCTTGAAGTACTACAGTTTCACCTTTAAAATCCGCACCCGGCAAAATAACAGTCCCTGCTAAACGAGGATCCTTATCTTTGAACAAATCCAAAGGTGAATTATAGAAAATATAATTGCCAGAAGCATCTTTAGTCTTTAATTCTCCATTCCTTGAATTTATATATTCAAAATCCTCCACCAAGTTTAAGATAGGACCAGCATAAGCTCTATCTATATCTTCAGCATGAGAAGCCGGGATATTGACTCTCGTAAAGCCAACAGTTAACCCCGGATAAATATAATCCTTAGCCCAAATTACTTCCGTATTATTCTCTTTGATATTAATTGCTTCATAGAAGTTCCGGCTCAGGTCCTCAGGCTTTTTCAACATAAGGTTATATTTACCACTGTTGATAACTTGCTCAGAAGCATCCAAAGCCAATTGATAATATTTTGGTGCTTCAGAAGCCGGAATTCCAACTTCACCACCTGAAGTACGAATCGGACTAGTCATCTTATTGTTGTAATTAGCAATAGAACCTGCATAAATTGCGGCCCTTGCCTTTAACATTAATGCTGCCCATTTATTCGCGCGTGCTGCCTTTGTAGCCGGCACATCAGTCATATTACCCACAATGGCATCCACTTCAGAGATCACATAATCGTAGATCCCTGCTTCTGTAGAGCGTGGGTATTGCAAAGCTGTAATATCCATACCTGGGACATAATCAAACACCTCATCGCCAACGATCGGCATACCGCCAAGACCTTTGGCCATATTGAAGTATATCCAGGCCCTTAAGAATCTCGCCTCAGCCTCATATCCAGCACGTTTATCCTCAGCAATAGTCGAACTAGCCCGTAAGCCAGCCAAAAACTGGTTGATATTACGTATCAATGTATAGTCATAAACTCGCCATTGGGTATCAGAATAAGTTTGGATATTATCAGGACCACCATCCGATTTGCCAGCCTCATCAAGTATGGTAAAAGTGTAGGAATCATCAGTACTCTGACCCCACTGAACTCTGCCATAATAATTGGCAAGCACTGACTTGATCATAATCTCGTCGGTATAAACTTGTTGTTCCGTTAAAATCTGATCCGGATTCTGATCTAAAATCTTATTACAACTCGCAGAAAACAAAGCAAGGAGAATAAGCGCTTTATATTTGTTTGAAAATCTTTTCATTACTAATCAATTTTAGGTTGTAAATTCAATTTATAGAGTCAAATTGATCCCAAAGTTCATGATCCTGGTGGTTGGATAGACCAAGCCATTCGTCGCATTGATCTCAGGATCTAATCCCTTTAAATTCGAGAATGTCAACAAGTTCTGACCAGAAAAATAAACCCTGATACGCTTCATATTGATCTTGTTGGTCAACCCTTCTGGAAGTGAATAACCAAACTCAAGATTTCTTAACTTGATGTAACGTACAGTAGTCTTCCAAAAATCACTGTTCCAATAGTTACTGTGATTCGAGTTACCGATCAGTAACATCGGATATTTACCCGGGATTAGTTCGCTGTTGGCATCATAAATATCTGATAATCGCCAGGTATCCTCCATATAATGCTGTGCATTGTTACCTCCATCATGGAAAGGATTTCTTTGCTCCCACTCCATGAAATAGGTGTTCAATGCACTGCCCGATAAGTCAAATGCTAAATCAAAATTGCGCCATGAAAAACCAAAGTTCAGACCATAGTTGAAAATAGGTGTAGAATCTTGACGGTAACCAATCGGACGCTCATCTAGGCCGTTGATAACTCCATCTCCATTTTGATCCACATATTTTATGTCTCCCGGACGCAATGTCTTGTTTCCTTGGCGGTCGTTGTCAACCTGCCAGTTAGCAATCTCCTCCCAGCTCTGGAACTGACCGTCGGACTCTAAACCCCAATTGATATAACCATAACGCTCATGGATAGAATTACGGTAAACATTCCATGAATTGCTGAAACGTGGCTTATATTGATTCCAATCAAAGAAACGTGAATAAGTGGCATTGGCTCCAATACTATAGTTCAAATCACCTACACGGTCTGCCCATTTAATCATCGCATCCATACCCGTGATAACGTCTGAATTTAAGTTCTCGCTAGGCAAGGAAAAACCAACTTCTGATGGAAGCAGAATATCATACCTTGAAGCCGGCAAACCTGTTCTGATACGGCGGAAGTAATCTACAGTACCTGATAATTTTGAATCCAATAATGCAAAGTCAATACCTATGTCCAACATTTTGGCTTTGATCCAAGATAAAGTAGTTACCGGCAATCCCCTGGGCTGTGACCCCAAAACATATTTACCGTCAATGACAGAACCTCCTGTTTTGTAGTTGAACCCTGGCATATATCCAAAAGCACTGTATCCAGAAACCTCATCATCACCTAACAAACCATATGATGCCCTGATCTTGAAATCATTAACAACGCTCAGACCACTGTTTTGCCAGAAATTCTCTGCTGAAGCTCTCCATCCAACAGATCCTGCAGGGAAAAATCCCCATCTATGGCCCGGAGGAAATTTCCATGAACCATCATATCTTCCTGATAATTCAACCAAATATTTCCCTTCAAAATCATAATTAAGACGTGCTGTGTAACCTATTCTACCTTGGGTATTGTTTCCCTCGTCATTATAGGTATCCATGGTCTGATAATCTATTAATTTCAATGAATTTGAAGTAGGAATAGAGTGAACCCACGTCGTTGGAGTATTTCGTTGTATTGTTTCGAATCCTCCCAAAATATTAATATTGTGACCATCTATAGCTTTGGTATAGTTCAATTGAATGTTTGAGGTTAACTCTTCTACATAACCCATCCTGCGTTCCCTCCAAGGGTTATTGTTCTCAAAAATTACTGGATAAGTATCTGTGGGTTCATCATAACCATATAATTTATAGGTAAATTCATGGTTGTCCAATTTTTGAGCTGCATAATAGTATCCAACCAAAGCTTTTGCTTTCAACCCATCAAATAGATCGTACTCAGCATTGGCATTCAATTGTGCTACTCGCCAAGTATCGGTGTATTTACCAGAGAGATCATAGTTCAACCACGCGAAGTTCGTTCCAGGGTCAGTTGATGTTCTGGTAGGGTAGAGTGGATTGTCGTTTGCAAAAGGTCTTTTTGTAGGCAGGTTACGGTATGTACCGAAAACTGGCAGCCAGTAATCGTCTCCACCGGGCACCCCAGGATTGGTCCTGTTCTCATAACGACCGTTCATGGAGGCCCCAACCTTAAGCTTTTGGGTTATCTGGGACTCAACGTTCATCTGAATATTGGTACGCTTGAACCCTCCATAATTAACGATGATCGCATCTTGGTTCAAGTGACCGACACTGAAATAATAATTGATGTTCTCGGAACCACCTGATGTATTTGCAGAAATATACTGTTGTGGTGATGTCTCCCAGATATAATCGTACCAGTCAAATGGAACATACCCCTTTTCGGTACCTTGGCGCCATTTCTCCAAATCCTCTCTGCTATACGTCAATGACTTGCCTTGAACAGTTTCTGATTGAATATAATTTTCAATGTAGGTTACTGCATTTGCTGGCTTGGCAAAAGTTGAAAGATTTTGAAAACCGTAGTTACCAACAATATTGATAGTGTTGCCTGAATTTCGCTTACCTTTTTTGGTAGTAACAACGATTACACCATTCGCTGCGCGAACACCATAGATAGCCGCAGAAGCATCCTTCAGAACAGCAATGGTTTCGATATCATTGAAATCCAGGTTATTGAATTGTCCGGCATCTTTCTGCACACCGTCAATGACATATAAAGGATTTCCCATGTTCCGAATCTGAAGGGCAGTGCTTGCTCCCGGACGTCCATCGGTCTGGCGAGAGTTGATTCCCGGAATCTTACCAACTAAGGCTCCTGAGGTAGTTGAAGCTACTGAACGACTGATGTCATCAGCCCCAAGCGTAGAAATCGCAGAGGTCAATGACTCTTTCTTTTGGGTCATACCAAAACCTGTTACTACAACCTCTGTGATAGCCTCCGGATTGTTGTTAATCAGAACAACAGAAATATCAGTGTCGCTAGGCTTCACTTCTACTTCTTTTGTGGCATATCCTTGATAGGTAACAACTAAAATGGGACTCGTTTGTCCTGTGAGATTGATGGAAAAATTTCCATTGATGTCCGTAGAAGCTCCAATATTGGTCCCTTTAACGAAAATTGAAGCTCCTCCTAATACATCGCCAGAATCAGACGTAACTGTTCCGGTTAATGTTCGACCCTGAGAAAAAACCTGATTAATAAAAATCAAATTTAATATTAATAGAATCGCAATTGATGATTTCACCTTCCCAAATGAAATCCAATTTTTAAAACTATACTGGTTAGTATATAAGTTTATCATTGGTGATAAGTTCATATTGATTACTTTAGGTTAAATAAATCCTGAGTGCTTTTGAGAAGCACCTTGAACTTGAATATTTTTTGTTGTTCTATTTCTCCTTGAAAATAGAACCTTGGTTTATGAGTTGGTTGAAATGTCTACTGGTTTATAGCCTCCTTTCCTTTTGAAATAAATAAGTAATATCAAATAGAACACAAACAATCCTGCCGGCAACAACGAAACTGTTGAAAGGGCAGATTTCTTAGCCTCATTTTCAACTTGCTGAACAACCCCCTTAACTTGGTCATCCTCGCCAGCTAACCTAACATGGTCGATAGATTGGTATTCTCCAAAAATGCTCTTCTTATCTAAAGTCATTAATTCTCCTTGATAGTGGGTATTGTTGGTTTGGTCGTACGCCCGAAGTCCTTGGTCTATGTTTCCATCTTGTATAAATCCTAGGAACACTGCTCCAATTATCCCAACACCTAGTTGACCTACTGCACTTGTGATATTAAGTGCCAAAGCACCTCCACCCGGAAATTGCTCCGATACAACACCTAACATAGTACCCCATAAATAGGTCTTCCCAAGGGCATATAGCAATGAAGCCAACAGAACATATGCTCCAGTAGTTACTGACAGTAACTGTAATCCAACTGCAGCAATCAGACAGCTAAACGTAAGAATGACCAATGGTGAAAAGATCTTTGTCACAGCGCCTGAATACATCCTCAGTACGGTCATTATAATTGCTGAAAAGACCAATACCCAACCGCCTTGGAATCCCAATTTCTTCATCTCGGGAGTCATCAAGTCCGTGATCCAACTGTCAGTTCCCAATTCCATCGTAGCCAATGGAACCATAGCCAACAACAATAAAAAGAACAGACCCTTGCCCCAAGAACGAACGTAATAAGCAAAGACTCCTACCGATAACACAATCAAAATGATCTTTAAGGTCAAGCCAATAGAAAACAAGTTACCGATCTCAAAGACACAGAGACTGATAATTACCAATGCTCCCAATACCCCTACTTCCTTGAGCATATCGATATATTTCACACCTGCTTTAACGCGTTCATTGACCGGAAAATGAACATTGGCAATCAGCAAACCGTAAACAATTACAGGCAATAAAATAAAGCAAACTATAATCTTCCAATCTGTCTGAATAGATATTAAGCCTATCCCCAATAAACCTGCAATTGCTATACCCATCGGCCAACCTGCATGCAGGATATTCAACCATTTTGTTTTGTCTTTGGGGTACAGACTTGCAACAACAGGATTTACAACAGCCTCCGCAGCACCATTTCCCAACGCGAACAAAAAAGTCCCCAAATACAACATCCAATATCCATTGGCAAAAATGGTAATACCAACAGAAAGGACGTGACAGATGAAAGCAAAGATCATGGACTTCTTATATCCAATGGAATCAATGATCAAGCTGAAAAACACAATACTTAAGGCAAATGGCCAAAAACTAACCCCAAAAATCTCCCCTTGCTGGGTTTTACTCAAGTCAAACTTTACCGCCCAATCGGCCATCAAAAAGGAACGGAAAACAAAACCAAATGCAGAAGCTACCAATACGATAAAACAGCCCCAAAACAACTTATTCCTAGCACCAACGCTAATAGTCTCAATATCTTTTTGTTCTGCCATTGCAATTAAGATTTAAATTGTTGATAATAAAACTCGAAACACTCTTGTGCTAAAATATCTGCACTCTCTGCCAATGGTCTCCAAATGCTTGCAGCACGCGCCAGCTCTTTTGAAGGTGAACCAAATGTCTCCAAAACAATAGCACCTTGGTAATTCACTTCTGCCAAAGCAACCTTGATTTTGTCCCAACTTAAATGCCCTGTTCCTGGAGTCCCTCGGTCATTTTCATTGCCTTGAATATGTACGATCAAATCACCATATTTCAGAATTTCCTCCTCAATATGCTTTTCCTCTATATTAGCATGAAAAGTATCCAGCAATAACCGTAGGTTTTTGTCGTCAATTTCTCCGATCAGGTCTGCAGCTTGATCCAAAGTATTGATCATGTCAGTTTCAAATCGATTCAAGGGCTCCAAGGCAAGTGTAATTCCTTTACTCTTCGCATAGGCTGTGGCTTCAGCTAAATTCTCTAGACACCACATCCGTTCTTCATACTTCTGATCATCAGAGACCAAACGGGTCTTGCCAACAGCAGAATATAATGGGCCACCAAAAATGGGACTCTCAAAATCATGAGCAATATCAACGCAGTCCTTGATGTATTGCAATCCTATTTTACGATATTCTGGATTGTCACTCGAAATATCTCGCTGAGCACCAAAAGCACCACTCACACTCAGCTTAATATCCAATTCTCGACTGTACTTTTTTATCTGCCCAAAATCAATCAGCGACTTGTCCTCTACCGCAACCTCAAATAGATCATAGCCTATTTCTTTAGCCTTTAGGATGATATCCCTGTTTTCCGTAGAAAACGGGGATACCCATACAAAGGAACTTATTCCAATATCCATAGCTCCAGACCTTAGAAAGTTGGGATCTCTACTCGAATACCACCTTTCATTGCAGACTCATGCGCGCATATACCAGCAAGTGTATAGTTTGCCGCAACCTCAGCATCAACCGCTGAATCGCGACCCTCAACAATAGCAGCAACAAATTCTTGAACCAGGTGAGGATGTGAACCGCCATGACCTGCTCCCTGTAAGAATGAAACATGGTTTGGATCATCTATCTTTTCACGCTTTGTAAAAGACGCGATCTCTGGAATCAACAAATCATCTGTATCAGGAACATCAATCCTAGAAGCATTCTCGCCACCGTCAAAAATGACGTGTTCCTCATCCTGCAATTGCTCCCACTCAAAAGACATCTTCGTACCATAAACATCATAGCTCTCGCGGTATTGACGAACAACATCAAACAATGAACGTGTTGCTTCAGCAACGACATCCGAATTCTTTAATTTGAAAGTCGCGGTCTCCACAGCAAAAGGTGAGTTATATCTTTTCGCCAAATCTTCACTCAACCTACCAGATCCATGGCAAACAACAGATTCTGCCAATGTATTATTGATCCTTAACAAAGGTGAAATTGCATGCGTACCATTCAACATTGGTGGATAACCTTTCCAGTACTCCGCCCATCCTTCCATACTCATGTCTTGGATATGCGACCCCCTTACAAATTGAATCCTACCTAATTGACCACTCTCTGCCAATTTAAGACCATATAGAAATTCTCTCGTATACAATGCGGTTTCCATCATCATATACACCTTGTTAGCTTTACGTTTCGCCTCCACGATAGCCTTACAATCCTCAACTGTCATCGCCATAGGGATAGTACAGGCAGTATGTTTATTGGCATTCAATGAAGCTAAGGTCATTTTTGCATGTTCGGGAACCGGAGTGACAACGTGGATAGCATCCACATCCTCACGCTTAACAACCTCCTCAAAGTCCGTGAAAATTAGGTCATCGCTTAAATTGAACTTTTCCTTCAATTCTAGCAAGGTCTCCGGATTTCTTGTACAAATACCCACCGCCTCAATGTTTGGGTGCTGCTGATAGATCGGTATAAATTCCTTACCAAATCCCATTCCTACAATTACAACTGTGATCTTCTTCATAATATATTTTAAGGTTTAAAGTTTTAATGCCCAATTGACAGAATTAATTAAAATGGCCTTGTAGTCCTTGTTCAGGTGACTATGCTGGTCATGACCTTGCGTGATACCTACTAACCTAGACTTTGGATGGTTAACAGTAAAAACCGCAGGATAAACCTTGCCCGTTTCCAAAGACTCACCGATTACCAAAACATCTATACCTTTGCCAGCAGGATCAGGTTCGTGACGGTACAGCTCATCCTGAAAATTGAACTGTGGACTTACATTTTTTGTAATAGCATGCCCATTGTTCACGACCAAGTTTTTAAATTCTTGAACCTTCTCATGACTCTTACTGCCACCACCCACATATTCAAAATTGTATTTCGGCCAATCATTCCAATTATACCATACCGCAGCATGCATCATGATCATAGGTTTTCCCTTTTGAATGAACTTCTCTATAGCCACCTTTGAAGGTGCGGCGATTTCTTGATTGTTAACCAAAACCAACAAATCTGTGCTCTTTAAATAATGAGCAATAGAATCCGTATTCTCAGTATATTGAACGTCCAAGTGATCAAAGGAATCCAAAAATTTGGCGTCTTCATTTTTGTACCAACGTTGATAATCGTGAGATGAACCCCCGCCAACCATCAAAACTTTCTTTGGCTTACCTGACTTTACTACGGCTTGTGCGAATAGTTCTGAACTAAACAACATCAGGATCATTCCTGCAACAATTACTAAATAGGTATTTCTCATATTCTAGATATTTATTTATTGACAACTTTCATTATTCCGTTCATCCCACGCCAATGCCCTGGGAATGTGCAGACATATGGATAATCTCCAGCTTCTTTCGGCGCTTTGAATTTTAAGGTGAAACTCTCACCTGGGTTTACCAAATTCGTGTGAAATAAAACATTCGGATTATCAGGTACATACGATTTTTCCATCGCATTGTTAAGCTTCAGCATCTCGTCAGCAGCTTTCCCTACAGACTCCAAGCTATTAGGCTTAATAATCAGTAGATTGTGCATCATAGCATCTGTATTTTCAAACACCAAAGTCACATCGGTGCCAGCGGTAACTGCAATGGTGCGCTTATCATATTGCATCAGATCCTTCACAGCTTTGATAACAATGGTAGAGGTTGGCTTAACATTTTCCTCAGAAGTACCCATGTCCATGCCAGCATGCCTATGAACATGGGTAGTAGGTTTTAGATTTACGATTAACTCATTTATATTTCCTGTGAATTCCGAACCTTGACCATAAGTATGCAATTCAAACGGTGCCTCAAAATCTTGACCCGAACGAAGGTAGAAGTTCAAAGGATTCGCAAAAATGGATATCCCTTTATTTGAAGCAACTAATTTTGAATTGACATACAGAGACATTCCGTTTTCTTTGGTTAATTCTGCCCTGATTACGCTGTTGTCTGGAATAACGCCCGGACTCGACACAATTTCTTTCCTGCCAGAAGCATTGATCTGCCAGTAAACCTTGTTGTTCTCTGTATATAGAGCAAACCCTTCCTTCGAATCACCCTGTCCCAAGATCAAACCGTTAAATGGTTTTCCCTCTGTCTTCTGTAATTGAACCTGGACAATGATATCCTTATTTTTAATATCAGGTGAAAATTGCATCCTTCTTCGGCGATCGATCTTATAGGTCTCTTGAATTAAATGATGGGAAAGGGTCGTTAAATATGGTGTAGACATATCATGAAAACCATTTTTCCTAAATAGCTCCTCATTGGTCTGTACCGCAGCGAACAATGCAGGAGATAGCCATCTGTCATTTTGGTTTACTGTATCCTTTAACGAGGAAACCAATATTTCATAAACTCCATCAATTGGTTTACTCTCCGCGATCTTTACAAATGCAGCTAAACGAGTGTTTAGATTTTCATCTTTGAAAATATTAGACTTAGCAATTTCTTTGATGGTATTGTTGTCCAATTCCAGTGCTTGAACGGCAGCCTTCCTTACGCCTGCAGATGGATGATTTAATGCTTGCATCACAGCATCCAACACATTCTTATCTTTTAGTAATCCCAAACCTTTTGCTGTCCAAATAGCATGGATAGCTGCTGGATTCAGACCAATCTCGTCTTTACTATCGTCGTTGATTAATTTGATCAGATCACCTCTGACATCAGTTTTCTGACGCTCAACTAATAAGCGTTGCGCATGCATACGCCAAAATTTATTCTTGCTCTTTAATGCTTTAATCAGCTCTTTTGGATCATCTTTAGATAATTTATAAGATTCATTATGTTTTGCATCTTTATAAACAACTCGATATACCCTACCGAATTTCTTGTCCCTTAAATCGCTTTCAAAGGCATTCCCTTGTCCATGAGGTTGCTCAACAAATGGAAGTACCTTCTCAGATGGGGCTTGTGCAGGAACAAAGACATTATGCTGGATTATGAAGTTATACCAATCCAGAACCCATACGGCACCATCCGGACCTACCTCAGCTGCCAATGGACCAAACCATTCATCCGAACTCGCCAATAAATTCCAACCATCACTTTCTTTGAATCCAGCGCCCTCAGGATCAATGATCGCATTGTGAACTAAACGAACTGTAGGTTCCGTTACAAAAGCAATCCTATTCCAATAGGATTTTGGAAATTCACGTGCTGTATACATCTGATGGCCAGCAGCAGAAGTAAAACCTCCAACAACATCAACCTGTCTTAAATTAGGTGTAAGAGCGTGGACATCATAATGACCATCAATCTTCTGCACAGCATTCACAAGGGAACCAGGCTTACTTTCAAAAACTCTCCTCTGCAAGAAACGCTCAGGCAAAGAGTAAAAAGCACTATGTGTATTGTTGGCAGTAGAAATAAAGACATTGTTATCTTCACTTATTCCCAAACCCCAGGTATTATTGCTCGTTGTAGCCAAGTACTCAAAACCTGAACCATCAGTATTGAACCGATAAACTCCCTGACCAAACTTATGGGGAACTCCTTTGATCTCTCCGTCAAATCCTGCATATCCCGTCACGCCCCAGATCTTGTTGTCAAAACCATATTGTAAGTTCGATGGACCGGCATGTGTGTCATGCTTGCTCCAACCCGTCATGAAAACCTCCCTAACATCAGCCTTATCATCTCCGTTGGTATCCTTTAAGAACAAGAAATCTGGAGCCATAGCGACCAGAACACCATCATTCATAATAGTCAAACTTGTCCCAATATTCAAGCTGTCAGCAAAAACAGTAAATTTATCAGCGACCCCATCGCCATCTGTATCTTCGCAAATCTTGATTTTATCATTACCCTTTCCACCATCAGCAAAACTATTCGGATAATCTACCGATTCAATCACCCATAGCCTTCCCCTGTGGTCCCAACTCATCGCAATGGGATTAACAATATTGGGCTCCGAAGCAAACAATTTAAGTTCAAAGTCTACAGGCTTCTGAATCAATTTCATCGACTCTGAGCTCTCTAATGGATCTTGCATTTTAGGAACACCATATCGCGCTGTGAAATCTGCAATAGTATCTGCATAAATGCTCACATTCGGAATCTTTAGCTCATCAACCAAATTCTTGACTTTCGGCCCCAAGGTCCACCAGATACCTTCTGAAAGAACCCTTAAGAAACTCAAATTTTTCCAGGTAGCATCTTTGCCCCCAATTGCCGAATAAAAGAACCGGCCACGACCAACTTCATCTGCCCACATATAAGATTGATTTCCTTTGCCATTATTGGAAACTGCCAATTCATATTTAGCCTCTTTATTATTCTTAAATTGATATAATTCGTCTACTACCTTTAAATCAGGATACTTGTTACCGATCACCACCGAAGAATCAGCAAATGTTACATTCGCAGCACCCTCACCTTTGTTTTCATAACCACCTTTGACCAAATCTTGATACCATTGTTCTTTGGTAAATGAATTGGCCGACGTGTTCATGGAAACCAGGCCATGGCCATCCTCTAGATAGTCCTCTAAGGCAGAACTCTGCTCAGGATCAAGCTCTTGTTCATTAACTAATAAGACAACACCGTCATATTTATTTAAATATTCGGTATTCATATCTTCTAAATTGGTAGTATAAGTTAAATTTACGCCAGTTTTGAACAGCTCTACTGCTAACCAAGTGGCATAGTTGGAGGAACTCTCATGTCCGGTCCCAAAAAATAAAACCTCAGCTCTCCGTGGCTGTTCTTTTGAACATGAGTAAATAAAAATAAGTGCAAATAAGAGTATCCGTGAGAAATAACTTTTCATTTGGTTTAGGAATTTGATTATAATTGTTAAACCAAATATAAAGCTTATTATACCATAAATAAGGTTGTATATTATCAAATACTAGATGAATTATATCATTATTTGTTAACCTTATTATAGACAAAGAGTTATGACAGTAAGACACGTTATATCCAAACCGCTTATTCCAACGAGCAAGTGTTTTGTTATTAAAAAAAATATAGAACCCTACTTCGACCCCACCTTGCACAGCCACGCTGAATTTCAGCTCTCCTATGTCATGAAAGGATCCGGAAACAGATTTGTCGGAAACAGCTTGAATCCGTTCAGTGATGGTGACATGGTATTGATAGGGCCCCATTTGCCCCATGTCTGGAAAAGCCACGATTCCTATTTTCAGCATAGAATACCGAATGCAACAACGGTCATAGTTATATATTTCAACAAGGAAATCTTGGGGGAAAGTGTCTACCTGAAGCAGGAGTTCCAAAAAATCAAGATCCTATTTGACATGAGCAACCAGGGTCTGCACATCGTTGGAAAGACCAGAGATGAGGTTGGAAGCATGCTCGAAAAACTTCTTGTAACAGATGGAGTGGACAGTGTGATATTGTTTCTGAAAATATTGGATAAAATCGCGAATTCTTCAGACTTGCATTTCCTGAATGACTTGGAAGCGATCGCCTTTAAAGAGTCGGAAGCAAACAGGATCCATGAGGTCTACGACTATGTCATGAAAAACTTCAATTCCAAAATTAGGCTCGAGGAAGTAGCTGATATCGCCAACATGACGCAAACCTCCTTTAGCAGGTATTTCAAAACCAGGATGAACACCTCTTTTTCAGACTTTGTTAAGGAAGTACGGATAAGTTTTGCGTGCAAAAGGCTGGAAGATGAATCCCACTCAATAGAATCGATCAGCTATGAGAGCGGATTCCCCTCGCTCACAAACTTCAACAAACAATTCAAACAGATTACAGGCAAAACCCCAAAAGAATACCGCGAAGAATACTTTAGAATCCTAAACACCAAATAACCGGTCCCTGCGTTGGTTGAGCGGAGTCGAAACCAGGAGCCGAAGGGTGGTTCCTGAGCGGAGTCGAAGGACAATTTTCTCATATCTCATATCTCACATCTCAAATCTATTCCCTACCTTTGCAAAAATTTAAGAGTAAAATGGCTACAAACAGAACATTCACAATGATTAAGCCAGATGCGGTTGCAAATGGTCACACTGGTGCTATCTTGAACGACATTATCGCTGGCGGTTTCAAAATCGTTGCTATGAAGTACATTCAATTGAGCGAAGTAAATGCTGGAAACTTCTACGCAGTACACAAAGAACGCCCTTTCTATGGTGATTTAGTAAAATTCATGACTTCAGGTCCTATCGTAGCTGCTATCTTGGAAAAAGAAAACGCAGTAGAAGACTTCCGTACTTTGATCGGTGCTACTGACCCTTCAAAAGCTGAAGAAGGAACTATCCGTAACAAATACGCAAAATCTATCGATGCTAACGCAATCCATGGATCAGACTCTGACGAAAACGCAGATATCGAAGGAAACTTCTTCTTCTCGCAATTCGAAAGATTCTAACAAATAATATTCTATAAAAATAAAAGCCTGCCTAAATTCTTAGATTCTGTGTTAATATACAAGTCAATTTTATCTTTTTTTTGTAATTTCGGGTTTTAGGCGGTCTATTGCCAGCCTGTTTAGGGTAGCCGTTTTTGGCCGCCCTAATTTGTATCTACTTTTTCGTTCTGATACTTTTGGAGATGGTATTGTGGATCATACCGCTGTTCGTTTTTATAAATTATAAACATCAGCTCTAGAAGTTTCCTTTGCACAGCTACTGCTGCTTTCATTTTGATGCCATTTCTTGAAACAAGCCTTGTAAATGTATTAGAATAATGTTCATCATGCCTTATGGCCATAGCTTACCAGTTGCTTTTTATTTCGGATCATCTCAAATCCATTCGTTTCTGCCAATACTGTTACTGCTGTCAGCAGTCCAATTCCAGGGATTGTGGTCAGGTTATCTGTTTGTTTTTTGAGTAAGGAACTCTCCTTAACAATGAGCTTTAACTCGGTCATTATTTCCTTTTCCTGTCTTTGCAGTACTGCTATGCGTTCCTTTATCCGTCCTATAGAGTTTTCATTGGGTTCTGCCTCTGCCTGTTCTGCATGTAGCTGGTTCTTGACAGCAGTACGTTCCTGTACCAATTGGTCTCTCTCCCGGGTCAGCTGCTTCAAACGCTTATAGGTGGGGTCTGGCTTGCGCCACAACTCCAGGTTGCGCTCCAGGCCAAATAAGGTGATAGCTTCCGAGCAGGTACTATCCGTTATCGTCTTGATCTCTAAGGTACGGAAATAGTTGCTGATCTTGTTTGGCAGGACAATACTGATATTGCACCCCTTGCTTTCCAGAAAATAGGCTAGCTTTTCGTGATAAACGCCTGTAGCCTCCATGACAAAATGAAGAGGACTATCCTCACAGGTATGGGTTTGTACCCATTCGTAAAGCTTTATCAAACCTTTATCCGAGTTTCGGAAATTACCATATTGGCACAGCTTTTTATCCAGATTGGAAAAGATCTTGCCAAAGCATACGACCAGTTCCTTACTACCGACGTCAATGCCAACGACCTGCTTGAGTGTTTTCATGTTAATTTTTTGATGTGAAACTGAAAAATCAATAGTGAAACTTCCCTTGGACTTGTCTCCTGATGGATATTCAAGCTGGACTGTAATTCCGCCTTACATTCTGTTCTGTCTTAGGAAGCGAAAAAGAGGAAGGCCATCTCTAAAAATCAGTATGCTAAAAAAGCTACTAAGACAGCCCTAGGCTCTCCCTCTTTTCACTAAATACAGCAAATCTATAAAAC